>JAIUOC010000007.1:0-300000 GCA_020161265.1 Chloroflexota bacterium | reverse complement strand
CCAATGGCCTGAGCGCTGGCCGTGGCGAGCCAAGCAAAACCAGCGGTTTTGAAGAATTATTTGGTGGTGGTCAACCGCAACAATCGCAACAACCCCAGCAACAACAGCCGCAAGGTGGCTATGGCGATGCCCTTGGTGGACTTAGCGATTTGTTTGGGCAATTATTTGGTGGTGGCGGTTTATTTGGCGGCCAACCACAACAACCGCAACAACGCCCTAGCAGCCGTGGCGATGATCCGCAGCCGCGTTTGCGTGACCAAGAAGTTATTTAAATAGTTAAACGATTGGCGGCGCATGAGTAACAGCATGCGCCGCCTTTGTTTTAGGCGATTGAATGACTTAATTCGCTGTGCTCGCCATGTTCCGCCATAGTCGCTGCTGCATCGCGATCGCGAATGAACAACGCTACACAAGCTGAAACGAATGCCAAAATTGCTGCTGCCAAGAAGGCATACTGATAGCTTTGGGCATTTTGATTGATTGTTGTGCCGCTATGATTGAGCGCCAACACGCTGCCCAAAATGGCTACGCCCAAGGCCGAACCAAGTTGTTGTTGCATGCTGAAAATTGCCGAGGCTTGGCCAGTTGAAGCATGGGGAATTTGGGCAAAAACGGCGGCCTCAATTGGCAAAAAGAGGTAGGCCATCCCCACGCCTGTGCCAAACATCAAGGCACGTACCAACCACAAATTGGTTTCAGCATCGATTGTGCTCATCAAGCCCATCATCACAGCAACCCCTAAAACCCCGCCAAAGGTCAAGCGGCGTGGGCCAACTTTGGGGTAAAGTCGCGCTACGATTTGGCTCGATAGCACTACACCAATTGCTTCGGGCGAGGTGGTCAAGCCCGATTCGAGCGCACTGGCTCCAACCACATTTTGCAAAAATTGGGGCATCAGAAACAGAATGCCTGTAAAAGCGGCTGAGCCGAAAATCGCTACTAAATTGCTAATGCGAAACAAGGGAATGGAGAAGAGCCGCAGATCAAGCATTGGCTTGGCTTTGGCTAATTCAACGACCACCAGCGCGGCAAGTGCGCCAACCCCAATCGCGGCACTCACCAAAATGATTGGCGAACCCCAGCCTTTGCTCGCACCTTCGGTCAAGGTGTAGAGCAACGCGGCAAAGCCTGCTCCCGCTAAAATAAAGCCCATCCAATCGAATGCGCCAACTTCTTCTTGGGCTGGCGCTTGCAACCAAATGACCCCGAAGATCAGCGCGGCTAAGCCAATTGGGCCATTGACGAAAAAGACCCAGTGCCATGACAGATGATCGACTAAAAATCCGCCGAGCACTGGCCCAACTGCGGGCGCAATGACCGTCGGGATAATCAGCACCCGCGAAACTTGGATGCGCTGGTGCGGCGGAAAGGTGCGGAAAAGCATGGTCGTACCGACAGGCATCAATGCACCAGCGGCGATGCCTTGAGCAGCCCGAGTTAGCATTAATTGCTCGATATTTTGGGCTAAGCCACAGGCCAGCGAGGCCAAGGTGAACAAACCAAGTGAGGTCAAAAAGACCCATTTGGTGTTCCAACGGTCGCCCAACCAGCCCGAAGCTGGAATTACCACCGCAATACAAATTAAATAGATCACCACGATTGCATTGATTGCGCTGCTGCTCGCGCCAAAATCTTGTTGGATGGTTGCTAGTGCCACGTTGATAATCGTGCCATCCATAATACTCATAAATAACGCCGCTACAAAGACGACGCAAACTGCAATTTTTTGATCGATCACGATCCGTTTCATGAAGCCCTCGTTTGATTGTGCTAATTCATTGCTGGCTCGCACCTGCTGGAATGCGAGCCATCGCTTTATTGTAACGATTGTGGGAGATCGAAGAAATGGAAAAATTTTGAGCAGAACATATCATTTTTTGAAGCTTTGTTCGCGATAACGGCGTGGCGAAATGCCTAGCTCTTGCTTGAAAAATTTGCTGAAATGGAAGGGATCATGAAAGCCGAGGCTTTGGGCTAGTTGTTGAATTGGCATGGTGGTAAATTGCAAATAACGCTGTGCTTCGAGCAAAATTCGTTTGAGAATGATGCGTTTGGGTGGTTGGCCGCTGTGCTGACTGATAATTTGCGCCAATTGGGTTTTGCTCAGATTAAGCTGATCGGCATAATAGTGAATGTCATGATGCTGCTGAAATGCTTGTTCGAGCAGCGCCAAAAATTGGCGATACATGGCATAATTGGCTGATTGTGGTGGTTGATCGGCGGCATGGCTCAGCCGTTGGCTTTGCCAAAGGAGGGTCAGCAGCAAATGGCGTAGGCTGTGATATTTGGCTAAACAATCTTCACGTTGATATTCGTGGGCCAATAATTCAAACAAGCTATCGATAATTTGGCTATCGACAGCACTCAGTTGTAGCCCGCCGTTGGCTCGAAAGCTTGGTTGTTGCTCATCAGCTTGGGTGGGCAGAAACGCCTGATCATAGCGCAGATAATAGCCATCAAGTGCCTCGGCCTGCTCAAAAACATGCACTTGGCCTTGAGCCACTAAAGCTAAAGTGTGGGCTTGTAATGGGTACGATTGCTGATCAACCCAATGTCGCCCAGTACCAGCCCTGATCCATAAAAGCTCGTGGAAGCTATGGCGGTGTGGCAGATTAACCACGTTGGGGATGTGATGTGGCTCTAGTTTGGCGATGAACATTGGCGCTAAGGCATTATGCTCAAGTTGAATATGCTCAATCTGGTGTTTATTTGACATAATTTATTGAACAGCCACCACGACCAAGGTAATATCGTCGTGCGGTTCGATGTTGTGGGTATAACTACGAATTGCTGTGAGAATTGCTTGGACAATTTCATGCGGGTGGTTGCTCTTGATCGTTTTGACTAGATTGATCAAACTTTCGAAGCCCCACATTTCACCCTTAGCATTTTGGGCCTCAACTACGCCATCGGTATAAAACACCAGCAAATCGCCAGATTGCAAACTGACTTGCTCTTGAACATGGGGCATCGTTGGCCCCATTCCTAGCGGCAAACTGCCCTTAATTTCTAGAAACTCTACTTCGTGCTGGCGACGACGCAACGGTGCTAATTGCCCAGCATTGGCCAAGAGCATACTACTGGTTTGGGGGTTGAACAAGGCGACTTGCAAGGCCACAAAATTATTGGTTTGACGCTTGGTGCGCAACCAGCGATCAAGCTCGCTGAGCACAGTCGCTGGCTCTTCATGATCATAAATTTCTGCTTGAAGCACTCCCAGCGTAATGCCCATCAGCATGGCTGCGCTGACGCTTTTGCCCGTTACATCGCCCACACTAAGGCATAAACGGCCATCAGCGGTTAAATCGTAGCTCAGCAAATCGCCGCCAACTTCATGGGCGGGAAAACAACCGCCAGCAATCGCTAAACCATTGATCTCAGGTGGATGATCGGGCAGCAAGCCTTCTTGGATCATACGAGCAAGCCGCAATTCTTCCGAAAGGGCGGCATTGTGGCGCAAGGCTTGGCGGCCTTTGTCGAGTTCATTCAGCACGCGCTCGGCTGTGTAAAATAGACCAGTGGTGCCTGCTGAAAGTAACGAACCAAGGATCGTCCAAAAGATGATGAAGTTGAGGCGTTCGTTGGCGGCAATAAAAAATAGCCCAAAAATCACTGCATAAATAATGGTGGCAATCAGTCCACCCAAAAATGCTGCCAACGACCAAGCCCGAATTGGCGACCAGTTGCGGCGTTGGGCGATTGGCATTGTCCAGCGCAGCAAAAAAAAGACTAGCGATGGCGCTGCAAGCCCAATTGAATAGCTAGAGCCAAAGGTCATAAGCACATTTTCAACATTCAGGCCCGAGGTTGCGACTGGAATAAGGATGATAAAGCCCAAAACGGTTGAGAGTATCATCGACCAGCGCAGTAAGCGGCGAAATGGCATGGGTGTATAGTTGTGGCTGGTGCGGGCGGGTTGCATGGGTTCCTCAAGCCAATCAAGCTTCAACGCGGCAAAATTGCTGGTTGCATTATACGGCACAATCCTATGCTATTATATGCTATCTAGTTATGAGATCGTTCTCAATTGCCGACGAAAGCACTCCCAATTGCATCGCGCTGTAGCAGCAGCTTTCGTCTCAACAACCTTCCTTCATTTACACTGATGTATTGAGACCGATTCCAATGAAGTGAATCATGGAGGCAGCAATGAGCGCTGACCACAGCCGTACCGTGATTGGTATCCGTTCGACGAGGAGCTTTTGGGCACGAGGATTTTTCGTCTTTTGGTTGGTTATTGCGTTAGGCTGCCAACAAGCGATTGTGCCAGCCACCTCACAGATTTATGCTCAACCCCCGCAAACTGTTGGTAATTTGCTGCAAAATGGCGATTTCAGCGCTGGTTTTGCGCCATGGTGGGCCACAAGCTCGGTCGCTACTGATACTGCGAGTGGTGCATTAGTCGCAACCATCAATAATGCTGGTAGTAATCCATGGGATGCAATCGTTGGCCAAAATGGAGTTCCGCTTCAATCAGGCCAAACCTACACTGTCACGTTTCGCATCCGTGCCTCAACCACTGGTACTGTGGTGATGAAACTGCAAAAAGAGGCCTCGCCCTATACCAACTATTTTAGCCAAGATGTTACCTTGACCACGAGCGATCAAGCCCATCAATTTGTTTTTACCTCAGGCTTTGATGATGCTGGGGCTGCTTTTCAATTTCAAATGGGCGGCCAAGGCACGAATGTACTGACAATTGACGATGTGCAAGTGTTGGGCGAAACTGGCCCGGTCGAGCCATCGGGCAATTTGGTGCAAAATGGCGAGTTTGTTGGTGGCCTACCGCCTTGGTGGACTGGCGGCGATGTCAGTGTGAACACCGATGATGGCGCGTGTTTGACGATCAACACTCCTGGCACAAATCCTTGGGATGTGCAGCTTGGTCAACATACCATTGCGATTGAAGCTGGTGTGAGCTATCAGCTTAAATTTGCTGCCAAATCAACTGTGCCAGTCACTTTGCCCGTGCGTTTGCAAAAAAATGCCGAGCCATACACTGGCTATTTTTCGGCTGATCCAGTGCTCAACTCGGCCTGGACAGAATTTGTCTATAATTTTACATCGGCCTATAGCGATGCAGCTTCGTTGTTGTTCCAAATGGGTGGCATCGGAACCCCGACGATCTGTATTGATCAGGTGAGTTTGTATATGTTAGAAACCGGAATTCGGGTCAACCAAGCCAGCTATTTGCCCACGATGAGCAAAGTGGCAAGTTTGGTGCATCCTGCGACTGAGCCATTGGCTTGGCAATTGCATAACACTGCTGATGCAGTGGTGGCAAGCGGCCAAACCACGGTGTATGGCGAAGAATCAGCCTCGGCTGAACATGTGCATTTGATCGATTTTTCAAGCTACCAAACGGTTGGTGAAGGCTATTATCTGAGCATCGGTAGCGAAACGAGCTATCCATTTGCCATCGAGGCAGGCTTGTATTCGCGGATGAAATATGATGCTTTGGCCTATTTCTACCATAATCGCAGCGGGATTGCGATTACCATGCCCTATGCTGGTGGTGAGCAATGGACGCGACCAGCAGGCCACATCGGGGTTGCACCCAACCAAGGCGATACCTCGGTAACCTGTTTTACTGGCACTGACACCCAAGGCCAAAGCTGGCCTGGCTGCGATTATCAACTCAATGTTTCGAAGGGTTGGTACGATGCTGGCGATCATGGCAAATATGTGGTCAACAGTGGCATTTCGGTCTGGACGTTGCTCAATCAATATGAACGAGCGCAGCAACGTGGCCCCGAGAGCCTAGCCCAATTTGCCGATGGCACCATGAATATTCCCGAAAATAACAATGGCGTGCCTGATTTGTTGGATGAAGTGCGCTGGAATATGGAGTTTATGCTAGGAATGCAAATTCCTACGACTGCGCCAGTTTCCAAAACGGGTATGGTGCACCATAAAGTTCACGATGCGAACTGGACTGGTTTGCCAATGGCTCCACACGAAGATAGCCAAATGCGCTATTTGTATCCACCAAGTACCGCCGCAACCTTGAACTTGGCTGCGACCGCTGCCCAATGTTCACGGATTTGGCGTGAGATCGATGAAGCCTTTGCTGACCGTTGTTTGGTGGCGGCTGAACGAGCTTGGCAAGCAGCCTTGGCCTATCCTAACGAAATCGCCCGCGATAACTTCAATGGCGGTGGTGGCTATGGCGATAGCACCTTGAATGATGAATGGTATTGGGCCGCCGCCGAATTGTATATCACAACTGGCTCGGCCACCTATCGCGAAGCAATTGAAGAATCGAGCTATTATTTGCAGCTTGATCTTGGTGGTGGTAGCGCCATGAACTGGGGCGGCGTGGCCAGCCTTGGCACCCTGTCGTTGGCCTTGGTTCCCAATGATTTGAGTAGTGCTGAGCGCCAAACTGCCCGTGCCGCAGTCATTGCAGCGGCTGATCAATTTGTGGCTGCGCAGCAATCCAGTGGCTATGGCATTCCATACGATCCAGGTCTGCAATATCCTTGGGGTTCCAACTCATCAATTCTGAATAATATGATTGTAATGGGTTTGGCAGGCGACTTTACTGGCGATGCCAGCTATGCCGATGCAATTAGCCAAGGCATGGCTTACTTGTTGGGGCGTAATCCACTGAATCGCTCGTATATTTCGGGCTATGGCTCGGTCTCATTGACCAATCCACATCATCGCTTCTGGGCCAAGCAAATTAATCCAGAGTATCCTGGTACGCCGCCAGGTGTGGTGGCTGGTGGGCCAAATTCAAGCATTCAAGACCCCTATGCTCAAGTCGAATTGGCTGGTTGCGCGGCCTTGAAGTGCTATGTTGATCATATCGATTCGTGGTCAACCAATGAAGTGACGATTAACTGGAACTCGCCGCTGGCGTGGGTTGCGGCCTATCTTGATGATTATGATACGAGTTCGGTGCAGTATCTGCCGTTGATCAGTAAGTAAACATATCTAAATAGACTCTCGATTTACGTCCATTTACATCCATAAAGTTTCACCACCCTTCCGTCCCGCCTCAAGGCGGGAAATGCAGGGGGCTTTAATCCCCCTGCACCCCCTAATATTTGTTTTGTGGATTTACTGTATCAGTGCATCTATATACATTAGTAAACATAAAAAATGCTCTGCTTCAATTTCGAAGCAGAGCATTTTAATTTTAACGTTAATCGCGTTGGGCGACGATGAAAATTTGGGTTTCAGGAGTTGCGCCATGGTGGGGAACATAATGTTGCAGGCGGGTTTCGAGAATTTGGAAGCCTGATTTGGTGATCAAGGCTTCAAGTTGGGCTTGAGGGTAGGCCGTCACAAAGACTGGCTGATCGCCGAGCACAATTTGAATATAATCAAAATCGCCTTCGACCATGGAGAGCAGCAACAAGCCAGCAGGTTTGAGCCAATGATGGAATTGCTGTAACGCATGCTCAATATCACTGCGGCGCAGCATCAGCAAGGCAAAAAACGAGACAACTGCATCAAATGAGGCAGGCTCAAAATTAACGTGATTAACGCTGTCGAGCACATATTGGCCATTGGGCACATTTTGCCGCGCCAAATTGAGCATTGAAGCTGAAATTTCGAGACAGGTTACTTCATGGCCAGCTTTGGCCAAGGTTTGGGCGGTGGGAATGCCTGTACCACAGCCGGAATCGAGTACTTTCGAGTTTGGCTCCAACAGATCAGCCAACCATTGACTGAGATCCTGTTGATCTTGATTATTGCCAAACATCACCTCATAATCGGCCCCAATCGCGTTAAACACGGCGGCTTGTTGCTGAATATCATCCGACCACGATTGCATAATGCTCTCCTTAAACCAAGCCTGTTGGTGGGGTGTTATCCTCGTGGGGCTTTGGTTGCTGTTGTGAACGCTTCACAGGACGATCAAAGAACCTGTTTAAGATTGGCGCGGCCAAGTTGCCAACCCGCACCAACCATGAGCTTTGGGCATCGGCGGTGATGATAAAGCGGCGTTTGAGAATGCCACGGACAATCGCTTGGGCAATTCGGTCGGCGTTAATTGGCTGCTGATTGCTCAGGCTGCTATCGCCATTACTGCTGGTTTGCCCAACCTCGGTTTGAATATCGCTTGGATACACCACGCTTGTAGTGATGTTATAAGCTTTTAGTTCTGGGCGCAAGACTTCCATCAGCCCGCGAATCGCGAATTTAGTAGGAGTGTAGGCACTATAGCCAAACGCCCCCACTAAACCAGCCACTGATGAAATCGCGACAATCGAGCCAACCCGGCGATTTTGCATATGTGGCACAACCGCACGAATCGCGTGCAGCGTACCAAAATAATTTAAATCCATCAGATCACGAAAGACTTGATCATCAAGTTGTTGAAATGGCCCAGCTTGAACGCCACCAGCGGCAGCGATCAACACATCACATGGACCAGCCCGTTGAATCAGATCGGCGATGGCTTGACTGACATCATGGCGAACTCGCACATCGGCGGTGGCAATTTCGATCCGCTGCCCAGCCCGATTGATCAAGGGTTGTAAGCGTTCGGCAGCCTCGACCAACCGAATCCGATTGCGAGCGATCAACGAAACCGAGGCTCCGCGGGCCAAAATGCGTTGGGCTGTGGCAAAGCCAATGCCGCTGGAGCCACCAGTGATGATCACATGTTTATTTAGGAGACGCACGATCAAATTCCTCAAACAGGTTGATTGGCATCGGCCAGCCGTTTAATCACCACTAAAGTAAGGTCATCGAAGGCTGGTAAATCGCCAGTATGCGCTGCAAGGCGACTACTAATTGTATGCAACATAGTCGCTGCATCGCAGTGGGCGGTCTGATGAATCGTCTCCATCAAACGTGGCACGCCCCACTCATCCATTGTACTATCAACTGCCTCGGTTACGCCATCGGTATAACAGACCAAAACATCGCCTAATTCAATAATCGTTTCAGCTTCGCCTAAAACTGCATCATCGATTACGCCCAAGGCAATTCCAGGTGTGCGCAATTGCTCAATCTGGCCTGTAGCGGCGCGATACAGCAATGGCGGATTATGCCCAGCACAAGTGTAGCGCAAACGCCCAGTCACTGGATTAATAATTCCGTAGAAAAGCGTTACGAACATATACGATTGGCTGTCGCGCATAATCCAGCGGTTGGCACGTTCGATCGCCTGTGATGGTGGCGAGCCGTCAAGCGCCGCACCACGCACTAACGAGCGCGAAAGTGCCATAAACAAGGCCGCAGGTACGCCCTTATCCGAGACATCGGCAATCACAAAGCCCATCTCGCCTGCTGAAGGCCCGCTGCGAAAACTCCAAAAGTCGTAGAAATCGCCGCCAACTTGGCGGGCCAAATTCCAATGTGCGCCGCTATCCCAGCCTGCGAGTTGCGGCAAGCGTGAGGGCAACAAGCTCATTTGAATTTCACGGGCAACGCTAATTTCCTGTTCAATATGTTGGCGGGCAGCTTCAATTTGCGCCAGTAAGGCACTTTCAATTGCTGCCGCAGCTTGGCCGGCAATTCCGGCGGCGATGGTAATTTGGCGTGGCAGCCACGTTTCGTCGTGGCCGCATTGTTCTAACAACAGCACCCCCAGCGTGGCCCCGCGCGAGTTGAGCGGTTGGGCCAGCACTGCGCCATAGCTGCTGTAGGGCACTAAGCCTGCGCTCGAAAGCTGTTCGAGATCGACCAACTCGGCTGCAAATGATTCGCCTTCGGAGCGCATGCGTTCGAGCCAGGGCACTTGCTCATCGGTGGCACTCGCACCAATTGATTGGCGTTGTTCATTGGTCAAGCCCCAGCCTTCAGCCAAAATCCAGCGATTGCTTTCACGCTGCCAAAGAAGACATAAGGCGCGTTCGCAACCAACCAACAAGGCTGGCAAGCGCACGCTGAGATAGAGCATTTCGCTGATCTCGCTGACCCAGGCAAAATTTTCGGCTGATTGCAACAAGGCGTTGAGCACCCAAGCTTCCTCTTGTTGTGATTGGAAGACCGAGGCGCTATCAATCGCGATGGCAATTTGATCGGCGAGGGTTTGCACCACGAAGAAATCATTTTCATCAAACGCGCCGTAGCTCTCGCTTTGTACATCCAACACGCCGAGCAACTGCTGGCCAACTCGCATGGGTACAGCTAATTCGGCGGCGATGCCATGTTGATCGGGCAAGAAACGCGGCTCTTCGCGTACATCATTGACCAGCATTGGCTCGCCAGTGACGGCGACATGGCCAACGATGCCCAGGCCTAATGGTAAGCGTTTGCCTTGGCGTTGCCAAAATGGGCTATCGCTGGCAGTGCTGGCACGGAAGAAAAGCTGTTGATGCAATTCATCAAAGGTAAAAAGATGTACTTGCGAATAACCAAAGCTGACCCGAATCCGATGGACAACTGAAGGCAACAAACGATCCAAATCGAGAATCGCCGTAACTTGGCGGCTAACTTCGCCGATTGTGGCTAGTTGGGCAGCACGACGACGAGCTGCTGAGTAGGCGCGTGCCTTGTCAATCGCAACCGCAGCTTGGTCGGCAATCAGCGAGAGCAAGCGTAAATCGTCGGTATCAAAGGCGCGAGGTTCGCTGCTTTGGATCGAAATTGTGCCCAAAACCTCGTCACCAGTCATCAACGGAATATAGACCCCTGAACGTGGCGGATATTCGGCTTGGTAGGTTGGCTGAGCTGGCAAGCGATCCATTTCGCTGTCAAAATCTTCGACCAACAACGAGCGACCTGTGCGCCGAATCCAACTGACGATGCCACGATCATTGGGGAGTTCGACGCGCAAGGGTGGCTCATGATGGCCATCTTGCACCCGCACTTTGAGTTCAAAGAAACGGCCTTCAAACAAGCCCAAGCGAAAATTGCTGGTATCGACAACCTTGCTGGCCTCGCCATAGACCAACTGGCACAACGAATCAACATCTAATTCGGCCCGAATGATCGCGCGACTGATCGCATTGATTTGGCCAAGTTCAGCCACGGTGCGGCGCTGCAAACCTAATGATCGACTGGCGCGTTGCACCATCCATGCGCTGCCAACTAAGCCTGCTGCCGAGATTGCCACCAAATTAAAGGGAAAATCTTCGGCCATTTGAGCACCAATTGCTGCTAGCGGCAAAGGCAAAATTTCGATTGAGAAAATGTTGGGAGCGCTGACCTGCCACGTGCCCATGGTGATTTGCTTGCCATCCCAGAGCAAAGCAAAGATCAAGCGTGCGCCTTGAACCACCACAATATAACTGATGATGAGTATGATCAATTTTGACCACAACCCAAAATCGTTGATAAATGGCAGTACGAGCGCGATGCCCAAGGTACGTGCGCCAGACTCAAGGGCGCGGCGGCCCCATTCTTCGTAGCGTGAGCGGGCCAAACGACCCAGCCGAATGCATAAACCTGAGGCGGCGGCTAAAACCAAGGTTGTGCTGGGCGTGCTAATCAACGCCACGGCCAAGAGCACAATGCCGGAGAGGCTAAGCGGTTGGTTCGAACGATCACGCACTGCCAAGCCATCGAGCAACAGCAATAACGCGCCAGCTACTGGCAAGGTAGCCGAGTTGAAAACTGGCAAGCCTTGCCAAATAATGCTGGCACTTGCCAACAAAAAGAGCATGGCAGCCCAACCAAGGGCCACCATGCGATGTTTCGAGAGTCGGGTTCCACGATCAAAACTGGCTAACATGCACCTTACTCAACATCTGCCAACGCTGCAAGCGCTTCATCACGAGTGCGGTGAATGGTAAAGATTTGGGTGAATCCTGTCAGGGTAAAGACCTCGGCTACCGCTGGTTGCAATGAACACAAGCGTAGTTCGCCGTTGGAGCCTTTGAGTTCGCGAGCCAACAACAGCAAAATCCGCAGACCGCTGCTGCTTAAAAAGGTTACGCCCGTAAGATCAAGCAAGATGCGCCGCCCGCCAGTTTCGGCGGCCTCATGGACAATCGTCGCTAAGGCTGGTGCTGCCGTGGCATCAATCCGGCCTTGAACTGGCACAACCCGCACATCTTCGGGCAGTCGTGTCCCAACGATTTTACTCATGTGTAACTCGTTTTCACCAGTTTCAGGATTGTAATTGAATTGCACATCATCCATCATCCTGCCCATCAAATACATTCCGAGGCCGCCAGCCTCGCGAGTTTCGATTGATGAGGTGAGATCTGGAGGAGGAACAGTTTCAGGATCAAAAGGAACCCCGCGATCGAACAGTCGTACTACAAAACGGCTGCCATCGCGTCCGCAGACCAAGCGAACATCACCGGGACGTTCAGCAGAGTAGGCGTGTTGGATGATATTGGTGGCGGCTTCATCAACTGCCAATTCAATTTCCCACGCCGTATGTTCGTTAAGCCCAGCATCAAGTGCTGCCTGATAGGCAAACTTACACAGAGCACCGAGCGAATCGAGCAGCCCTGGCAGTTTAAGTTCAGCGGTTTGCGCCATATCGTCTCACCGAAATTCGTCTAGAAGCTACCAACAGCTTCCACCAAGTCGTCGTAAATTTGGAACAATGGCGTGAAGCCAGTCAAGTCGAATACTTCGCGAATCCGTTGAGGCAGATTGGCAATCCGCACATCACCACGGTCGAGTTCGCTTAATTTCCATTCGCGGGCTTTTTTGCGAGCTTCGATCAACACCCGTAAACCTGGGCTGCTGATATACTCTAAGTTTTCGAGATCGAGGACGATCAAATGGCGATTTTCCTCGAAAATCTGGTTAATCTTATCGTTCAGGGCATCTTTGGTCTCTGCAGCCAAGCGCCCTGACACTGTGATAACATCAACGCGATTATAGGCTTTATGGGTAATATCCATGTATTCCTCCTGCCACCATTGTAAGCGGGTTACATTTTGGCGAATCTGTGGCCTATTATAGCACAGCGATATTAATTTCTTAGGGAACTTTTGGCCGAGTTTTAACGTTTTGGCTTTGTAACAGATACTTTTTTTGGAGGATACCCAATGCGCCGCACGTTTACGATATTTGCTCTCTTAGCTGTTTTGGCTGGCTGTGGTGGTGCGACCACACCAACCGCGATGCCAACCAATGTGCCCACCGTTGATGTCTCACAGCCTGGTGCTACTGGCTTGGCTGGCTCAAGCTGGAATGTTTTGCAAATCAATGGTCAACCAATTAAAGGTACACAAGCCTTACCTTTAACTTTTGAATTGGATGGCCGCGCTTCAGGTCATAGTGGCTGTAATGGCTATTCGGGCGAGGCCAAAGTTGCTGGCGAACAGTTGACCCTTGGCCCATTGATGTCAACCAAGATGGCTTGTGCTGAAAACGAATTGCAACAACAAGAAACCACCTTGTTTCAGGCACTAGAAAAAGTAACTAGCTATAAGATTACTGGCGATAAGCTGAGTTTGCTGGATGCAAGTGGCACAGTGGTGGTCGAATTGGTCCAACAAGCCTAAATTCTCTCACTCCCTAGTGCCGTGAGTGTATCAAGGGTAGGTTTTAATCGCATTCTGTGGCGAATGATTGATTAAAAACCTACCCTTGTAAACGTCGTGATGCTCTTGCAGCATCAAGTAGACCAACCTGAGGCCGTTGTCGCCACCATCGATTAATGCGTTTTCAAGGCTTGATGCAGCCACCAGTGCAGCCCCAACATCAAGCCAATTTCGGCAATCAGCGCTAGCAATAATTCGCCACTGAACAAGATCTCAAGATTGTTGGCACTGAAACGGAGCAAGCCACCAACAATAAACGCCGTAAAAATGGTTTGCAATAGCAAGCGATGTTTGGCCAAATCGCGCACGGCCAGTAGGATGCTCACCCCAAGTGTGCCAAAAACTCCTGCCAAAAAGCGAAAATGGCTATCGTGGACGGTATACCGCAGATTGTTTGGATCGGCGACTTGCGGCGGTGCGCCCTGCCAACCGAGCGTTTCAAAGCCACCTAGCCCAAAATCAAGACTAATATACAAACTCATTGATCCCACCAAGACCAACACGATTTTTAAGCCAACTAAACTTGTTCGTTGCATCTATCAGCTCCTAAACAATGTGAAATTGATGCAAGTACACTACACGTTGACGTAGGGTTAACTGCAAGCCTACGTCATAATTGTTCATTTTTCAGCCTAAAAACTGCCGATTATCCCAACCATAGATTTTCGGCCTGTGGGGTTGTTCAACATCGTGAATTCGGTTTACTTAATCATTTTCAAGCCTGATCAAAGATATTCGATCAGACCTATAATGTGGTTATCATCGAACGAGGGAGTTGTCACTTGAACCGAGAATTGTTCCCCAAGCACTATTATGCAGCGCTCGAAGCTATTGCCGAAACGCATCAGGCCGCGCTTCAAAAACTTATGACCGAGTTTGAAATCTATGCCGCAAACAGTGGTTTCAGCGAGTTGATTGTGGCCTGCAATGAGGCACAAAGTGTCATCCAACGATGTGCAGAACGGGGGATCGCAATTTCTGCCCTTTCGTGGTGGTGTCATGTTACCCCTGCCAATCAAACAGCGTTTGGTTGCCCCCATGGGTTTGGTGGCCCAGCAACGAGGATTGGTCGCTTAAGCGAATGCAACCAATATTCCGAGTTTGAGATTGTGCCACCCACAAATGGCTGGCCCAGCCAAACACAAGCAATTGCGTTGCATTGTGCTCAACAATTAACAAGCTTTATCGCTCAGCAATTGCCACTTGAGCCATTTTATCGACCTTGTTTGCAGATTGGGCTTGCTTTAGCTGTGCCAAATTGGCAACGTAACGAATGAGTATAAACTCAATCCCATAGGCCTTTTGTCCCAAAATCGATCACAATTGTACGAAGTAAATCAGCGTTGATCTGCAAATAGACCTGCTCTGAGGTTTTGAGCCATTGCCCTTGCTCAGGATCGTTGGTTGGATCAAGGCTTATGCGAATTAATCGACGTGCTTGATCAGTTTCAACAACGATTGGGTTTGGGATAAATCGCTCGCCTGATGCAGGGATAGCAAATTGAACTGAACCACGTTTAGCTTTATGCGGGACGATGATTGCATGATTTAAACGCGGCTTGGCAAACACATCGATATTTGCCACCCAACCTTCGGCATCAAGATCAATAGTTAATTGATTATCAATGTTAATCGTATATGCCCATTGCAGTGGCAGCGAATTGTAGATTGAAATGATTTTGCTTGAACGATCATAGGCAGCGAGTAACTTGCTATTGCTATTGGCTGACTGCCTGATTAATGCCTTCAACCCCATGCAGTGCTCCTCGGGTTATTTCGATCCTAGCCATTGATTAGCTGCAACATCATGGCCTTGATTATAGCAAACCTGCTCATTTACGAGGCTAACATGAGTGGTTTGCTTTATAATTAAGGCCATGGTGATGCCAATATTAACGACTAAATGCTATATTCCAGTTCCCCGTTTGAACGGTGTCGTGCGCTCGCAGTTGCTCGAACGCTTGAAAGCGCGTCATGATCGGCGTTTAACGGTGGTGTCGGCTCCGGCTGGCTTTGGCAAAACGATGCTTGTAAGCCAGTGGATTGCGAGTTGCAAGCAGCCTGTTGCTTGGCTGACACTAGATCAAAACGATAATGATCTGGCGCGATTTTTGGTGTATCTTGTCGCAGCCTTACAAACAATTGAGCCAGCATTTGGCTTAGAAATTATTCAGCGGTTACAAGCCCCAGAATTGCCCTCAACTGAAACTATCTTGTTCTTGCTGCTGAATCAACTGGCGACAATTGAGCAACAATCGATTTTAGTGCTTGATGATTATCATTGGCTGACGGCCAAACCAATTGCTGAGGCCATGCGCTTGCTGCTTGAACGCTTGCCTCCCCAATTGCAACTTGTCGTTATTAGCCGTGAGGAGCCAGATCTGCCCTTGGCGCGGCTCCGAGCGCGCCATCAATTAACTGAGCTGCGCGTGGCCGATTTACGCTTCACGGTCGCAGAAGCCCACCAATTTCTCACCCAAACAATGGAATTAGATCTTTTAGCATCAGCAAGCCAAATCCTTGCCGATCAAACTGAGGGCTGGATTGCGGGCTTGCAATTGGCGGCAATTTCAATCCAAGGCCAGCAAGCATCAAGCCCGCTGATCGATGGCTTTACTGGCAATCATCGGTTTGTGCTGGATTATTTGCTTGAAGAGGTATTGCAGCAACAACCTGCCGAGATCCAGACATTTTTGTTGGTTACTTCGCTGCTTGATCGGATGTGTGGCTCGTTGTGTGAGGCAGTTTTGGCTGCTGCTCCTGCTTCGGGCGTGGCAACCTTAGCCTATCTTGAACGTGCCAATCTGTTTATCGTGCCACTTGATCATGAACGGCATTGGTATCGCTATCACCATTTATTTGCCGATTTGCTACGCCAGCGTTTGGCGACTAGCCCATTAGGCCGTGATCTGCCTGAGTTGCATCGACGAGCCAGTCATTGGTACGAGGCTTATGGATTTGGGATTGAGGCTTTTCGCCATGCCGCCGCTGCCAACGATTTTGCCCAAGTAGAACGGCTGATTGATCAGCAGCGGATTTCGTTACACGTTCGCGGTACGGTCACAACCTTGCTCGATTGGTTGGCAACTGTGCCAAAAAGTGTTTTTGAGCAGCAGCCCTCGTTGTGGTGGCGGCATGCGTCGTTGATGTTGATGCTTGGCCAAACCTCCGGTGTTGCCGAAAAACTTGATGCTGCCGAAGCCGCGCTCCAAAGCTCTCCAGATGATCACCAAACGCGCAACTTAATTGGCCAGATTGCAGCATCGCGGGCAATTTTGTTGTTGGCTCAATACCAATTCGCCCCAACGCTGGCGCAATCGCAGCGAGCCTTAGCCTATTTGGCCGCTGATAATGTGTTTTCTCTGACCTCGGCCTACTGGACGTTGGGCTTTGGCTATCTGGCTCATGGCGATCGAGCGGCGGCACGCCAAGCCCTGACCAAATCTGTTAGTTTGGCCCAAGCATCGGGCAGCAGCTTTATCCGAATTTTGGCAACGATTGGTCTGGGCCAGCTGCAAGAATCGGAAAATCAACTGTATCAAGCCGCTGCAACCTATCAGCAAATTCTTGAATTGGCGGGTGAGCAACCACTACAAATTATCTACGAAGCCTACTTAGGCTTGGCGCGGATTTATTATCAATGGAATCAGCTTGATGCCGCTGAACGTTATGCCCAACAAAGCCTTGATTTAGCCCAGCAATACGACCGCCTGATTGATCGTTCGATTATTTGCGAACTTTGGCTGGTGCGCTTGCAACTGGCGCGGGGAGTCAACGATCAGGCTACGACCAAGCTGGGGCAATTGGCCCAAAAGGTGCGCCAACAGAATTTTAGCCAGCGGCTGCCAGAGATTATCACGACCCAGATTGGCGTGCTGTTGGCGCAAACAGAGTTTCAGGCCGCCGCTGAATTAGCCCAAACGATTGATGCCCCATTAATTCAGGCGAAAGTTTTGCTCGCTCAGACAAATGCGGCGGCAGCTATGGAATTACTGCAACCCTTGATCGAGCAATTTCAAGCCAAGGCTTGGCAGGATCAACAGCTGCATGGCTTGATTTTGCAGGCCGTAGCGCAGCAACAACAAGGCCAAAAAGCTCAGGCAACCCGCACATTGCAAGCGGCTTTGGCTATGGCAGAACCAGGTGGCTTGATTCGAATTTTTATTGATGAAGGGCCGCCACTGAAACAGCTATTGCGTGAGTTAATTGGGCGAGGGTTGGGTAATGCCTATGCTCGCCAAATTTTAGCTGCCTTTGCGCAAATGCCGTTGATGCCAAGCACTCAAACTGCGCTGATCGAGCCATTAAGTGAGCGCGAACTTGAGGTGTTGGGGTTGATTGCTGCTGGGCTTTCGAATCAGGCGATTGCTGATCAATTGTATCTTTCGCTGTATACGGTCAAAGCCCATGTGCGCAATATTTATGGCAAACTCAGCGTTAATAATCGCACCTTGGCGGTGGCTAAAGCCCAAGAGCTTGACATATTATAACGATTTGCTGATTAGTCCTTTGTAATAGTTCTTTAGAGCTATGAGTTGCTGTTGCTCCATCGGCTATGCTGGCCCAAGCAATTATCGCTTGATGGAGAATAACAATGAAGCTTCAAACTGGACGAATCAGCCTTCCGCACAGCGCCGAGCAACCTCAACCAGATTTGGCTGGACTACGTTTTAAATCGCGCATGGCTGGCGCAATCTACCTGTTAATTATCATTGGTGGTCTGTTTGCGGTGGGATTTGTACCAGCCGCCCTGATTGTGGTCAATGATGCGGCGGCAACAGCCCTCAATATTCAAACCCAACCGAGCCTTTATCGCATGGGCTTGGCGGTACATTTAATTATTGCCTTGTGCAATATTCCCTTGGCGGCAATTTTCTATGATCTGTTTCGGCTGGCGAAGCCGATCCTAGCGCGAATGGTGTTGTTTTTTATTCTGGTGGCCGTGGCGATCGAGAGTGTCAATTTGCTCAATCACTTTGAGCCATTAATCTTGTTGCAAAGTGCCCGTTATGCCAATGGCATTCCAACGGAACAACTGTATTTGCATGCTGCCAGCGCCCTCGAATTGGAAACAACCGGCTTTAACCTCAGCTTGGCCTTTGTTGGCTGTTATTGCTTAACTGCTGGTATGTTAATTCTGCGCTCGCGGATCTTGCCGCGCTTCGTTGGGGTATTGTTGGCGCTTGGGGGCGCAGCTTATGTGATCAATTGCTTTATCAGCATCCTTGCTCCCCATGTTGCTGCCAGTCTTTTTCCATTCATTCAAATTCCTTCATTTCTGGGCGAAGCCTCAATTTGCCTTTGGCTGCTGATCAAAGGTGTGAAGGTTGATGTTAGCCAGAACGTTGGGTAAATTGAATAGGCAAGGAATTTCGATGAAAGCAATGCTTTTTTATAAATATGGCAGCCCAAACGTACTTCAATTACGTGAGGTTGAACGCCCCTCGCTTCAGGCTAACCAAGTGTTGATCAAAGTCCATTCAGCGTCGATCAACACGCTCGATTGGCATCAAATGACTGGGCCAATCATGATTCGTATGTTGAATGGAGCCTTGCGTAAGCCAAAAATTAACTCGCTTGGCTTAGATCTCGCTGGCTTGGTCGAGGCGGTTGGCCCGCAGGTAACTAAATTTAAGCCTGGCGATGCAGTTTTTGGCACGGCTCAAGGGTCGCTGGCGGAATACGTGTGTGCAACCGAAGATCAACTGGTTTTGAAACCTGCGAATGTTACATTTGAGGCGGCAGCGGCAACTCCTGTGGCAGCATTTACCGCAATCTACGCTCTGAGCGATTTGGGCAAGATTCAAGCTGGGCAGCGGGTGTTGATCAATGGTGCTTCGGGGGCGGTTGGCAGCTTTGCCATCCAAATTGCCAAAGCCGATGGCGCTGAAGTAACTGCGGTCTGTAGTTCGCGCAATGCTGAAATTGCCCAAGCGATCGGAGCTAGCCATTGGATTGATTATAGCCGTGAGGGTTTGCGCCAGCATCGTCAACGTTATGATCTGATTCTTGGAGTCAATGGCTATCAATCGATTTTCAACTATCGTAAAATGCTCACGCCGACTGGTCGATATATTGCAATTGGCGGTGCTTTGCCGCAAATTCTGCAAGCGGTCGCCTTAGGCCGCATACTATCGCTAGGAACTAGCAAGACCTTGCAATTTCTGGGAGTTGCACCGATTCGCCATACGACCTTATTGAAGCTCCAACAGTTGTTAGAGTCAGGCCAACTTAAGCCCGTCATTGATCGCTGTTACCGCTTGTCCGAGGCGGCTGACGCGCTGCACTACCTTGGAACTGGCCATGCCCAGGGTAAAATTGTGATTAATGTGCATTAAATGCTGGGCTGAATTAGAGATTGAGCGGCTTCAAGTTTCTGATTGAAGCCGCTCAACGAATTAAGCCAAGGCCTCAGCCGCTGCCCTGCCGGCGGTGCGCCCAGAAAAAATACAACCACCAAGGAAGGTGCCTTCGAGCGAACGATAGCCATGCATGCCACCGCCGCCAAAGCCTGCTACCTCACCAGCAGCATATAAACCGCTGATCGGCTGCCCGTCTTGGCCGATCACTCGTGCCGAAAGATCGGTTTGTAGGCCACCTAAGCTTTTGCGGGTCAGAATATTCAAACGCACCGCAATCAATGGCCCAGCGCTGCGATCTAAAATTTTGTGCGGTTTGGCAACCCGAATCAATTTATCGCCGATGTAGTTACGAGCACCGCGCAAGGCCGTAATTTGCATATCTTTAGTAAATGGGTTGGTCATTTCGCGGTCGCGTGCCTGAATTTCGCGCTCAATCGCCGCCGCGTCTAGCAATGGCTCTGCGGTCAAGGCATTCATGCCTTTGATCAAATCGGCCAAATTGTCGCGCACAACGAAATCGGCTCCATGGCGTTTGAATGCTTCGACTGGCGGAGTTGCGCCCGGTAAGACCCGACCGAGCACTTGGCGCACGCTTTTGTTGGTCAAATCGGGGTTTTGCTCTGAACCAGAAAGCGCAAATTCTTTTTCGATAATTTTTTGAGTCAGAATAAACCAGCTATAGTCATAGCCAGTGTGCATCAAATGTTTGAGTGTGCCAAGGCTATCGAAGCCCGGGAAAAGCGGCACAGGCAAGCGCTGCCCAATCGCATCGAACCATAACGACGATGGCCCGGGCAAAATCCGAATCCCATGGTTGGTCCAGATTGGCTTCCAATTCTGCAAGCCCTCGGTATAATGCCACATGCGATCAGGGTTGATAATTGTGCCACCAGCAGCCTTGGTAATTGCCAACATGCGCCCATCGACATAATCGGGCACCCCAGCAACCATGGTTTTGGGAGCTTGGCCCAGCCGTTCAGGCCAATTTTTGCGCACCAAATCGTGGTTTGCACCGATGCCACCTGAAGTTACAATCACGGCCTGTGCTTGAAATGTGAAGCTACCAACGACCTTGCGCGAGCTTGCTGCACCGCGTGGCAGGCTGCTTGGCTCCAAAATATCTCCCTCGATGCCTGCGATAGCCCCGCCATTGAGCAATAATTGATTGACCCGATGGCGAAATTTAAGCGTGATCAAGCCTTTTTGGGCGGCGGCTCGCACACGGCGCTCAAATGGTGCAACCACGCCTGGGCCAGTGCCCCACGTAATATGAAAGCGTGGTACCGAATTGCCATGACCAATGGCCCCATAGCCGCCGCGCTCAGCCCAGCCAACCACCGGAAAAAAACGCATTCCTTGATCATAGAGCCATTGGCGTTTTTCGCCAGCAGCAAAGGCCAAATACGCCTCAGCCCACTTGCGCGGCCAATAATCTTCAGGCCGATCAAACGCGGCAGTTCCTAGCCAATCTTGCAATGCTAATTCATAGGAATCTTTGATTTTGAGGCGACGTTGTTCTGGGGAATCGACGAGAAACAAACCACCAAACGACCAAAATGCTTGACCACCAAGATTCTGCTCGGATTCTTGATCAACCAAGATCACCTTTTTGCCGGCATCGGCTAGCTCAGCAGCGGCCACCAGCCCTGCCAAACCTGCTCCAACAATGACCACATCGGCATCATAGTGCATGGGTGCTCCATTCTGCTGCATTAGGTATTTGGTTGATTATACGCGATTTTACTAGCTGTTAGGCTTTAACCTAGCAACGTTTAATGTTTTGGTTGGGCAGCGATCGGCAGGTCGATTGTGACACAAAGTCCACCGCTGGCTCTAGGCTTAAGGGTCAGTCTGCCATCGTGGGCCTCGATGATGCTTTTGACGATTGCCAGACCAAGGCCAACGCCCATGTGGTTGCTATGGATTCGTTCAGTTCCACGGCGAAATGGCTCAACCAGTGTCGCAATGACATCAGAAGCCAGCTTTTCACCAGTATTTTCGACTGTCAGTCGAGCATATGTGGCATGGATACTGGTTGTAATCCAGACGTTGCCTTGTTCTGATATATTATGGACGATGGCATTGTGCACAAGATTTGTTACAACTTGCAAGAGCAACGCGGGTGAGCCAAGTGTGGGAGTCATATCGCCATAGGTTTCGATCCTGAGGTCGCGTTGCTCGGCAAGTGGTAGTAGCGTTTCGCTTGCTTCTTCAGCAATCAGCGATAAATCAAGCTGCTCGCGCTCAAAAGAGCGTTGATTGGCCCGACTCAGCAGCAGTAAGGCTTCGGTGAGGTTGATTGCGCGGCTATTGACGGTGTAGAGCCGATCAATCAAATCGCTAGCAGGGTGTTTTCGGTCGCTACGGGCGACTTCAAGCAGCGTTTGGGTAACTGCCAGAGGTGTGCGTAGTTCATGCGATGCATTGGCAGCAAAGCGTTGCTGTTCAGCTACATGGGCTTCAATTCGCGCCAGCATGGCATCGAAGCTATCAGCAAGTTCGCGAAACTCATCCTGACGGCCTGCCATGGCAATGCGATGCGCGAGTGATCCATTGGCAGCGATGCGAGTGGCGTTGGTGATTTGCGCCAAGGGGGCAAGCATTCGCCCTGCAAGCAGCCAGCCGCCTAGCAGGCCGAATACCAATAATAGCGCTAGCATGGTTAACGATCTCAGAATAGGCTCACGAAAAAGGTCGGGCACAAACCGCCCGATCACAGTAATTGCTGCTTCGGGCACATAATAAAATACCCACATGGTGGCAAGCATCAAGATCCCAGTGAGCATGAGAAATCCTGCGTAGCTAAGGGTCAGTTTAATCCGCACGCTTAGCCCTTGCGACCTATTCACAAATACCTCGTTCGTTTGCACCATCGCTGCCATTATCGATGCGGTAGCCAATTCCAGCCACGGTAGCGATTAGCCAAGGCTCGCCTAGCCGCTTGCGCAAGCCAGAGATTGTGATCCGCACGGCATTGGTGAATGGATCGGCATGCTCATCCCATGCTCGTTCTAGCAATTCCTCGGCACTAACAATCCCACCTTCGGCTGCGATCAGAATTTCGAGTACGGCAAACTGTTTGCGGGTGAGTGCAACGTAGCGCCCATTACGGTAGACCTCGCGCCGAAATGCATCGAGGCGTAGGCCGCTGATTTCGCGCACAGGTGGCCGATTGTGAGCACGCCTGCGATCAAGCGCCCTTAGCCGTAGCACTAATTCTTGCAGGGCAAACGGCTTGGTCAGGTAATCGTCAGCGCCAAGTTCAAATCCTGAGGCCTTATCATCAAGCCGATCAGCAGCAGTCAGCATGAGAATTGGCATGCCACTCTCCGAAGCGACAATTTGTTTGGCAATCTCGTCACCAGAGGGGCCAGGAATATCACGGTCGAGAATGGCGATGTCATAGGAGTTGATCGCTAGTAGTTCTAGTGCCATATTACCGTTGCCTGCGATATCTGCTGCGATCGCAGCCAGCCGCAACCCATCGCGGATGGCATCGGCGAGATAGGGTTCGTCCTCAACAATCAATACTCGCATGCTCAAGTGCTCTCCTTAGCTAGGCCCAGATTATAGCAGTTGGCACATATCGTTGGCATATTGAAAATTTCATACGTTGTGCTAACACCCCGCCAGCTAGACTGCCAGCATGATAAAGCACAAACCAACCCAAACCTATCGGAAACCTCGGCTGCTTGGCGTTTGTTTGCTTGGCATCAGCCTATGCGGCCTGATCGTTGGCTATCGATTTTTGCTGGCATCACCCTCACCAAGTTCGTCGAATAATGCCGTTCATGATGAACAGGCTTGGCTGCCCATGCCGCTAGTTCAAATTGATGAAGCAGCGATCGTACAACCTAGCACTACTGCTCAAGCTGAGCCACCTGCCCAGCGTATTACGCCAGCCGCCATGCCTGATGAATTACCCGTTGAGGAGCGGGTGATGCCACGAATCGATCTTCCGCGTGATGAGGCTCCCACCATGCTTAGCACAGCTGATGGTCTCGTGCCTGATGGCACAACGGTTTTTGATGAGCTGCCTGGCATTACCAAGCTTGAGCCTGCGCTGCTAGATGCTTTGCGCCAAGCAGCGATCGATGCGGCTGACCATGGAATTAGCTTCTATGTCATGAGTGGTTGGCGCTCACCAACCTACCAAAATCTCCTGTTTCGTGAGGCGGTTGTTAGTTATGGCTCGGAAGATGAGGCTTCTCGCTGGGTCGCGACTGCGGAAACATCGCCGCATGTTTCTGGCGCTGCAATCGATCTTGGCGGCTACGAGGCTATAGCATGGCTCGCTGAGCATGGCGCAAGCTATGGATTGTGCCAGATCTATCTGAATGAACCATGGCACTACGAATTACGCCCCGAAGCGCTTGAACAGGGTTGCCCGCCAATGTACGCCGACCCAACCCATGACCCACGCATGCAGCAATAATCCTATTTTTTGGAGATCCAAAGCATGGAAATTCTTAATGTGCACAAGCTTTCGAAGGTTTATGGCAAAGGCGCTACCCAAATCAAAGCGATCGATAATGTTAGTTTCAGCGTAACCAAAGGCGAATTTGTCGCGATCGTTGGTGCTTCTGGCTCAGGTAAATCGACATTGCTCCATATTCTTGGCGGCGTGGATACACCAAGTTCTGGCCAAGTGTTGGTGAATGGCACGGATATCTGTGCTCTCGACCAAACCAGACTGGCGATTTTTCGCCGTCAGCAGATTGGCCTGATTTACCAATTCTATAATCTGATTCCGATTCTCAACGTTGAAGAAAATATTACCCTACCGCTGCTTTTGGATCAGCGCAGTTTAGACCAAGCACGTCTCAAAGAGCTTATGGATACGTTGGGATTGACTGAACGAAGCACCCATCTGCCCAATCAGCTTTCTGGTGGTCAGCAACAGCGGGTTTCGATCGGCAGGGCACTGATTAATACTCCGGCGTTAATGTTGGCCGATGAGCCGACGGGCAATCTTGATAGCACCACATCAAAGGAGATTATCGCGCTGCTCAAACAATCCAACCAGCGTTATCAACAAACCTTGATTATCGTGACCCACGACCGCAAGATTGCCGAACAAGCTGATCGGATTATTACCTTTGGTGATGGACGAATTATGAGCGATGAGGTGCTGCAAGCATGAATATGTTAACCAGTTATACGCTCAGGTATTTACGCCTCAACCGCAAGCGCACAGCCGCAACCATTCTAGGCGTGATCTTATCGTCGGCGCTGATCTGTGGGGTGTTTTTGCTGGGCCTGAGTTTTCAGAAGGTCATGATTGAGCATGAGATATTTATGGCTGGCAATTGGCATGCTCGTTTTCCCGCTGTGCCTTTTGCTAAGGCCAAGACGCTTGCCGAAAATCATTTGGTTCAGACGGCGATGCTCAGCAAGCCGCTGGGCGTGGCAACCTATGGTAGTCATAATAAGGTTCGGCCTTATCTTTATCTGACTGCTTATGATCCAGATTCTTTCCAACATCAATCAATTAGGTTGATCACTGGGCGTTTGCCCCAAAAAGCCGATGAGTTGCTGATTTCGCCGCTTATGATCAAAGATTCTGGCCTCGATTTGCAAGCTGGGGCTACGGTGCAACTCAATTTTGGTCGGCGCAATATCCCCGATTATGCCGAGAAGGTCAAGGCTTGGGGGGGCGAAGCCTATGTAGCGTTAGATGATGGCGAGAATTTTATGCCAACAGTCACTAAAACGTATACAGTGGTTGGCCTGATGGCTCCCTTAGCCGATGAAACGAGCATGCTGGCAGCGTTTCCGGCGTTTACCTATCTTGATCAGGCACAATTGACGGCGACGACTGCTGTGGATGTGGCGATTTTGGCGCATAATCCATCGAGCATTAACAGCGATGCTCCAGCAATTGCCAAAGCTGCCGACCTCAGCATAATTTCGGCTACGCCAAACATTAGCTACAATGAGCGCTTATTGCCTTGGTTGGGCGCTAGTGGACAATCCACGTATGTGCGTTTCTTTGTGATTATTCGGGCTACGCTGATCACATTAATTGTAGGTGGCTCGGCGTTGGTCATTTACAATGCTTTTGCGATTTCGATCGGTGAACGTAAAAGGCAATTTGGTATGTTTGCTAGCATTGGTGCGAGCGCCGCTCAAATTCGCCGAATTGTCTTGACCGAGGCGCTCGTTATTGCTGCAATCGGGATTCCCTTGGGCATTCTGGGAGCTATCGCAGGGGTAGCGGTACTGTTGCAGCTAACTCGTGGCATTGTTTCGCAATTAATTCTTGATGCTGAACAAGGTATGACGCTAGTGCTTTCGCCGCTAGTGCTTGGCTTGACTGGGTTATTTTCAATTGTAACGATTCTGCTTTCGGCTTGGGTTCCTGCGCGGCGAGCCTCGCAGATTTCACCGATTGCTGCTATTCGTCAGAGTGAAGCGATTCAAACGGCTAAACCGCTCAATCTGCGCACTAGCCCGCTGATTCGGCGGGTGTTTGGGATTGAAGCTGAGCTTGCCCTCAAATCGCTGAAGCGTGATCGTAAAAAATACGTTACCACTGTGCTTTCACTGATGATCAGCATTGTGCTATTTGTGGCTTTCAATGCACTCATGCTCTACACCACCACCATCAACAGGAAGGCCAGCCAAGCGATGAATTTCGATTTGATCATCGATCTTGATTATCGCCAAAGCCATGCCAAGAATTTTGCTGATTTGGTGAGCCAGTTACCTGAAGTGCAGCGAGTTACTTATAGACGCTGTACCTATCAGCCGTATATCCCTTCGCGCGAGGTGATTACCGATCAAGCCTATCAAGCCTTAAACGACTTGACCGCGCTTAAATTTGAAAATCTCCCTCGCGCCGTCGATGGTGGTACGTTTCAGTTTGTGCTCGAAGTATGTGCGGTTGGCCCAAGCGAGTTTGCCCATTATCTCGCCCAGCTTGGCCTTGATCCTGCGCAATATTCCGATCCAGCAGCACCACGTGGAATTCTACTCAATCACACCAGTTTGCGCCAAGGCGGTAAGTTGTATGATTTTGATCTATTTAATCTAAAGCCTGGCGATAGCATAACGGTTTCAGCCCAAACAGGGAGCGTAGCACCAACCAGCTTAACATGGACTATTGGCGCAGTGACCCAAGCAACCCCAGTGGGCTTTATGGGGATAACCCTTGTTGCTGATTTATTCGTTTCCGATGCCGTTTTTGATGGTTTGAGTGAGCAATTATTGCAATTAGGGCCAATCAATCCTGGGGCGATGTATGTGCAGAGCGATAATCCAGCAGCAGCACTAGCGGCGATCGAACGGCTCTACACAACGACGATTGGTGGTAATTTTGCATATTATGCAGTTGATCAGCTGAATAATAGCAGCAATTTGCAGCAACTGCTGATCAAGATCGGTTTCTATGGATTTCTAACTCTAATTACGTTGATTGGCGTGATCAATATCATCAACACGCTCGACACCAACATTAAATTGCGGCGGCGCGAGATTGCTATGCTTAAGTCGGTAGGCCTTACCCCAGCTGGATTCCGTCGCATGTTGCGCTATGAAAGTCTATTTTATGGCCTGACTGCACTGATGTATGGACTGCCGTTGGGAATAGCGTTGAGTGGGTTCATTTATTACCAATTTGGCGATGGGGTTGGCACATTTACCTTTACCTTGCCTTGGGCTGCAATTGCAGTTTGTGTGCTGGGTACTCTCGCGCTGGTGTTCGCAACCATGCTGATCTCTGGCGCGATGATCCGCAACGATCCAATTGTCGATACGATCAAAGCCGAAAATATTTAAGTGACGGCTTCCAAGCCGTCACTCGCTGCGGCAAGAACCCTCGATAATCGCAATTTCTAAGCTGTCGCGGCCCAAGCCTTAGCGGTGGCAATTGCGACAGATACGCGGCGTTTGATGATATTGTTCAAGTTGAGCCACTGAGAATTGCTCACTTGGGGTTAGTTTGGCGCTCTTGCAATTATTGCTAGCAAAGCTATCGGGGGTATCAGCATTATCGAACATAAAGCTAAAATTGCTGGCCAGCGTGGGGTTGCAACCAGCCTTGGCGCTGGCCGCAACGTTGGCATAAACATGGCAATTTAAGCAATCTTGCTGTTGAACATAGGTCTCCATGGTGGTGTTGCTGACGTTTTGCGGGCCACTTGAGGTAAATTGGAATTGGCTGATATTAATTGGTGCGGTTGCTCCAGCACCAGGTTGCCCTACCAAACTGGCTTTGGGCCAACGGACATTGACTAATTGATAATATTGCCAAACTGAATCGCTGTTGGTTTGAGCAATCAAGGTTTGAACCGCTTGATTCAGGCTGACCACATCGCTGGGCAGCGGCAAAACTCGCTCAACTTGAACCGGCTCTAAGGTTGGAACACCTGGTGGAGTGGCGGTTGGCAAGGGAGTTGCGTTTGGGCTACATGGGTCGGGCAAGGCACAAACTGGGTTATAAAAACTATAGGCTTGTTGCTCGGGCAAGCTGGATTGAGGCACATTGTCAATTTGCTCGAAAGTTGACCACATCAATTGTTGCATATTCGGGGTGCGCCGAATGATGTGCAAGCCAACTAAACCCATGGTTGTCGGGCCAACACAGGTATTGGTATCAGCATCGTAAAGCATGGCGAGGGTGGTTTTATAGCGATTGGTGATGTTGCTTGGCTGATTATCAAGGATTCGCCAAGCCGCCTTAATTTCGATTGCCCCATCGCTGCCATAGCTGCTCGTACCAACTGGCAGCATAATGCCTTGGGTTTGGGCAACGTTGGCCTGCACATCAGCGTTATACAGCAAGGTTTGAGTAATGTACTCAAATTCATCGCGGTTCATACGTTTTTCGTAATGCACCATATTGCTTTGTTGATCGACCAGAATTTCGCCGCTAGCTTGAAGTGAATCGGGAATCAAATCGTCGAATTTTGAACCCATATTCAATACTTTGATATCTGGTAAATTGCGGCCAGCTAGTTGGGGCTGGCATGGCGATGGGATGAGATCGTTGGCATTCCAAGCGGCGGGAGTTTGGGCTTTCGGCAAAAAGACATCAGTATTAAGTTTGTAGGTTTGCCAAACCGTTGGCGCAAGATCATTTGGCTCGCCAAAACTGCCAGCAGGCTGGTTCTGGTCGGGCTGACCACGCTCGTTGGGGTCGGCATCCCAATTGAGGGCGATGAAATTTTGCCAAGCAAAGCAATTAACGACGCTTTGTTCGCTAATGATGATATCGGCTGGTAGGGTTGCGCTAATGCTTGGTTGATTGAAACTACAGCTAAAAGTTGGTGGTGCTGCTCCAACGAGATTTGGCGCTGGAACAACCGTGGATGTACTTGCGCCACAGCCAACGAGCCACCAAATTAATAGCAAACTGGTTAGGCTTTGTTTGCGGGTTTGCATTGCAATTGCTCCGATCTGAAGCAACAAGCACGGCATGGGCCGTGCTTGCTTGCTGAGTTAATCAATCAATTTTAGGCGTTAGCAACAATATTCAAGAGACCTGGAAGCCATGGTACACCGCCAATTGGCGCTTCTTTATCGAGATTAACCACCCGCAGATTGCGATCACCCAGTGGCGCATTGGCATCGATCTTCAAGGTAAACAGATAGACTTGGGTGCTACCGCCAGAGGTTTGGCCCGGCGAACCAGAGTTATCGTTGATATATTGTTCGATCACGACTGGCTCGATGCCATCAGGCGGTGAAAATTCGATGCTGGCGTTTTCTAAGCCGCCCTGCACAACCAGCGCCATCAAGGTGCTTGAACCTTGGGGCACGCTCGGCGAGAGATCGATCGGGCTGTTGGCTTGGTAGAGATCGTTGGGCAGAAATTGAACTGGCCATGGCTGTAAATTTGGATAGGTACTATCCATCACGACCACACATGGCCGCGGATGTTGTGGTACTGGATTGCTGCCACTGGTTGGCAATGGCGCGGTGCTTGCTCGCAAAGCAATCATAAAGCTGCGGGCAATTTGGCCAGCCCATTGCAATGGCTCTTGCTTACCCGTTTGTGAGTCGGTAATCAAAATATCACTGGCCTGCATACCTTCGGGAACGGTAAAGATGGCATGCAAAATTGAGTCGTTGCCATTGCCTGGGCTAACCCGATTGACCTCGCCTCTCGTCACTTGCCATAAATTTGCCACTGGATAATCGGGCTGATTTTTCACCGCCCATAATTTGGTATTGGGGCTTTGAATATACAAGCCAACTGGATCGGTCAGTGTGATCGCGGTTTGACCATTGACCGCCACTTGATTGGCTAATTGCCCAATGTGTGGGTCGCTATTGCGGCGAGGTCGGCCATATTGGCTACAACAAATCAACGTTTGGGGGTCGGTATTGCCACAGGTGCGGGCAATTGTCGCGGCAGCAGCTAGATACATTTCAGCACTAAGTGTGTTGGGTCCGCTGGTCAAGTGCATTGCACCACCACGATCTGTCAATTGTGTAGTATCGCGATTCCATTTATTGGTTGGATCATAGGCATAATCGTTGGTCAATGGGTCGAATACAGGCTTGCCATTGGAATCGAGCAAATACAAATCTTCGCGCTGAACCGCTGGATTGATTATTTGCTGATAGAGTTTGACCACCAGATCGGGATTAACTCGCCATAAGGTGAACCAATAGGCAGGATTTTCACAGGTGAACATGACGCTACGCAATTGGCCATCGGGATCATAGCGAATGCTCCACTCACAATATTCATCAAGCCAGCCGCGTGAGCCAGTTGGAGTGTAGCCAATTAATGTGCCCTGCCAGTTATTGTTAGGACAAAGCTGTTGTGGTACTTGCAAATTGCCGATCGGAGTTGTTACTCCATTAATCGTAATCGCGCCAGCATCAGCTAGCGCAAAAATTTGGTCGGTGCTCAGTTGCTCGTTGGCAGGTGCTTGAGGATCTTGGAAGAAGTTAAATAATCGATTGGGAAACGGATTCCATGTGATCGGCACAGGATTGCCAGGATTCAACGAGGTGGTTAGTGGATTGACATAATAGTAGCGATTGTCATCATACTGGTTTGACCAAGGATTGCCAACAATCGATTGATTGGTCCAGCGATTGAGATTGTTGTTCCATTGCTCGTTGAACTGGTCAAGGCCATCAAGGTCGTTGCCAAAATCTTTTTCAGCTTGATACCCCGGCGAATGGAAGCGTTCCAAGGTTGCCATTGAGCATACTCCTTTCGGTTAACCGCTCTTCCCAACCACTGTGGCAGGTCGCATGCATACTGAATTAGGGTTATGCTGAAATGGGCATGCCCCTCGTGGTGTAACGCAGGTAATCAATGTTTCCATGGCTGATTGCTTAATTAACGTTGCACTTGATTCAATCTTGAACATGATTAATTAAGTTTTAGCAATTAAAAAATAATCAGCCAAATTGTATACTATAGTGCTATAATAAAAATCTCCAAGGCGCAATTATTTGACATGAGCAATGGCGGGCGTTATACTTCCGCCTGATAAAAACTGTTTTTTCAGAAGAAATAGTTTTTAGCATATGCATAAATACTTGCTAAAACTTGCTCAATGATCGAGCAAGTTGGCTAAGGAGTACTTCGTGAAACTTGTGCGTTCTTTGATGCTGTTGCTCTGTTTGAGCATTGTGATTGCAGCTTGTGGTGGGGAAGCAACCCCAACGGCTGCCCCAGCACCAACCACCGCCGCAGCAACCCCAACTACCGCTAGCGCAGCCGAGGCTACTGCTACTGTCGAAGTGACCGCTGTTGCTGAGGTTTCGCCAACTGTGCCAACCACCACCACCACTGAGCCAGCTGGCGGCAGTCTGGTCGTGTATTCAGGGCGTTCAGAAAGCTTAGTTGCTCCTTTGTTGGAGCTTTTTACCCAAGAAACTGGGATTGCCGTCGAAGTACGCTATGGCGATACTGCTGAAATGGCCGCGCAAATTCTTGAAGAAGGCGATAATAGCCCAGCCGATGTCTTCTTCGGCCAAGATGCCGGAGCCTTAGGCGCATTGAGCGATCGCTTTGTGCAACTTGATCGGTCATTGTTGAACTTGGTTGATCCACGGTTTGTTTCCAGCGAAGGCACATGGGTTGGTGCTTCGGGTCGTGCTCGGGTTTTGGTTTATAACACCGATGTCTTGACCAGCACCGATTTGCCAGCTTCGATTCTTGATTTGACCAAACCAGAGTGGAAAGGTCGGGTCGCTTGGGCTCCAACCAACGGTTCATTGCAAGCCTTTGTTACCGCATTGCGGGTGAGCCAAGGTGAAGATGTGGCCAAACAATGGCTCGAAGGCATGATTGCCAACGACGTTAAAGTCTATGAATCGAACTCAGCGATTGTCAAAGCCGTTGCGAGTGGCGAAGTTGATACTGGCTTGGTCAATCACTACTACTTGTTTGCCTTGAAAAAAGAGCAACCTGATGCCAAGGCTGCCAACCACTACTTCGGTAATGGCGATATTGGCTCGTTGGTGAATGTGGCTGGTGTGGGTGTGCTCAAAACTGCCAAGAACCCTGAAGCCGCTCAAATCTTTGCTAATTATTTGTTGAGCGACGGTGCCCAACTTTATTTCGCCGATAAAACCAATGAATATCCATTGGTAGCTGGAATTATTACCAACCCAGCAATCAAGCCATTGGGCGAAATTATTACCCCAAACATCGATCTGAGCAATTTGAAAGATTTGCAAGGAACCTTAGAATTGTTGCAAGATGTTGGGGCTATCCAATAAGCACGTGATTGCAAGCCTAGCTTGCTAGATTGAGCTATGGTTTTTAAACATTTGCGCTTTCGATCTGGCCGTTGGTCAGCACTGTTCTTAACGATCAGTGCTGGCCTGATTGCGTTAATTATGGTTTTGCCAGTTGGCTATTTGCTGTTACGCACCAGTGAGGCCGGCTCGGCAGCATGGGCTCAATTACAACGCCCTAGCACCTTGCGAGTGTTTACTGGCTCGGCGCTGTTGGCGATCACGGTGACTGCTGGCTCGCTCTTGATCGGTTTGCCCTTAGCTTGGCTTACCACTCGCACCAATTTACCAGGAGCGCGAATTTGGCTAACATTAATTATGCTGCCAATGGCGATTCCTTCGTACATCGGGGCTTGGGCGATTATTGCGGTGCTCGGGCCACGTGGCTTAGTGCAGCAATGGCTCGAACCGTTGGGGATTGAGCGCTTGCCCGAAGTCTATGGCTTTTGGGGCGCTGCCGGAGCATTGATTCTGTTTGGCTATCCTTACATTGTGTTAAATGTGCGGGTTGCCTTGCGCAAACTCGACCCTGCGCTAGAAGAAGCCGCCCGATCACTTGGTCAACGCTCAAGCCATATTTTTTGGCGGATCACGCTGCCACAGTTGCGGCCAGCCTTGGCAGCAGGCAGTTTATTGGTGATCTTATATGCCTTGAGCGATTTCGGGGCAGTTTCGTTGTTGCGTTACAATTCGTTTACGCGAGCGATTTATCTGCAATATCGGGCCTCATTTGATCGAACTGGGGCGGCGGTGTTATCGTTGTTGCTGGTTGGTTTGGCCTGTGGTTTGTTGGCTGCCGAAGCCTTGAGTCGTGGCCGTGCCCGTTATTATCGCTCGTCGGCGGGAGTTAGTCGCCAACCCAAATTGGTCGGATTAGGGGTTTGGCGTTGGCCTGCCTTAATCTTTTGCGCAATTGTGGTGCTGTTTGCCGTCGTTTTGCCAATTGTGGCAATCGTGGCGTGGTTGATTATCGGTCTGCGTGCAGGCCAAAGCTGGAATTTACAACTAACCGATTTAGCCAATTCGTTGCTGGCTGCGAGTTTAGCCGCCTTGGTCACGATTGTTTTGGCCTTTCCAGTGGTGTTCTTGGCCGTGCGCTATCCCAGCCGTTTGACCAGTTTGATCGAGCGGGCAACCTATGTTGGTTATGCGCTGCCTGGAATTGTAGTGGCGCTAGCCTTGGTTTTTTGGGGTGCGAATTATCTGCCTTGGGCCTACCAAACCTTGGGTTTGTTGATTTTGGCCTATGCTGTGCGCTTTTTGCCGCAAGCGATTGGCAGCCTACGCACTAGTTTGTTGCAAATTAATCCGCGTTTAGAAGAAGCTGGGCGTTCGCTGGGGCAGCCAGCTTGGCGAGTGGTGCTGAGTGTCACCCTGCCATTATTACGGCCAGGCATTATTTCTGGTGCAGCTTTGGTATTTCTATCAACCTTGAAAGAATTACCAGCAACCTTGCTATTGGGGCCAACTGGCTTTCATACCTTGGCTACCGATATTTGGAACAACACCGCCGAATTACGGTTTTCCCAGACCGCTTTACCAGCGTTATTGTTGATGGTCGCAGCAGGTGCTTCGTTGGCATTGCTGTTGGCCAATGAACGCAAGACGTGAGATCACAACCATGCAAACAGCCAATTTAGCCATTAACTGTCGGGGAATTAGCAAAACCTTCAATGCTACCACCGTTCTAGATCAGGTTGATTTTCAGTTGCCCCAAGGCAGTTTGGGGGCGTTGCTTGGGCCTTCGGGCTGCGGTAAAACTACCTTACTACGCTTGATTGCTGGTTTTGAAACGCTTGATCAAGGCCAGATTTGGCTTGGCGAGCGCGAAATTGCCAATAGCAAAAGCCAAGTTCCGCCTGAGCAACGCCAGATTGGTATGGTGTTTCAAGAATATGCGTTGTTTCCCCATTTGACAGTTGGCCAAAATATTGGCTATGGCTTGGGTCGTCAAGCTCACAAACCGCAACGGATTGACGAATTACTAGAATTAGTTGGCTTGACGGGTTTGGCTCAGCGCATGCCGCATGAGCTTTCGGGTGGTCAGCAACAGCGGGTCGCTTTAGCTCGTGCTTTAGCGCCCAAACCTCAATTATTGCTACTCGATGAGCCGTTTTCCAACCTCGATGCAGGTCTGCGCGACCAAGTGCGCACGGCTACCAAACAGATTTTGCGCCAAGTTGGGGCGACGGCCCTGTTTGTAACTCATGATCAAGAAGAAGCCTTGAGTTTAGCTGATCAAGTGACCGTGATGCTTGGGGGCAAGGTTTTGCAAAGTGCTACTCCGCATGAACTTTATTTGCGCCCAACCAGCCGAGCCGTGGCCGAATTTGTGGGTGAGGCTAACTTTTTGCCTGGGGTTGCGCGAGAAAATCGGGTTGAGTGCGCTTTAGGTCAATTGCTCTTAACCAAACCAATGCATGGCCCAGTCACCTTGATGATTCGGCCTGAAGCGCTGAATCTTATGCCCGATTCCAATGGGCATGGCCAAATTTTAGGCCAACGTTTTTATGGCCACGATCAACTGCTTGATCTGCAAATTGGCGATTTGATGATTGCGGCACGAACTGGCCCACGGCTTGATCTCGCGCCCAAGATGCAGGTGAGCGTGAGTGTTCAGGGGCCAGTTGTCGCATTTCAAACAGCCTAGTTGCTATTGCTCAAGCTGCCAGAGTGTGCCGACAGTGGTGGATGAAATATCATCACTGGCGATATCGTAGCCGATAATTTGATTGGCTTCGTTAATTGAGGTTGCGATGGTTTGATGTTCGTTTGGGCCTTGGCTAAATGGCCCCATGCGCAGAACTGTGCCGTTGCGCCAAACGGTTGCGGCCAATGGAGTGCTATCATCGCCAGTAAAGCCAACAATGATCCCAGCATCATTAATATCGTTGGCACTGCTATATTGATTCAGGCCTGCACTTAAATCAGTAGTTACGCCGTTTTGCCATAAGAAGGCATGGCGTTGGCCATCGCTCAATTCCATCATGCCGACTACTTGCTCGCTGTTATTGACGGCATAGGCATAACTTTTGACCCCAGGCACACCAAGATCAATCAGCGTACCATTTTTCCACATACAGGCCCGCGTTTCGCCATTGGCATTGGTGCTCCAACCAACAATCACCTTATTGTCGTTGATTTCGTTGGCAGTGCTGTAGTTGCCGCCAAGCGTGCCAAGGTCGCTCATAGTGCCGCGATACCACATAAAAGCATGGGTTGCACCATTGCTGGTGGTGCTACGCCCAACCACCCGTTCACCATTACTCACATCGAGCGCGGTGCTGACGCTGCCACCAAGTGTACCCAGGTCGAGCATTACCCCTTCGCGCCAATAGAAAGCACGACGTTGATTATTACTGGTGGTGCTTTCGCCGACCACATAACCCGTGTCGTTGATGCCATAACCATAGCTTTGATCGCCGCCAAGCGTGCCAAGATCAGTCATGGTGCCCCGCCGCCAAACAAAAGCACGGATTTCCGAGAACTCGGTTTCTGCGGTGCCAGCAATTCGCCCAAAATCATTAATATCGCTGGGGTAGCTATCGTGACCGCCTAGGGTGCCAAGGCTTTGGTAGCTATAGCCTGGGCTTGGGCTTTGTGCTTGAATAGTAGGAGTTTGAAGTTGTAAACCTGCGAATATGCTAATTGTCAATACGCCAAAACTTACGATTTTTCCAAGTGAAGCCATCGATCCATCCTCCGGGAACTCTGCTTGGAAAGATTGTCATGCTAAAATGAAGAGTTTGTTGGTTAATGTCAGTTTGACTAATGGGCTGATTATGCGCCATGACTTACAGATGAGAGTCTGGGAGCATAGAACAGAGAGCATAGAACAGAGAGCATAAGTATGATGGTTTTTTTGGCAAAGGGCTGGAATTGAGGAAATACCAGCATTTGTTGCATGAGCCAGAGAATAATAGGATTAGAAATTCAGGGGTTAGGCATTAGTGCCGACTATCGGCTATGCGACAGCTATGCCCCTCGCCGATTGCTACAGGCGAGGGGCATAGTGAAAAAACTTGCTTATTCAGCTTTGCGGAAATTTTCGTTGTACAGTTGAATCGAGGCTTGAACGCGTTGCTTGGCAGCCTCGGCTCCTTGCCATTCGCCAACTTCTACCGTTTTGTTTTCCAAGGCTTTGTACGAAGCAAAGAATTGGGTCACTTCTTTGATGAAGTGGGGTGGCACATCAGCCAAATCTTTGATATTGGCAAAATAGGGGTCATTGGCTGGCACTGCTAAAATTTTATCGTCGTTTTCGCCGCCGTCGATCATGCCAAACACGCCGATTGGGCGGGCTTCAACCAAACAACCAGGGAAGGTTGGGAAGTTGAGCAACAAAATCACATCCAGCGGATCGCCATCTTCGCAGTAGGTTTGGGGAATCAAGCCATAATCGCCTGGGTAGTAGACGGCTGATGAAAGCACCCGATCAAGCTTGACCAAACCGGTATCTTTATCGATTTCATACTTGTTGCGTGAGCCACGGGGAATTTCAATCACAACGTTAATAACTTCTGGCGCATCGTCGCCAAATGGCACATCATGCCAAATATTCACAGGGAATTCCTCCATAAATGCGTTGTCAAAACGGCGCAACTATACCACGTTTTTAGCCTAATGCAATGCGTTTGACGCACTGCATTGTAGAGAAATCTGCCACAAGGGGCTATAATTCACTACGTTGTGGCTACTAGCATAGCATACAATCACGCAATAGCTTACTAAACATGGAGCAGCCTCATGCGTTTTCCCATTGTAATTCAAGGCGGAATGGGTGTCGCCGTATCTGATTGGCGGCTGGCCAAGGCCGTTGCAAGTGCAGGTCAACTTGGCGTAGTTTCTGGAACAGGGATCAATGTAGTGCTTGCTCGGCGTTTGCAAGAGGGCGATCGCGATGGGGCGATGCGTCGAGCGCTGGCTCAGTTCCCAATTGCTGGCTATGTCGAGCGCATTCTTGATCGCTACTTTATAGAAGGCGGCAAGCCCGCCGATCAGCCATATAAAGCTGTGCCGATGTACACCGCCGTGCCTTCAGCTGAATGGCAAATTTTGAATGTTGTGGCCTCGTTTGTTGAGGTATTTCTGGCCAAGGAAGGCCATACTGGGGTTGTGGGCATCAATTTGCTCGAAAAGGTGCAAATGCCCAATCTATCGGCCTTATATGGGGCAATGTTGGCCAATGTTGATTATGTGCTGATGGGTGCGGGCATTCCGCGCGAAATTCCTGGCGTGCTTGATCAGTTTGCGGTTGGCGAGGCTGCTAGCCTAAATATTTATGTTGAGCAAGCTGGGGCAGACGATAAATTGGCTGTGCATTTTGATCCACGCGAGATGTTCGATAAGCCGCCAGCGACGCTCAAACGCCCAGAATTTTTGGCGATTATTGCCTCGAATACCTTGGCGATTGCCTTGGCCAAAAAAGCTACCGGCAAAGTTAATGGCTTTATTGTGGAAGGCCCGACCGCTGGCGGTCACAATGCTCCGCCACGTGGTCAAGCGGTTTTCAACGAACGCGGCGAGCCTGTTTATGGTCAGCGCGATGTGGTCGATTTGGTCAAATTGCAAGATTTAGGGCTGCCCTTTTGGCTAGCTGGCTCATATGGTTCGCCTGATCGTTTGGCTGAAGCCTTGGCCAGCGGCGCGGTTGGTATCCAAGTTGGTACAGCCTTCGCCTTATCGAATGATTCGGGCTTTAGCCCTGAAATTCGTCAATCGTTATTAAATGATATTGCCAACGATAGTTTGACGATTTTTACTGATGCCTTGGCCTCACCAACTGGTTTTCCATTTAAAGTTGCCGAACTCAACACGACGCTGGCCTTGGAACCAACTTACAAAGAACGGCCACGCATCTGCGATTTAGGCTATTTGCGCGTGGCCTACCCACGTGAAGATGGCACGATGGGCTTTCGTTGTCCGGCTGAGCCAGTTGATCAATATGTCAAAAAAGGCGGCGATATCAACGATACAACTGGGCGAAAATGTTTGTGCAATGCGTTGTTTGCCAACATTGGCATGCCCCAGCAGCGCAAAGAGTATACCGAGCAGCCCTTGGTGACGCTGGGCGATGATATCAAAACCGTTTCGGCCTTGCTCGAATTGCATCCCCAAGGCTTTAGCGCAGTGGATGTGTTGGAATATTTGCTGGCCGCAGTGCCACAGCAATAAACCAAATTCAATTACTTGATAATTAAAGGCAGCAGCAATCATGGTGGTGATTGCTGCTGCTTTTTTGGTTAAACGGCCAACGTTGGTGGCGTTGATGGGGTAAATTGGGCAACCATTTGCTCTAAAACCGTGGTCATTGTTTCATCAAAGGCTGTGTCATTGGTCAAAGTAGCAAATAAAACGTTAGCGCAGGCACAAACTTGGCTATCAACATCGCTTGAGAGATCATCTTGAACCGCGATGGTCATGCTAATTGCGTCGAGTTTCAAAAATAAATCAGCCAACAATCCTTGGATTTGCATGATTAAGCTCCTTTTCTACCGTGATTAAGCACTTTTTACCAAACGGGCTGGGCCAGAAACTTTTGTACTGGCACATAAGGCCTGAATTAAGCGTCGATTGGCGGGGATTTGCTGGCGCAGGGTTAATTGCATAATTTGAATCAACACTTTGGCTTGACGCACGCGCAGGCTTGAAATTGTATGTTGGCTTTGCAATGTCCAAATCATGTGTTCTAGCTCGTGAATTGCGCCTTCTAACGAGGCATAGGGATCGCGAATTTCGGCCAATAATTGATTGAAGCGTTGTTCTTGCTCAGGGGTCATTGCGTTTCCTCCGATAAGCTATCCAATAGTCTCTGCTGTATATAGATGCAGAAACATATTTTTTTTTGCACGCTGCATTCAATTTCATCAAAATTGCTCTAAATTTGGTTTGTTTAGCTTCTCGTTCTCGCATGTTTGGGGCTAACGAACCGTTGATCAATCCTGATTTGCCGTGAAGTTGCAACGATTCTGCAACGATTCTGCAATGCCCTGCTGCCGAAACTTGTTATCGTTTCTAATATACCTAGTTTCATTGGTTGCAACGAATGCAGCAACCAATGAAACTGAATTACGCTTTGGCATTGCTGTGTTGGTCTATGATCAAAACCCCTATTTGAAGAATAAAGTCTATGCTGCATTGACATGGAAACGCTAAAGGAGCTAAACATGCACCATTTAATCAAATTGATATTCATTGTGGTCGTTGGGAGTATGCTAGGAAGTTGTGGGGCAACCACGCCTGCAATCGGCACGGTGATTCCAGTAACCCCAATAATTCAGGTTGATGATCGTTTGTTGAGTTTGGATGACGATTTGTATCACCTTGCCAGTATTGGTGTCATGATTGCCGGAACCCCTAGTGAACAACAATCTATGCTTGGTGTTATTCCACGTGTTTGGAAGCCAAGTGTTTCCACGATTGCGGTTACAAACACACTGATTCTTGGGGTCTTTACAAGTGTCCGAGGAACCAATGGATATGAAGTGACGATTGATGCGGTTGGACTTGATGACACTGTTGTCACGGTACAGGTGATCTATACCACGCCCAAACCAGATCAATTGCTCCAACCAGCAGGGCCGCGAGCCTCCTTCGCGGTGGTTGGGGTTGATCGAAGATTGTTGCCAGCGGCTACCAATCTCACGGTGCGGGTGGTTGATCAAACCAACACCGAAATAGCCAGCCAAACCTATCAAATGCCATAATTCTTCCGAGGAAGGGCTGCATTATCATCGTCTGCTGCTGCCCTTCGATACCAACGCCCTTGCTACCAAGAACTAAGCGCTTGGATGGAGCTGAGTATGCACCATTTAATCAAATTGATATTCATTGTGGTCGTTGGGAGTATGTTGGGAAGTTGTGAGGCAACCACGCCTGCAATCGGCACGGTGATTCCAGTAACTCTAATAACCCAACTTGATGATCGTTTGTTGAGTTTAGATGACGATTTGTATCATCGTATTACATTTGGGGAGCGCATGAAAAAGTCGGGGGCATGAAACGCGATGTCGGACTGCACACACCATGGTGTCGATCATCCCACTGGTTGGGATTTCGAAGCCGAAGTACCCACAGCGGGAGCCATCAGCCCCACCGACCGCTGCCCCCGACATTTTTGCGCTCTCCATATAGCGTTTCATAAAATGAATCTTATATTCAACTCTATTAGACAAATTTCAAAAGAGTAGTATTATAGGGCCAATGAGAGTTATGAGAGATGATAAGGACGTACTATGCTCACTAGTATTACTCCTCTATTAAATTCTCCTCTTGCTCTTCAAGAATGGTATTAAATGTTTTTAAGCAAGATACTACCTTTTGAATTTGAAAAGGTATATAACTTGTTTATGATGTTTTAGTAACTATGGAGCAACAATGAAACTTTTTCGGCCCAAACGTATCTTTTTAATAATCAGTTTGCTATTCGTAGCTTGTGGTCGATTAACATCAGACACGACTACCCATTCATTAAATTCAACTACTATTCCATTAGAAACATCAGTCTTGTCAAATAATGCATATCCATTACCCATCGCATCTATAGAACCAATTTCAAACGATATAACCATACCACTACCCCAAGCAAAAATATGTTCATTTAATTCTTCCGCAGATTCTATTGCAGCATCGAGCCGAGCCTTTAATAGTTGGAACTTTACTCCCCCTCAAACAATTGTTCAATCTCTTAATGAACTTGCGGTTATCCAGTGGCTTCCTGATAATGAACGCTTATTGTATGTACAACGAACACCACAAGAGGAGATGATGGCTACTATTCATAAGATGAGCCGAAACATCGTAAATTATGGTGAACGTTATGGAGGTGGGACTATGCCACCTGTATGGAGTACCTATGAAAACGGAGTACTTTATCTAGAAACAGTGAATCAAAAAAAAGAACTGAAATTACAAAAGGACAGTACTAAATCATCGAAGATAATTGCTCAGTCAATTGATACAATGTTCCTTCCACAAATTAGTCCTACAGGACAATTCGCAGTCTATTCTTTAAGTAACCAACCTATTTCATTTTGGTCTACTGATGATGGAGCAATATTTAAACAATCTCCCTTTTCTTCACCATTGGAAGAGGTCGTTAAAGGATTAATAGCAGAGGGAAACCTACCATCTAATTGGACATGGAATTCCATAGAGAATAGTGCAATTCTCTATGATATGAATAAGCAATATTTGATGGATCTTTCTACTTCATCGATTTGTTCGTTTCAAATAGAAAACCCATATACAGGTCATCACTGGATTTATAATGCACAATGGAATTCCGATGGACGACAACTAGCTTTATTACTTAGTGATGGAACTCATCCCAAGCTGGCCCCGCACTTACGGCTTGCTATATTCGATACACTAACTGGTATGACGCAACATTTTGATCTTCCTTATTATATTAAGGATGTTGAATGGTTAGATACAAATACTATTCTAATGGCTATTGATAGCCCAAATCAATCACAAAGTATGTATCACTTGATGTTATTAAATATTGAAACAGGTGAAGTGAGATCGATCTTTGAGGAACAACTATTCGTCAGTAATCTCTATAAAGAGGATATGGTTTTATCTCCCGATCGTAAGAATTTGGCCGTTGTAACACTTGATCAACGCAACGGACAGTATCAATTACAAATGATTGAAGTGCAATAATGAAAAAATTAACGAAGTTCTGGCTAAATATTCTCACTATTCTAGCACTAGCAGGAATTCTTCAAATTCCTTTGGATGCTCAAGCACAATCAAGTCAACCGCCTACTACGATTACTCTTACAATGTATCCCCTTGATACTCAAGGTGCTAAATTAGGCAATATACCTTGCTCTCAAATGTCTACAACCTTTGATGTATTTGGATGTACCGCAATAGAAGGTGATCCTAATTATATATACCCATATAATAGTTCTACAATCACACTTAATATTGAGAACGAATACTTGCCAAATGTTCTGCCTGGTGAAATGTTTCCGCCTGAATTTATAACAGAAGCGATGCGTGCACAGGCTATTGCAGCACGATCTTATGCATACTATCAAATTAATAATAATGGTTCTAATATCAATAATTCGACACAATTTCAGATGTTTATTCCCTACAGATTTAATATTGCGGGTAATACTCCACCCAATCAATATGTAATAAGCCGTGAAAACCCATGCTCTACAACACGAAGGCTCCTTAATCAATCACAACGCAAGGTTTGTAGTGCATTATATGATCGTCTTTACTTGGCAGAAAAAACATCATTAGCAGCCATAAATGCCGAATTTTTTGCTGATTATCCTCATGGTGCAATTCCTCAAGAGAGGACACAAGCCTTTGTTGATCCAATTAGCAGTACTGCAACACCATGCGCGGCAAATATTAATGGTCATGGACGTGGACTGTCGCAACGAGGAACAAATCGCTGGCTTCTCGGCAACCGCTGTTCTTTAGGAAATCCATCCGTTCCATGGAGCGTTCAATATAATCGCGCAGAACAAGCCCTTTCTCACTACTACCCAGGTGCAGATATTCGATCTGTCCTTTCTTCAAATACTACAGTTCCTGCATTGCGATGGAATCCTTTAAGTATTGATTGGCAAGGAATTGACAGATTTAACTTACAATCAGGTAGTACATATGATATTAATATGAAAATTCAAAATACTGGGAAACAGCTGTGGCTTTGTACACCTTCAACCTCATACGAACTAGGCTTTACCTGGACACATCAGGGAACGGAAGTACAAGGCCCACGTATCCAAATTTGTAATGCAACTAATCCTGGTGACAGTGCAACAGAAATAGTTACGTTGAGCAACCTACCAACCATTTCAGGAAACTATACTCTTGTTTTTGATATGTACAAAGTTGTCAATGGAACAGCAACAAGTTTTAGATCATTAGGAGCATGGACACCACATAGTGTAAATGTCAAGATTCGAGCTAACCCATGTAATTCAGGAACCGCATGTTCTATGAGTACACCTCTTGATTTAGTTTATGTAGTTGATACAACAAACAATAGTGGTGAGCTTGATGGAAGCAATTTATGGAGTCTTCAATCAACAATTGCATCGACGATTAATATTCTAACAGAAAGCGGTGTTGATTATCGCATAGGAATTGTAGAATTTCGTGATTTCCCACAAGATACCGGCAATACCACGGATTTTGCTGCACGGGTAGCACTAGGCTTTACTACAAATAAAATAAATATTATGAATACGATTGAGGGTCTTAGTGCTGATGGTGGTGGGAGTACAGGTGAAGAATCTGTGTATTCAGGTTTAATGACAGCAAGCACAATGCCTTGGCGAACAGATGCAATCAAATCAATAATCCTTTTAACTAATGCATCTCCTCTTAATCCGGAACCTTACACTGGTTATACTGCCCAATCTGTTGTTAGTGCAACCCAAAATAGTAGTTTGCCTATACAGATAAATTCTATTATTACCTATCCCGATGATAATATGGAAATGGTTTATTCAGGAATTTCAGCCACAACTAAGGGAACATATTACCCTATTTACCACGAAATCGACACATTAGATACAATGAGATCGAGTATTAATGGAATACTTTCTGAATCAATTATTGCGAAACTTCCAGAATGGCATTCAGCATCAATTAATTATCCAATAAGTTTTGATGCAAGTGCATCGAGGACTGTTCACGGAACTGTTGCATCGTATGAATGGGATTTTGATAATGATGGTACTATCGATCAAATAACAACAACTCCAGTAGCAAACCATGCATACAGCACTCCATATTTTGGCGGGGTAAAATTAACAATTCGTGATTTTGTTGGTAATTATGCTACAACTTCGACCCATGTTGGAATTCCTTACACGCTCCCTAAACGAGTGTATATTCCCTTTGTTTTAGAATAGGATAAAGAAGCTATGGCAAGGTAAAGTAGCAAAAGTATACCTTCGGTTTGATGCTATGATTGCGGGAACTTCCAGTGAACAACAATCCATGCTTGGTGTTATTCCACGGGATTGGAAACCAAATGTCGCTACGACTGCGATAACTGATACTCTATTAATCGGAGTCTTTACTGGTGTGCGTTGGACAAATGGCTATCAGGTGGTGATTGATGCGGTTGGACTTGATGACACTGTTGTCACGGTACAGGTGATCTATACCACGCCCAAACCAAATCAGTTACTTCAACAGGCTGGTCCGCGATCGTCGTTTGCGGTGGTTGGGGTTGGTCGAACGCTGTTGCCAGCGGCTACCAATCTGACGGTGCGGGTGATTGATCAAACCAACACCGCAATGGCCAGCCAAACCTATCAAATGCCATAGTAGATTATTGCTGAATCACGCTGCGAGTTTTGTTGCCAACAAGCTTGCAGCGTGATTTTTGGGTTAAATGAACTCAAAATAATGATAAAATAAAACATTTGTGCTATACTTGACTTGATAATTTGCAGTTATTTACCCAATAATTGGGATTGGTTGCAGTGGGACATAGGTTTGGATATAGCGCACCAATGCGGTGTTGGCTTGTAAAGATTCCCAGCTTTGTTGGGCCAAAGCGGCGCGGCGCTCTTCGATTGCAGCAACAGCCCGTTGCGGTTGTTGTTGATCAAGGGTTTCTAAGGTTGTGCGAATCGAGCTAAAATCAGCATTAGCTTGACGTAATAGCACGACAATTCGTAAGCGGCGCAATTGGCGTTCATCATAATAGCGGTAGTTGTTGGAGGCTTGGCGAATTGGTTGCAACAGGCCTTGTTGCTCCCAAAAGCGCAAGGCCGAAATTGGCACGCCCACAGCTTTGGCGGCTTCGCCCACCAAGATGCGCTGAGCATGGCGTTGGCTGGGCGGCAGTTGATCAGCCACCGCTTTGAGCAAGGTCAGGGTTTGGTCAAGTTGCTGGTGAATAGTGTCGAGCCTGGCATGATGCTGATTGATCAGATTAAATGCTGTTTGATGATCGGCTTGATGCAATGCTGCCATAATCTGCTGAGCATTCCGCCAACCATACCCCTTGATCAGTTGATGGGCGGTTTTGATCGCATCGATATGCTGCTGGGTATATTGACGGTAGCCGTTGGAGCCGCGTTCGACGTTGGGCAAAAAGCCCTCAGCTTGATAATTGCGCACCTGCTGTACGCTCACATTAATCGCCTTGGCCAGATCAACGGTGCGGAAATAATACCCAACATTCATGTTAAACCCTCATGTAAAAATTGAGACTTTGATCAGCAATTTGAGTGTCGAAAGGATGTTTACCAAGCGAAAACTCCCTACACTTGCATCTATGTTCTAGAATAAATTCGGATCACACATATGGCAAGTTAAGTTGCTGGTGATTCCACGAAGCGACCAGAGATTTGTAGTTATCAAGGAGTCTGATGATGCAGGATCGAGCGTTTATTGAGGTGTATGGCGCACGCGAAAACAACCTCAAAAATATTTCCTTGAATATTCCGAAACAGCGGGTGACAGTTTTTACCGGAGTCTCTGGTTCGGGGAAATCGTCGTTGGTGTTTGATACAATTGCCGCCGAGGCCCAACGCCAACTCAATGAAACCTTTACCTTTTTTGTGCAAGGCTTTTTGCCGCACTATGGTCAGCCTGATGTCGAACGGATCGAGCATCTCAACTCGCCGATTATCATCGATCAAAAACGCGTTGGCGGTGGTTCGCGCTCAACCGTCGGAACTTATACTGATATTGCGGTGTTGCTGCGCTTATTATTCTCGCGGGTTGGTCAGCCCTACGTTGGGCCTGGTTATGCTTTTTCGTTTAACACGCCGCAGGGTATGTGCCCTGAATGTGAAGGGATTGGCAAAACGGTTCAGCTTGATATGGATAAATTGCTTGATCGCAGCAAATCGCTGAACGAGGGTGCGATTTTGCATCCCGAATTCAAGGTCGGCAAATGGATGTGGAAGATGTATCCGCTTTCTGGTTTGTTCGATAACGACAAGCCGATTCGCGATTATAACGAACAGGAATTACAAGCATTTTTGTATGGCGCTGATCTTAAGGTTTCGTGGGGCGAATTTAGCTCGAAATACGAAGGTTTGCTAGAACGTTTCGAGCGTATGTATCTCAAAAAAGATGCAGCGGCCATGTCCGATCGCAATCGGGCGGTGTTTGAGCAATTTACTTCTTCGCAAATCTGCCCAGTTTGTCATGGCCAGCGTTTGACCCAAGCAGCGCTCAATTGTCGGATTGCTGGGCGCAACATTGCCGAATTAGCTGATTTTGAAGCGACTGATTTGATCAGTTTCTTGGCTGATGTTACTGATCCGATTGGCGATCGGGTGGCGGCCAAGTTGTTGGAGCGCATGCAGCAGTTGGTCGATATTGGCTTAGGCTATTTGAGCTTGAGCCGTGAAACCTCGACGCTCTCAGGTGGCGAATCGCAGCGAGTCAAGATGATTCGCCATCTTGGCAATAGCTTAACTGAAATGCTCTATATTCTCGATGAACCAAGCGTAGGTTTGCATGCGCGTGATGTGGCGCGGCTGAATCGGTTGTTGCAACAGTTGCGCGATAAAGGCAATACTGTGCTGGTGGTCGAGCATGATCCCGATGTAATTGCGATTGCCGACCATATTGTCGATATTGGGCCACGCGCGGGTGTGCACGGCGGCGAGGTCGTGTTTGAGGGCAGTTATGCCGATCTCAAGCGTTCAAATACCTTAACTGGCAGCTATTTGCAGCAAACAGTGCCAACCAAACAGCATTCGCGCCAGCCAACTGGCTACTTGCCGATTGTTAATGCAAATTTACATAATCTTAAAAATATTAATGTCAACATTCCAACTGGCGTGCTAACTGTGGTGACAGGCGTGGCAGGTTCAGGCAAAAGCACCTTAATTAATGAAGTCTTTTTGAGCCAACACCCCAACGCCATTGTGATCGATCAATCGCGGGTAACTGCGAATAGCCGTTCGGCTCCGGCCACCTATACTGGAATTATGGATGATATTCGCCAGACCTTTGCCAAAGCCAATGGAGTGAGCGCCTCGTTATTCAGCTTCAACTCAACCGGCAGTTGCGATAATTGTAATGGCTTAGGTTTGGTCTACACCGATTTAGCGTTTATGGAAGGGATTTCCTCAACCTGTGAAATTTGCGAAGGCAAGCGTTTCAAAGCCGAAGTGCTAGAATATCAGCTTCGTGGCAAATCGATCAGTGATGTATTGGATATGACCGCCGAAGAAGCACTGGATTTCTTCAACGAAAAGAAGATCAAGCCAGTGCTCCAAGCTATGAACGATGTTGGTTTGAGCTATTTGAAACTTGGTCAACCACTCAGCACGATCTCTGGTGGCGAAGGCCAGCGGCTCAAATTAGCAACCGAATTGCACAAAAAAGCCAGTGTTTATGTGATGGATGAACCAACTACAGGCCTGCATCGCTCAGATATTGGGCTGCTGATGGGGATTATCGATCGCTTGGTCGATCTCAAGAATACCGTGATTCTGATCGAACATCACTTGGATATTATTCGTCAAGCCGATTGGATTATCGACATCGGGCCTGAGGGCGGTAGCGCTGGTGGCGAGATTATTTTCGAAGGCCCACCCATGGCCTTGAAAGCTTGCCAACGTAGCATCACCGCCAAATTCCTCTAAATTAGTAGTAATGGCCAACGGCAGAGAATTGCTCGCATATGGAATGCTCTATGCAGCTTCTCTGCCGTTGGTTTTGGAGGGTTTAGCGCATGGCAATTGGCAGATAAACCCGATATTCGCTTACGCCTAAGGTTGGTGTTGCACTTGGCGTATTTGTGACCGTTGGACTTGGCGTTACGGTCGCGGTCGCCGTGATTGTCACGGTTGCGGTGACGGTAGGCGTATTCGTGGTGGTTGAACTTGGTGTATGCGTTGCGGTCGCCGTCGCGGTGACGGTTGGACTTGGTGTAACGGTGAGCGTGCTGGTCGTTGTCGCGGTAGCGGTTGCTGTCGTCGTTGGCGTGGCCGTCGCGCTTGGCGTTGGTGTTGGTGTGCTGGTTGCCGTCGCGGTTGGGGTTGGCGTTACCAAATCGAAACGGGCTGATATGGTATGGGCACGATCGATCGTTAACACACAGCTGGCGGTTCCGCTACAATCGCCGCTCCAACCAACAAAGCTGGCATTTGCAAGCGGCGTAGCCGTCAAGGTTACCACGGTTCCGGCACTGAAGAACAGCAAACAGGCTGGGGTTTGGCGGGTACAATTAACCCCATTTGGCAGAATATTGACCGTACCATCACCAGTGCCCGCAAAACTAATGCCCAATGGATAGGTCTTCAAGCTAAAGCTGGCGGTAACGCTCTGCGCTTGGGTCATGGGCACAACACACAGGCTATTGCCACTACACACGCCACTCCAACCACTAAACACTGAATTGCTCGCAGGTGTGGCGGTTAGGGTGATAACGCTACTTTCGGCAAAATAGGCGCTACAAACATCACCACAATTGATGCCTGTTGGTTCGCTGCTAATTGTGCCACTGCCTGTGCCTGCGCGATTGACGATTAATTGGTAGGCTTCGCGCACGCTGAGCGTGGTCGTATCGGTGTAAACCCCGCCGTTGCTGGTCGTCAGAACAGCCGTAATGGTGTAGCTACCACTCGCTTGCGGCTGCCAATTTGTGGTCCAGAGCGTATTGGTAATGCCAACGCCATAGTTGATCGTGCTCAGATTCTGACCATTAATCAACACTGCCACGCTTTGAATCCCAATCGGCGCAAACGCTCCCCCTGTAATGCTGATTGGTGCAGTTCCAGTAATGCTGCCGCTTGGACTGCTAATCAGAATCGCTGGGTTGGTAGTTGGCATTGGCAGATTAAAGGATGCACTGGCTTGATTGCCCGCCAAATCGCGAACAGTTGCGCTGATGCTCCCTTGCTGATGGCCTACAACGCTGCATGTCACAATTAGCGAGCTAACTCCGCCCATTTGGTTGTAGCTCAACGTGCTGTTGGTCGTTTGACATGGCGTGCTCAATGTCGCTGGATCAAGGAACAGATCGCTGGCGGTAATGGTGTAGACCGTTGAGGCAGCTAAGCCACCGCCTTGATGGGTTGCGCTAAGCGAGATGTTGGGCGCAACGCTATCGAGCATGCCACGCCAAATCGTCGCGATGCTTTCGGTGTTGCTGAATGTATCAGTGCCGCGCAAACTCAGCTTATACAAGCCTTGCAAGCCATTAGGAATCTGATAATTCCAGTCGGCGCTCACACTGCTTGCTCCAGTCAGGCTGGCATTCGTCCAGCTCGAAGCCAACAACCCAATATCCTTGGCCGAAAGCGCTCGATCATAGATGCGCACTTGGTCGATCGCGCCTTTGAAATAGGTATCAGCCTTGCCAATCTCCAGCTTGGAGACAGGATAGGGCGTGCGGCCAGCACTAGCAGTCGAGGTATAAACCGCAGTGCCATTGACATAGACGCGGTAGGCTTGACCATCAAAAGTAGTCGCGATGTGATTCCACGCATTGGGCGTTAAGACTGAGCCAGTTTCCAATGATGTGAACACGCTGCCATCGCCAAACCCAGCATGAATCCGCGTTTTCTGGGTAATATAGATGCTTGGTGGGCGGCGCTGATTGAACGATCCTGGCTGATAGCCCATCACTGAATGATAGCCATTATCGGTTGCGGTTGAATAGATCCAGACAGCTTGAGTAAAGTTTGCCAAGCTCAAATTGCTGGTAATCGTGGCGCTCAGGCCATCGTTAACTCCATCAAAGCTCAGTGCCTCAGCATCAGTCCAGCCATTGGTGGCAGTTGGGCAGTTGCTACAGGTTGCTGCATGGCCATTGCCGCTAGCATCGGCGAAACTGGTTGCCCCGCGCACTTCAGCAAAATCGTAGCTGATCAGTGGGCTAGCTGGGAGCATCGTTTCGTCGGGAGCCAGCCAAACTTGGGCCTTGCTCACCCCTGCGACCTTACTTTGTGCTAAGGCATAGACTTCAGCCGCCGATAAATCGCGTTCGTAGATCGTAATCTGATCAAGTTGGCCTGCCCAAAACTGGCTTGTGCCATTTGAACCGATGTGCAGCGGCAAGCCAGTGCTTGAGCCAAACGCTTGCTCGACCGTGCCAATTGCCACCCCATTCAGATAGCCAGTCCAGCGATCGCCTGCTTGCACCAAGGCCACGTGCGACCATTGATTGGCGGCCAAGATGAGTGGCAAGCTGGTGGTTGAGCTGCCATTGGTTAATTGCATGCTGCGGTAATCGGCGCTCATCTGCCAGCGCCAATTGCTATTACTGCCCGCGCTTTGGGCCAAAATCGTTGGCGCATAGCCCAACGTGCCTGAAACCCAACTTGGTTTGACCCACGCGCTGAAACTTGCCACACTCAAATCAAGGGTTGTGGTGCTGGCAATCGTCAAACTATCGTTGTTGCCATCGAAGTTGAGCGCTCGGCCAAAGAGACCACTCACGCCGCTTGGGCAGGCATTTGCGCTACATGTAGCTATCAGCTTGGTATCCGAGTAATCGCTAAAGCTGGTTGCGCCACTGGCCTCGGCAAAGTGGAAGGCCGCGACTTCGCCGCCCCAAGCTGGTTGTTCAACCACCAAGCCATTCAGATTAGGAGTTGTGCTGATAATCCGTGATGTAAGCAGGCTTGGCTCAAGCTGCATGCTGGGCGCACGCCCATCAAGCACGATGCTGCCAACAATTCCCGACCAATTGTTGCCAACCATGTCGGTAGCGCTGAGGCTCAGGTTATAGCGACCAGCTGGACGTTTGTTGGCAAAGCCATAATTGAGGCTCCAGGTATTGCCGCTGACTGTGGCAGTCTGAGCCTGATCAAGCCCAGCCAAGGCTCCGCTGCTATCGAGCAAGCTTAGTTGAACCGAGCTTGGATCGATGCCGCTACCCGTATCACTGACGGTTCCGTTGAGCGCCACCGTCCAAGCAAGCTCATCGGTGCTGCTGGCACTGAGTTGTTGCCAAGTTTCGCTATAATTGCTGGCGACAGTTGGGGCCGTCGTATCGATATTAATTGTATAGACGGATGAGATTGTTTGGTTGCCAACTGCATCGACAGCGCGGAATTGCAAACTATAGTTGCCAGCCCCGCCCAAACTCGTTGGATCAAAGCTGTAGCACCAAGCTGCATTGCTCGCGACGCTGAGCGATTCGGCACACAGGCCAGCGCTCGACCAAGTATAGCTGCTAGCGTTAGGCCGTTTTAGGCCAACATCAAGCAAGCGCACGCCGGAAGTAGCATCGATCGTCGATACCACCAAGGTTGTTGGTTGATTTGCCAGATAATCGGCAGTGCTAAGCAACGTGATCGCTGGTGCATCGGTATCAATCTGAAGTTCAACGGTGCTCCGAGCGCTATACCAGCGTAAATCGCGCAAATAAATGCTATAGATTTCGCCGGTGGTCATTTGGCGATCGTAAATTGCTAGCTGATCGAGTTGGCCACGGAAAAAGCCTTGCAATACACCAATTGGGCTGGCGCTGCCACCGATATAAGTTGGATCGTCGGTATTGGCTTTGGCGACCGCAGAGCCGTCGATCGTTTGTTGCAAGGTGCCGTTGACATAGAATAAGGCATCGTAGTTGCTATCAAAGACCAAGGCCACATGCTGCCAAACTTCGGCTCGCACACTGGCAGTGCTGGCGTAGGTTTTGACCCCCAAGGTACGGAACTGCAACAGGTCGTCGTTCAACTCAAGGCTAAACCCATTGTTGCTCGTGGCATCTGTGCCGCTGGCGATTAGCTGCTGGAAGCCTGCAACATCGTCAGGATTGATCCAGCCCATCAGGGTGAATGTGCTGGTGAGTGCGGAAACAGCGGTTGGACTTTGGACTTCGATCGCGCCTGCCCCGCCAAAGGTCATGTTCTGGCCAATTTTGCCATCGGTCAGGCTGGGGGCGCTGCTGCTGGTTGGCGTGGCGTAACTATAATTCAGCACAATATGGTCAAATGGATATAAGCCAACATTGACATCAGTGGTTGTACCCGAATTTGCCGCATTCAGGCTAACCGCGCCATAGCTCGAAGTTGTGCCATTGCTCGCAATTTGTTCAAAGATTAGGCTATCGATGCCACAAATTGGCACGCTAAGATTCAGTTGATGCAGCGCAGTCGTGATCAGCGGCATACTCAAAATAAGTTGATCGGTACTCTCCAAACGAATATTAATCCCATCAGCGCCAAAATTGCCAAAATCGGCTGAATTCAGGGTGACGGTGTTACAGACTGAGCCGCGCAACACGCCAGCATAGCGATTAGCTGAAGTATCAATCACAGTGCTGGCACTGCTAGCGTCAGCATCAAACGTAAAGGCCATGGCCGGAGCCGATTCGCTGTAGAGTTGTTTGATTTGGCTAGCCGAGAGCGTTACGGTGTAGCCGCGCAGATCGTCCATCGAGCCATGGAAGAAATCGCCATCGGCTCCAAGGTTGCCAAAGGTTCCTGCTCGATTTGCGCCAATCGATGGGAAACTACCGCTGTATGTGCCAGTGCTGCCAAGGCTGGTCGAGCCATACAGCGCTCCATTGACATAAACTTTGGCGATTCGACTGGTCATATCAACCGTAGCCGCAACATGCACCCATTCATTTTCAGGCAGGTCGATTGCAATTCGATAGGTTGTACTATTGATAGTCACCTTGAAACTATTGAAATCTAGCTCGATTCCGTTGGCTCCGATTGAGCCACGAAAATCGGCAATCGTGCCGCGATCAGCTTTGACCCACGCGGCCACCGTGCGAATATTAACTTCGTTCCAAGCACAGGGCAAGCCCAAAACCCCTGAATAGGTACAGCTCAGCCAATCGCCGCTACCATTGAAGTAGGCGGCGCGGCCATCTACCCCAGGTAAACCAGCGGTCGGGCAGCCAATTGAGGTGTAGCAGGTGGGCGATTTCATCTCGTTGTTTTGGCTATAGCCTGTGACTGTGCCATAGTTGCTAAAGTTGGTTTCGCCTGGAACTTCCTCGAACGGCAACAAGATTGGCAAGCTGGCAGCATTGCTATCAGTCACTGGATAATCAATCGCCGATTGCAAATCGATCGCCGCCTCAACTTCTTGGGTAAAGCTATGGCGGCTCGTGACAGCATTACTGCTGACGTTGGCGATGGCACTGATGCTGCTGGCCGAAAGTGCATTCAGCTGGAAGGTTGTAACAGCTTCGGCAATATCGATGATTGGATAGGTGGTTTGCATCAGCAATTGAGCACCAGCCAGATCGACCGCTGCTGGCACAATCACAATTTCGTCGAGCAAGCCAGCATAGGCGTTATAGCCAGTTTGGATCATACCGATGCGCAGATAAGGCGGTGCACTCAAACTAGCCGTATTGCCTGTGCCACTAGCGACGAGCACGCCATCAACATACAAACGCATCGCGCCAGTTTGCTTGACGCGGGTCGCCACCACATGATGCCAAGCTCCATCAGCGACACTCCCACCTTTGAGGGTTGTATCACTGGCCGCAGGATTCCCAACCCCAAACAGCACTTTGCCACCATCACCGAGGCTAATGCCAAAGTCGTTGGCATTACCAGCAACTTCGCCATCGATCAAGCCATTGCCCTGCCACCAAGCGCTAGCACTGCCCGTAGTTTGGCTCGATTGCATCCAAAAGGCAATTGTAAAATCATCGGCAACCGTATGATCAAGCAGCAAATAATCGTCGTTGCCATCGAAGCTGAGCGCTGCCCCAAATTTGCCAGCGCTGCTTGATGTGGGGCAATTGTAGAAGGCGGCACAAGCTGCGACCCGCCCATCATTAACCCGATTGATTTGCTCAACATTAAAGCTTGGTTGGTCAAAACTTAGGTTATAGCTAGTTGCCACCAGATCATCGAGTGCACCTTTGAGCGCCAGCGAACCACCAACGCGGCGACCAAACCGCGCATTACTATCGGTGGTGATCAACGGCCAGTAGGTGCTGGTGCCACTGCTGGTGGCGGTGGTAGTTGAGCCATTGTGGGTTGTGGCAATTGAAAAATTGCTGGTTGAGCCAGCGGCTGCCGCCAAACTCCAGCTGATTGTCACGGTGACCCAACTGCCGAGCTTGCCACTAAACCCGCCAGCGGCAGTCGTCGAGAATGGGCCAAACGCCACGCTGCTCGAAGTACGGTTGATTAATCCAAGCGTGACCAAGCCTGCTGAGTCGATATAGGCGCGTAAACAGTAGCCTGCTCCGGCTGAGCTAGAACAAGCATTATCAAGCAAATAATAGTAGGAGCCGCTGGTTGGCAGGGCGCTCAATTTCAGTTTGAAGCTGAACGAACCGCTAGCGCCCGCCGCGCTGCTGACCGCTGCGGGTAATGGCAAATAATCGTCGCTGCCATCAAAAAGCAGGCCTTCGTTGGTTGCACCTGCGGTTAAGCCTGGGCAGGTCGCGGTTGAGGCACAGCTGACGATGCTGCCACCGCTGGCGGTGTTGGCAAAACTGGTGCGCGAGCTGCTGGTGTTATGTTCATCAAAACCAAGCGCAAATACGGTTTCAGCATTATTGTTGATGATGCTGATATCGTTGAGATTGCCATGCAGCGGGCTAGCGCCGTCGATGCTATTGCCCAACATGCCAGCGCCAACCACCAAGCGCAAGCGCACATTGTTGTTCAAGCCACTATCAAGTGTACCATTTTGATAAACCCGTAGCTGCTTATCATTAACATTAATCGTGATTGTGATCCAGGTATTGGTGGCGATCGTGATGCCACCAGTTAATGTTGGGCTAACATCATTTAATCCAACAACCAACTTGCCGCTGCTATTGACCGAAACATTCAGCCCATAGGCTTGAGTCGATTCGGTTGCGATCAAGCTCATAGTTTTGCCAGCACTAGGCAGGGCGTTCAATTTGACTTTGAACGAGAAGGTTGAGGCTTGAAAGGCATTTTCATAGGCCAGCGTGCCAATCGCAAGCTGATCATCAACGCCATCGAAGGCCACTGAGCGATCAGTGCCGCTCACCAAGTCGCTGGCGGGGCAACTTGCGCCAACACAGGTCGCGGCTTCGCTCTCACCCGAAGCTGGGCTAAAACCACTCTTGCGATCACTTTCTTCAAAGCGCAAGGCAATTTTTGGTTGGGCGACGATTGGATCACTAGCGCTGGTCGTGCCAAGCAAATTGCCATGGATGCCTTGGGCTGCCAGCGTATTGGTAACGCTGGTTGAATAGCTCAAGGCCGCGCCTGGCTGCACAACCAGATCATTTGGATTGTAGCGGCCATCTTTAAGTGCTACAACTTCACTAGCCGAGAGTGCCCGATCAAACAGGCTTAATTCGTCGATTGAACCTTTAAAATAGTTGTCGATGCGTCCAACCCGCAAAGTGCTGATTGGATAGGGTACTTTGCCAGCGGCAGCCGCCGAATTGGCTTGCTCAACGCCGTTGATGTACAACCGCATGGTCGTGCCATCAAACGTTGTGGCGATGTGGCTCCATGTGTTGCTGCTCAGCACAACCCCGCTGGTTGATAAACTGTTCCAATTTGTGCCATCGCCAAAGCCAATTTGCACCCGTCCAGCCTGAAACATGTAGATGCTGGGTGCTCGTTGCGCCAAAATCCCGCCATCATAGCCCACAATTCCATGGAAATTGCTATCAGTGCTGGTCGGATAGACCCAGACGGCTTGGGTATAGGCGGTTGGCGCGAGGCTCACACTGGTTTGCAGATAATCGTTTAGGCCATCGAAGGTGGCAGCATTGCCATACCGCCCAGTTTGCGCTGCGATTGGGCAGGTTGGCGTGCTAGCACAACTAAAATTGTTGGTGCTCGCACTATTGGCAAATACGCTTGCATCGGCACTTTCTTCAAAGCGTAGCAACACCGCAGCGGCATCGCGCTCGCTCACATCCATGGCGGCAAATTGCACCAAGTTATCAATTAATGAGGCATCGGTAGCGACCCACGGGTTGAAGCCATAGACGAATTCTTGCAAATCGTTCAAGCCGTCGTCGTCAATATCGCCAACATTGGGGTTTGACCAAACGCGGGTATAACTGCGATTACCCGCATCATCGCTGTAGCTAATCAACCAACCAGTTGTGCTTTCAGTTCCATCATCAAGCCCATCGCCATCGCTATCGTTGAGCAATGGATTGGTGCCAAGGCTCAATTCGCGGGCATCATCAAGCCCATCACCATCAGTATCGATTGCTTCAGGATCAGTGCCCTGCGCCAATTCGTAGGTATCGAGCAACAAATCTTGATCAGCATCGCGGGTCAAATCATCGGGGTCAACTCCGCCTGCCTCAACACTGAACAAACCATCGCCATCGTGATCGCGCTGGCTGGGGAAGCTCAACTGGCCGCGATCATTCCACTCCATTGCATAGAATTCGCTCAGGGTTGCGGGCAAAATATCTAGCGTTTCACTTGCGCCAATATTCAATTCGCTGGAGCCACCAAAGGTTTCGGTGCTACAACTAAAGGCATCAAGCCAGCAACCAGTGTAGGGCAATTGATAGGCTTCATTCAAATAAAGCAAGCCATCGAACGAGCGATTGATCCCTGTGCCAACTCGATCCAAATCTAAGGCATCGACCGAAACGATCGTTCTGCTCAAGCGAATTTTGCGCCCGCCAATCGCATCCCAATCGCCGCGCATATCGCCTTTGCTAATTTGATCGTGATAATCAACTGGTTCATCGTCGAGGGTATACAGGAACGAGGCTTTATTGGCATCGGACGCTGAATATTGCGTGCCGTACAGCAATGTATTGGTGACGAGCATCGTGTAGGTGATGCTGTTGGAGACCACAAAGCCATCTTCAGGCTCAGCCAAACTGCGATCCACAATATCGATCGCCAAGCGATCCGAGGAATCCATATTTTTAATGATAATATCAACGTCGTAGAGCAATTTGGCAATCGCTTCCGTCATACGATCTTGCACGGTGCGCACGCCGAAAATCGCCAAAATTCCATCGACAAAATAGACCATGAGGAAGAGGAACGAGAAAACTTGGCCGATCCCAGGCACAAATTCTAAGGCAAACATCAAAACCGTGATGATTGTGCTGGCGAGAGTGTAGGCCACATAGACGGTGAGCGCGATACTACCGCCCTCGCCAGTTGTAATCATTTTCCACAGCACACCGCTCGATGTCGAGAGGAAAATGATCCAAGGTACGATTGCACCAAGCACCAAGCCTAATTTACCCACAGCCTTAAAATTGGCCATCGTGGTCGATTTAAGAATCGCGGTTACACCCATACCACTCTGGTAGAGCGTATAAAATTTGTGCATCATATTGGCGATATACAAACCAACCCCAACAATCGTGGCCGCATTCAGAATGTAAATGCCAGCTTGGAAGGTTGTATCATCGCCAGTCAGGTAGCCAACCGCAAACAAGGTTGCGCCAACTGCCAAGCCAATCGTGGTTATGCCGATCAAGCCATGCAAGGCCATGCTCTTTTTGTTTTGCAGCAAGCGCTCAAAGGAAAAGGTATATTGGGTAAAGCCCTTTTTATAGGCATGGTTGATCACGCTCCAGAAGCTATAGCCGCTGTAGCTCATAGATTTGTATTTGGCAAATTTGCTCACCGATTCGATGATTGTATTGAGGTAGGCCGAACCAATAAAGGTAAAGCCTTTGGGCGTTGATGAAGGCCAAGCTGGGGTATAGGCACTTTCGGGAACTTCGGTACTTTGCGTCCAAAGCAAATCACCGTCACTCTCGATGCTCTCTGAGAGGCCTTGCAACAAAGCGGCATAGTAGCTTTGACCCCAAATTTGCTTGCCGCTGATTTCATCGAGGCTTGTGCTTGAGCCGTCACCTTGAAAAAATTCATCGCTGGTCAACAGGGTATTCAGCAGCAGCAAATATTGCTCGGGATCGTAATTGCCCCAAACGCCATTAGTATATTGATATGGTGCCCAACTCATGCTGGCTGCGGTCACCAATGGCACTGTATCAGCATCAAAATCTAAGCTAACTGCGGCGCTCGTGATCGTTGTGTCATCAACATTGACCGAGCGGCTACGATGTTCGCTGGCAAACAGCAAGGTCGGATTAGTTTGGTTGGCATAGGGTGTGAACACGCTATCAAGTAATTCGGCAGTGCGGGTGATCGTCAAATCTTCAACGTAATCATCATTATGGCTATAGCTAAAACTTTGGACTGCCAAGCCATGATTGGCCGCGCCGCCCGCCCAACCATCAATGCTACTCGCCAAATTGCTGATTGTCACATCGCGGCTGCCGTTGCTGGTGCATGTGCCACTGCCATTGATGCTTGAGCAATCGCGACCACGCAAAAAGCTGTTGCTCATGTTCCAGCTGGCAACCCACAAATCGCTATCCAGCGCGAGGTTGGTATCCTCAGTCGGATTTTCATAGACAATCGCGGTATCGGTGCCATGCTCCTCGGTTACGGTCAGGCCAGCTAATTTCCACTCATCGTAATAGGTTTGGATGATTGCATAGCTGTCTTCGCAAGTGCTGAGGTCGGTGTCATCTGTGCAGCTATCGGTCAACATTTCGACCAACCAAACCAGCCGAATTTCATGGGCTGCGCCCCATGTTGCTAGGCCGTTGCTACCTTGGCTCGGTTGATAGAACATCCGCGCCGCAAAGCCAACCACCCCACCATCGCTTTCATCGGATACATAACTGATTGGCAGATAGGCCAAGAGTTCGCCATCGCCGCTGTTTGAATCGTAAACACTCAGATCATAACGCTCAATCGTGCTGCTATTGAGCCAGCTATCAACCGCTACATCCAAACTGCGATCGATCCCGCTGTAGCTGGCATTGACTGGCAAATTAGCATAGTGACCGCTGGTGTAGGGCATGCGAATTTGTAACATTGGCACAAGCCGAATATCGCCATTGGCGGCGTTGGTATCGCTGCTGCGCAAGGTCAGATTTTCGGTGTTTGCAAAGTTGGTTTCCAAGTGGCGCTGAATTTGGCCAGCACTATCGCCAGTTGGCCAATCGAGCACTGTGCCAAAATAATCAAGATGGTCAGCGTTGGTTGGGGTAATTTGAAAATCAACATAGATGGGCTTGTCGGTTTCAAGCTGATTGATGCTGAGTTCAAGTGGCGTATCGCCGTTGAAAGTTTGGGCAATCACGCCATTGGGCGAATTATCAACCGCATCATTCACCCCATCATTATCGTTATCAAGGTCAAACACATCGGGCGTGCCATCAGCATCAGTATCGGGGCAGGCTGCGCTTGGATCATAATCGCTGGAAATTTCAACCCATACTTGACACTCCATGCCATCGGTCAAGCCATCGCTGTTGCTATCGCTGGCATAGGGATCGAGATACCATTGTGTGCCACCAAAGCTAAATCCCGCAACTTCCAATTGATCATCTATTAAATCACCGTCGCTATCGGCTTCGTCGGGCAAAGTGCCAAGTTGATTAACTTCAATGCCATCGCTCAACCCATCGCCATCACTATCGGTCGAGTCGGCGACCCCAATACAATCATCACTGCTTGAGCTGGCACTTGGGCAAGCACCCCAAATTGCTTCATCGTAGTCGGTTAATCCATCGCCATCAGTATCGGTCGTATCGCTTGAGGCCAGCATGCTTGGCAACGCCAATTCTGGCCGTGCTTGCAACAATGCAGTTAAATCGGCATCGGGCAGCGCTGCTTGTGGCTGTGTGCTACGCGGATTTTGGTGGGGGTTCCAATTGCTGGTTTGCTGGGCAGCGACGGCCTCGCTCAAAGCTTCATGCTGCGCACGTTGTTGGTCGTATTCAGCTTGCTCAGTTTGTTGCTCAGCAGCAAAGGCAGCCGTAAGATCAGCACGAAATAAAGGCATTGTCAGCAGTGAAATAATCACCAAGGCCACCGTGAAGGCATGAATTTTGCGGTTATGCAAGCGCCGCATCCACCAGCCAATCAGCGCCAGCACCAGCCAAATACTCACGATTTGCAACACCAACAAGCGCAAAGCTGGCAATTGTTCAGTTAATCGAAAGCTGAGCCAATTGATTGGGTCGGCGCTAAAAGGCGTGGTTGCCAAGGCTAAACGGCTCTGATCGAAACCGCTGTAATCGCCAACAATCATAGCAGTCGAGCGACCTTGGCCTTGTTGGGCTGGAAATTCGAGGGTTAACGCGATGCGACGGGGCAGTCCAGTCTGATCGATCCAAATTTCGCCATGGCCCTGCATATCGCGATAGGCTCGCCCAGCATCGAGCACCACATGGGCCGGAACATTGCGGCTGGCGCGAATTTGGGCTTCGAGCATCGGCCCAAGTTTTTCAGCCAACGCTGTTCCATCAAGCTTAAAGCCATAATGTTCGTAGGTTAGGGTTAAATCGAGGGCTGCTCCAGCGGCTGTATCAAACGAGCGAGTTGCTTGGTCAAGCAATTGCACATCGTCAGCCCCGATCAAAAAGCTCAGCAAATTGCCACTAGGGGCAATACCGTTGAGATCTTGCAGATCGCCTGCTTGCCATGGCCCGAGTCCTTGGCGTTGCTCAACCTTACCATCGAGTAGTCGCAACGAATGGGCTTTGGCTGGATTACGATCGGCACTATTCCAAAGCTGCATTTCAAGATAATTCGTGGTTGCATCAACCTGACCTTCGAGCGCCAAGCGATCGAGTTGCGGTTCGCGGCCAGCGCTGGTAATCGCAGCAACTGGATAGGTCGTTTGCTCGATATTCGCTTGGTAGCGATAACTGCCACTGGCTCCAGCCAACTCCCATGCGCGTTCGATCGCCGTTTGCGGCGTTGCAGCCTGATCAAGCCAGCCAAGCAGAAACGGACTGAGCAGCAGCGCCAACAGGGCTAGCCAAGTTGCTCGGACAATCAACGAGCGCGATGATCGAATATGCATGGAACCTCCAGAGCCGTGATAGAGACGCAACACAACCAACAGCCACCTAGCTGAATATGGCAGAACTAGCCCATGGTGGGCAGTACGATCGTGTAAGAGTGATAACGTTTGGCGAGTATACAGCTTCACTGATTAATTTTTGAGTGCAAAATGTCATTATTTGGCGAAAGTAGAGGGATGACATTTGTCATTGTTTGGGGTATGCGGATGGTGACATTTGGCACTGCTAGGGCACAAACGGCCATGCTATAATGCCCTGAGGGCTGCTAACCCGCCACCACTGCAAGGAACGCCTATGTTATTCCAAGATTTAGCTAAACGCCTGCAACCAGAAACCCACTCGATATCCAATTCCAATCACACTCATGAAGCTGAGCAATTCAGCGGTGGCCTATCGATCAAACGCATCCTGCAAAGTGTGGCCTTGCTCTGGATTAGCTATTTTTTGATTTTAACGGGCCTAGATTGGGTTTCGTTGATGTCGCGACCTGATACTAGCCCCTTGCCATGGTTCTACTATGCGATTCATATCACCTTGGCGGGAGTTGTGTTTGGCTTGGCAAGCTGGGATGCGGCTCAACAGCGTTTGGGGCGGGTGTTTATGCCCTTGATTATTGGGCTGATTTCGGTTGTGCCAATTCTGCTAACCCCATTAATTACTAGCGGGCCTGGCCCAATTACAGCCGAGCCAGGGCTAGTCGTGATGCGCTTGTGCCCAATGCTGTGTGTGGCAGTTGTGATTGTGGCGTGGCAATATACATGGCGGCAGGTGGTTTGGTTTTGTCTGGTAACTGGGGCATTAATTTTGCTGCCAATTTTGCTACGTGCCCCCCGTTTTAGCTCGGCTGTTGCGATCACAATTGTCCAAACCAGCACGTTTTTGGTGTTTGGCTATGCGCTATCAGCTTTGGTACAACGTTTGCGGCTGCAAAATGCGGCCTTGATTCAAGCCCATGAGCAATTGCGCGATTATGCTGGCACGCAAGAACGTTTAACAATTAGCCGTGAGCGCAACCGCGTCGCCCGCGAGTTGCACGACACCTTGGCCCATGCCCTGAGCGGCTTGATTGTGCAACTTGAGGCCGCCAAACTTTACCGTGAAATTGAGCCGACCACCAGCCATAAGCTGCAAGATTCGGCGCTTGATGCCGCCCGCCATGGCTTGCAAGAAACCCGCTTGGCGCTCAAAGCCCTGCGTGCCCGCCCTTTGGATGATTTGGGCTTAGTGTTGGCGCTCCAGCAGTTGGCTGAACAATTGGCGAGTACAACGCAGATTAAACTTGAGCTGAATATTACGCCGAAGCTGCCGCCACTCGCCCTTGAACTTGAAACCTGCATCTATCGCGTCGCCCAAGAAGCGATTCGCAACGCGATTCGCCATGCCAATGCGCAACACTTGAACATTCAATTAAGCAGCGTTGGGGCTGAATTAAGTTTAGCAGTGCGCGATGATGGTTGTGGCTTTGAGCCACACTTGATCGTGGGTGCTGATCATTTTGGCATCGCAGGCATGTATGAACGAGCTGCGGAGTTGGGCGGCCAGCTCAGCATTAATAGCGAGCCTGGGCTGGGTACTTGGGTCGAATTACGCTTTACAACAAAGGGTTGAGCAATGATCAAACTATTAATTTGTGATGATCAGGCGGTTGTGCGCGATGGCTTGTCGATCATGCTGAATCTTGCGCCTGATCTTGAGGTGATTGCGGTCGCTAGCAATGGCCGCGAGGCGGTGCAGCTTAGTGCAGAATGGCAGCCAGATCTGATTTTGATGGATCTGAAAATGCCGATTATGAATGGAATCGAGGCTACTCGCCAAATTAGCGCAGCCCAGCCATTGGTTAAAATCTTAGTATTAACGACCTATGATGATGATGAATGGTTGTTTGAGGCGATTCGAGCGGGCGCGGCAGGTTATTTGCTCAAGGATATGGCGCATAGCGATTTGGTTAGCGCGATTCGCGGCACAGTTTCTGGCAAAGCCTATGTTGACCCCAACGTGACTGCTCGCCTGCTCAGCCAAGTTGCCAACTCGCGCAATCAACCACCAGCCAGCCAATTAACTGGCCGTTTGACTGAGCGCGAGCTAGCAGTGCTCAATTTAATTGCGACAGGCCACACCAACGCCAGCATTGCCGAGCAACTACGGCTTTCCGAAGGCACGGTTCGTAACCACGTCAGCACCATTTTATCCAAGCTCGATGTCGTTGATCGCACTCAAGCAGCCTTATTGGCAGTTGAGCATGGCCTGCATCAGCGCGAGAGTTATTAAGCCTTATTGATCTAGCCCATGCCCACCACAAACGCGATTGCTTGATCGCCGCTATGTGAAAGGCTGACTGACCAATGGCGAATGCCTAGTTCGTTGGCTCGTTGTTGGGCTGCGCCGTGGAGCCGCAACAATGGCTTACCTTGGGTGTCGTTAGCAACTTCGATTTCACGCCATGCGACGGCACATGCGGGGTGGCCAATGCCTTTGAGGCCAACACCGAGGGCTTTCGCGGCGGCTTCCTTGGCCGCCCAACGTGCCGCTAACGACTGAGCACTATCACGACAGCGCAACCATTCTGCTTCAGTCCAAACCCGACGGGCAAACCGTTGGCCCCAACGTGATACTGCTTGATTGATCCGGTCGATCTCGATTAAATCAACACCTGTTACCAGCATAAAGTATTCACTTCCTCGCTACCACGAACATGGTGGTTATTTGTATTGTATGCTGATTTATTAAAATGGCCAAATTAATGATTAAATTCGTGGCAAGGTCACGCCAGTTTGGCCTTGATATTTGCCCGAACGATCGTCATAAGCCACTTCTGGCAACTCATCACCCTCGAAAAACAGCACTTGGGCAATGCCTTCGTTGGCATAGATTTTGGCAGGCAATGGCGTTGTATTGCTAATTTCGATTGTCACATAGCCTTCCCAACCTGGCTCGAAGGGCGTTACATTCGCGATCAGACCACAATTTGAAACAAAAACCCCTGCATCAAGCGCAAAATTGCCAGCCTCAGGCACTGATAAACAATAAACATCATGCGTTCCAGCCAATTCCTTGATTGCCGTGATTTTGTGGTTGACTGGTTGCTGCGTATTTTGCACAGGGAGCGCTTGGCGATAATGCTGTTGATTGGTCTGGTTGCGCTGATCATTTAACGAAAGGATTGATTGGGAAGTTGCGGGTTGGCGCACTTGGCGATATTCAGCATCCATCCGCATGATGTTCCAAGGCTGATTATTGAGCCGATCATGGTCGATATGATAACGATGGGTATTGGCTTGATCAGCGTAAATATTGTGGCGAATATTCCACTCATCAGCTAAGCGATGGGTTGGAAAATAATGGCCATTAATCAATTGATAGACCATTTCATAGCCACGAAAAAGCTGGCGATACAATGGCATCAACGAATCATTTGGGCGTAGATTTGCGGCCTGCACCATTGTGCCATCGCGGCGCATAAACTCATGGTCAGGGGTACATTGAATAGTTTGACCATTATCGAGCGTGATTTCTAACAAGCTATCGCGCCCAATATAGCGTGGTTGCTCCAGTAACGTCACGATGATTCGGCCATTTGGCCCAATGCTATAACCCCAAAATAGTTCGCCTTGCTCTGAACGCTTGGCCATTTCTGCTAAGGTTGGGTTTGTGCCATCAACCAGTGCAACCCGCGTGTCGCCACTAAAACAGCGTGCATAGGTCGATTTGCCAACACAAACACAGAGCACATTGCGCGGAATGCGGAAGTATTCGATCGTGCGGCATAGTACAAACGAGTTTGGTGGAATGATACAAACATCAGCTTTGACATCGACAAACGAGCGTGGGTCGAAGTTTTTGGGGTCGATAATTGCCGAATTGACATTGGTGAAAATTTTAAATTCATCAGCAATCCGAATATCGTAGCCATACGACGATAAGCCATACGAAACGACTCCGCCGCGCACTTGACCATCAACAAATGGCTCGATCATGCCGTGCTCTTGGGCCATGCGCTTAATCCAGCGATCAGCTTTAATTGACATACAAACTCCTTATGGTGTCGCCGTGGGCGCATTCGGGTCAAGGGTTGGGCTTGGTTCGGGCGTTAATGTTGGCGTAGGGCTAGGCGTAGCAGTCGGCGTTAATGTTGGCGTAGGGCTAGGCGTAGCGGTGGGGGTTGGCGTGAGCGTTGGAGTAGCAGTTGGGTCGCTGAACATCGCCCGCACATTGGTTGTAACATTGCGGGTTTCTTCAGGGAAAATCAAGGCAATTGCGCCAGAGGCTAGCCCACAGGTTAGCAACGCAACCAAGCTCAATATCAACGGCCACGACACGCGCCGTCGATAGCGCACGGGCTGACCACCCAAATTGCGCAGGGTTTCAACATCGCTATGGTGCAAACGCCGAAATTCGGCCAACGCCTGATCGGGATCTTCGCTCAAAAATTGGGCATAGCGTTGCACAATCTCTTCGGCGGCAGTGCCACGCGGCAGCAAGGCATATTTCTCTTCTTCGATCGCCTGAATATAGTACATTTGGATTTTGGTATCCAAATTGGCTTGAACCAGCGAGATATTACGCAATTTGCGAGCTTGGCGCAGGCGTTGCCCAAGCGGAATATTCAGGGTTGGGGTTTCGGCCTCAACCGCTGGTGCAGCTACAGGAGTTTCGATGACTGGCTCGGCCAGTTTGGGTGTGCGCGTATCGGCGCGTTGCAAGGCGGGTGGTGGCGCTTGGCGCAAGCGAATCGCAATCCGTGCCAGCAATTCTTCGGTGCGGTAGGGCTTGGTAATATAATCGGTCGCGCCAGCACGTAGACCACGGGCAATATCTTCGGCGCTGCTGCGATGCGACATTACCATGACCCGCAGGCCTAAGCTCACCAATTCATCGAGTAAGGCCCAGCCTTGCTCGCGGCCCAGTTCAAGATCGAGCAAAATGAGATCGGGCTGTTGGGTACGAGCAACCTCGCGAGCACTGGTTTCAGTCCATTCGCGCATCACCCGATAACTGGCCATCTCTAAAGTACGAGCGAGCGTGGCCGAAAACGCCCGATCCTCATCAAGCAACAGAATGAAGCTCAAAACCAGAATTCCTATCCACAAAGGCTACGTTAGGGCGTAACCAACTTGACCATGCCTAATGCAGCGATTATAGCATGTTAGATCGACTCGATCGTCAAGTTTTGGCGTTCGAGCGCGGCCATTAAGCCGCTTTGCAAATCGGCGCGAGTGGCGATTGTATCCAAGCGAATGCCCAATTGCACGATAGTTTGAGCAATTTCGTTGCTAATGCCGACTACAATTGTTTCAGTACCAAGCAATTTAAGCGCGTTGATCGCCTGCAAAATATAGTTTGCCACCGCCGTATCGACCACCGGCACGCCAGTTAAATCCAAGATCACGGTATCGGCGTTGCTGCGTGAGCTGGCTTGCAACAAGGCGGTAATAATTTGGTCGGCTTGCATTGGGTCGATGCCACCGACCAAGGGCAATACTAAAATTCCTGGCAGAATTGGCACAACTGGCACGGCGCGGGCGGCAATTTCGGCCTTGAGCAATGAATCTTGCTGGCTCATACGTTCGATTTCGTCACGCCGAGCGCTAATTTGGGCTTCTAACTCGAGCGATTCGCTGACATCGTGGAAATAACCCACGACATATTCTGGTGGTGTAGCATCGCCCACAGGCTTGAGCAAAAAGCGTGCAGCTAAATGGCGGTTGCTCGGCTGGCCATGGGCATCAACAATCACATAATCTAAAATTGGCAAAAAAACTTCTTCGCCAGCAAATGCCCGTTTCAGATCGGCTTGTAATTCAGGGGTTGCCAAGGAAGGATCATCAAATAAATTGTAATTTTCTTGGAGTTCCAGCATTTCGGCTGGGCTGAGATTGAAAATCCGCCGCAAGGCAGTGTTGGTATAAATCGCCTTGCCCGTTTTGTCGTAAATGGCTGAACCGATTGACATAACCGACCAAGCGCTGCTGCGAATGAGTGTATTTAAGCTAGGAGCCATGGGCGCACCTCACGAACGAGCACGAATCATTTGGCCTTGGCGACGAAGGGCGGTTTGCAAGCCACTTTGCAAATCGGCGCGAGTGGTAATATCTTCCAGCCGCAGGCCCAGTTGCACCAAGGTTTGAGCAATTTCAGGGCTGATGCCAACCACAATTGTATCGGTGCCAAGCAATTTGAGCGCTTTGATGGCTTGCAGCAGATAATTGGCCACAGCCGTATCGACCACCGGAATGCCCGTAACATCGAGCAATAGCGTATCGGCGCTATGCTCGGACGCTGCTTCGAGCAAACAATTCAAGACATATTCGGCCCGCCGTGAATCGACTGCGCCAACCAAGGGCAAGACCAAAATGCCTGGCAAAACTGGTACGACTGGCGCTGAACGGGCTTCGATTTCGGCTCGCAGCGCTTCCTGTTGCTGTTCAGCCTGTTGAATTTCGTGCTTGCGGCTATCGAGTTCGCGGCGCATGGTTACTTGGGGCGTGATATCGGTAAAAAATGCCACAATATACTCGCCAGTTTTGGCTTCGACTCGCAGCGGAGCCAGATTGAGTCGCGCCACAATATGTTTGCCAGAAGGCCGCGCATGTACATTCAGCAACTCATAATCCAACTCACCAATGCGAGTTTTTTTGCCTTCAAAAGCTGAGGCAATGGCACTTTTGGTTAGCGGCGCTTGGAGTGAAGGGTCACGATGCAGATTATAATGTTGTTGAGCTAGGGCAGCCTCTTCTGGCTGATATTGCAATAACTCCATTCCGGCGAGGTTGAGCAATTCGGCGCGGCCACTGCGATGGTAAATCAGCGAGGCAATCGGGGCGTGAACCCAGCCATGGCTCATCTGTTGGATAAGTGTTTCTGGCAACATATGCGACCCTCAATCACTGGCATTGTTTGTAGATTATAAGCGAGGTTGGCAATGGATGAACAGCGGATGTGGTGGGAAGAATTATTTCAAATTCACGAGTTTGCGACCTATTCCGACGTTGCCGCAAGCCTTACTAGCAATGAAGTTGATTTTCTAGAAATGATTTTGAATTTAACCCCCGATATGCGCGTTTTGGATTTGGCGTGTGGCAATGGGCGGCATTTGCTGGGCTTGGCGCGGCGTGGCTATCACGTTGATGGGGTTGAATTAGCAACGCCGTTGGTTAATCAGCTTAGCGCCCAAATCGCTGCTGAGCAACTGCCTGCCCGGGTGATTGCTGGCGATATGCGCAAACTTGATGATTTAGGTATGTACGATGTGGTGCTGATTATGAATAGCTCGTTGGGCTTTTTCAGCGATTTTGAGCATCAGCAATTACTGAATGATTTGGCTGATCATCTTGTGCCACAGGGACGGCTGGTGTTGCAATGTATTAATCCCTATCAAATTGGCAGTTATATGCAGCACTATCGGCGTGGTTGGCATCAAGTTGGGCCGGGCTATGTGCTGCGCGAATCGCATTTTAGCCCAACCACAGGCACAATCGAAACTGCCTATCGCTATATCGAGCCAAATGGCGGCGAGGCGGTGCACCCAGGTGAGCGCATTCGTTTGTATACCTTCCCCGAATGGCAGCAACAGGTGCAACGGGCTGGGTTGCGCTTGCAAGCAGTGTTTGGCGATGCGGTCTTGCCAATTGTGCCATTCGATGAAACTAGCCAATGGCAAATTTTGATGGCGATGAAGTAATATTGGTGATCGGTTGTTGGGGGTTGGGGATCGGAATCTACGTTTTAACCATCAATGATCAGGCTCTTGGCGTTAGGCTAGCGGAACAGGGTTAGCCTTTCCAATTGATCTTTGCTGACCAATAGCCCAAAGCTACTGCTCCGCTCTGCACCTCTGCGTTAAATCCCGATCCCCAATCCCCAGCCGCTAACCCCCGATCCCCAGAATTCGATTAAAATACCAACCATTGAAGCATTCATTCTTCGCAGCAAAGGAGCAGCGATGATCGCCCTGATTGTCCATGGTGGGGCTTGGAATATGCCCGATGATCAAGTTGAGGCCCACAAACAAGGCTGTTTAGCGGCACTAGCGGCTGGTTGGGCTGTGTTGGCGCAAGGGGGAACTGCGCTCGATGCAGTTGAGGCAGCGGTGCGGGTGCTCGAAGATGACCCGACATTTGATGCTGGGGTGGGTTCGTTTCTCAATGCGATTGGCGAAGTTGAATTGGATGCAGGGATTATGGATGGCGCAAGTATGCGGGCTGGCTCGGTCGCCGCAGTCCAACGGGTGCGCCATCCGATTAGTGTTGCTCGTCAAGTGCTGGAAAGCGATTATGTGTTGATTGTTGGCAATGGCGCTGAACAATTTGCAATCGAGCATGGCGCGGAGTTGTGCGATCCAGCGGAGTTGGTGGTGGAGCGCGAACGCCAGCGATGGCAGGAGCAACAAGCTAACCCGCAATATAAAGGCCGTGATGCGTTTCATTCGGCCCATGATACGGTTGGGGCAGTGGCGCTCGACAGTTTTGGCACAATTGCCGCAGCTACTTCGACCGGTGGGATTCCCAATAAATTGCCGGGGCGGGTTGGCGATTCGCCTTTGGTTGGCAGTGGTTTATATGCCGATAACGAAACTGGCGGCTGCTCAACAACTGGTTGGGGTGAATCGATTATGAAGGTTTGCCTTGCCAAAAGCGTAGCTGATCAGCTACGAACTGCTACCCCGCATGAGGCGGCTAAGGCCAATATAGCCTTTTTGGAGCGACGGGTGCAAGGCTTAGCGGGCTGTATCGTGTTGAATGCCCAAGGTGAATTTGGCTGGGCGCATAATACACCGCGCATGGCGTTTGCCTATCAACGTGGCGATGAGCCAGCCGTGGCAGCGGTGCACGCCGATGAGCCATTGTTGAACGATTAATCCAATTTGGCTGGTTGAAAGCCACGTTCAACCAGCCAAACGGCTTATTCAACGCTGCCGTTGACCCAATCTTCAAGCCATGGCTGAAATTTAACCGGATTAAACTCAACAAAACGATAATCAGCAAAATTGGCAATCTGATATGGATCGTTAGCAAACAAGGCTTGCAAGGCTTTAAGGGATGGTGCACGGGCAATCACAATTCCGCCGATGCGTGGATTTTGTGGGCCAGAACAGAGCAACCAACCTTGATCGTAGCCTGTTTGCAAAAATGCGCGATGCTCGGCCAATTTGGTTTCAATTTGCTCAAGCGGCACGGTATAGGTAATTTCTAACATAAAATGGGCCATGGTATTGCTCCTAAAAAAACGCCAACCACCACAGTATACTACTATGGTGGTTGATTGAAATAGAGATAGAGGTTTTGGTTCTCGCGAGATCGATTGGCACCGTTACGTTTGCTCAGAATCTATCGGTTTTATTAGGCTTCGGCGGTTTCGGTGCCAATTTCGATGCCAGGCCGTAGCACTTTTTGATAGCGGTCGAACTGGCGCACAGGCTTCATGCCAACGTCGGCGTAAACTTTGGTTGCGCCGGTTAGGCTTGAGGCATCGACCCCTAAACCAACTCGCGCTTGACCACGGCTGCTAAATTCGTTGAAGGCGTGGTAGAGCAAGGCTTTGGCTAAGCCCTTGCGCCGCCATGGCCGACAAACTCCCAATGTGCCAACCCAACCCATCGTGGAATCTTCGGTAATGTGCTTCCAACATAGTGCGATTGCAGCAATTTGGTCGCCATCACAAATCACATAGAACAGCGCTGGATCATAATTTGGCTCACGGGCGATCATCTCTTGCCATTGTTTGAGTTCTTGTTCAAATGGCGATTCGACATAACCCCAGTGATCGCGGAACGAATCGCGGACTGCATGGACTACTGCTGGCAATTCGGTTGCTGGATCGTATGGCCGAATAATCAAACCTTCGGGTAATTGTACGGGCTGCGGTGTGTAATCAGCCAATTCAATAACCATGCGCCAGAAATGGCGTACCAAACTATAGCCATGGTCGTTCAGGCTCTTGGCGACTTCGTGATTGGTGCTGAGCACGCCGTGATATAAACTAACCGCAGCATCACTTGGTGCCTTGGCAATATCTTGGCTGACGCGCTCATCGAGCCAATCCAACAATTGTTGTTGAATATTGTCGGCGGCATAATCGCTATGAACCCGTGTCCAGCCATAGCCATGGACATATGGTTCTTCGCTGAACACCCCAGTCACGCCGATTAATGTTTCGCCATCCCAGATTGTTAGGCTATCAGTGGCAATGTTGAAATTTGAACTCTGCCATTCTACTCCTAGTTCAGCTTCATCAATTTCGATCACGTTGGCTTCTTCCATTGAGCAACGATTAATTAATGCGGTTGCTGCTGGAATATCGTCCAAGGTTGCTGGACGTTTAAGATATTGGGCTACTGCTTGCATATACTCCTCAAGGTGATGTTTTTACTTGCTGAGCGCAGTATCGGCGAATAGCCCAATGCTAGGTAGCGGCATGAGGCTGATTGTTAACTCATCCTTTGGCCCGATTACAGCATTTTAGCGTTGAGCAATCGGTAAAAACGTTCCATAACTATTGAATGCAGTTGCTGGGACATTGAGGGTGGCATCATTGCGAGCAACCGAAATCCACACGCCGGCGGCAACTTCGTCGCCTGCGCTGATTTGTAGCACACTTGGCGTACAACCCAATGGATTGAGAAATTGCTCGGCAACATTAGTTTGCTCGGTATCGCTGCGATAGCTGACGACTTGGGTGGTGCAGCCGTTGCTGCCAAAGCTATCAGCTTGCCAGGCAACCAGATCGAGCGCATGAAAACGGCTGCTCGTCAGGTTGTTTTCATATTGATTTGGCGTGTTGCTCAGGTTAATTCCGGCGCTGGCTTGGGCATCGTATTGCCAAATATCAAAGGCAAAGGCATCAGTGAAGGTATTGTTGGTGCCGGCAAAATAGACAGTTGGTTGGCCTGAACCACTGTTAACCGTACTAATTTCGCCAATATTCCATGGCTCAAGCACCGATGGCAGCACCAAATCGGTGGTGAGATTATCGGTGGCATTGTGGCTGCGCAGGCTATCGGTGGGAATGCCACGCGGCGTAGCACTTGGATGTTTGATATACGTCACGTAGGCTTTATCGGTCAGCGTCAAATCATACACAAATGGAATACTGGCTGAGGAACTGGTATAACTATCGACGGTGCGGGCGGTCATGCCAATCAGCGTTCCATGAGCATAACGAATTTCATCGAGCGTTGGATCACCGCCCTGCTTGTTGAGCGGTGACACAATTGCCGAGCGCTTGCCATAAACCACATGGATCGTATTATTAGCATCGATGCTGATCCGTGGTTGGGTCAGGATGATATTGCTGGCAACCGTTTCGATTGCCACTGGTTGGCTCAGGCTGGGCATAATTTGGCGATAGACTAAAGTTTGTTGATTACTGTCAAGCATTGTATAAATCACACCAACATGTGAGCCGTCGTTGTTGCGCACCGCGATGGGGCTGATCAAACTACTATTAATACTTTCGCCTTGCAAATTAACAGGTTGGCTGATGGTTGCGCCATCGGGGCTGATGCTGACGGCATAATAGCGGTAAGTTGCATCACCTCTGGCAGGCACTGCTTGATTGCTGAGGTAGGCCAAATGAATTGTATTAGTGTTATCGGCAGTTAGGCTTGGGTAGACCAGTGAGGCGGTCGAATTGGTGATCGTAATTGTTTGCCGCAACAATTCACTTGAGCCACGCATCCGCGTATAAATTAAATCGCAGCCATTGCCTGCTTGACATTCGGCCCAAGCATAGTGTCGTAGATCGTTGTTATCAACATAGATTGCTGGGTAGTAAGCACCTGAGTCGGCATTAGGATTAATCGTGAGTTTGGTGGCTGGGGCGATATATTCACCACAACCCCACAGTGCTAGTACCAAACTAGCCACAATTCCACTTCGGCGTATCCAGGTTTGTCGAGCCATTACGCTCCCCCTTGCTATGAATGATCCTTACTATCGATCATAGCACACCCTAGGAGCGCCAAACAACCCGTAGGATTTAATGTCCTACGGGTTGTTGTATGAAACAAGCTATCGAACTTAGCGCCGCATGCCGGGGAAGGTTGCGCCGAAGATTGATGGAGGCAATTTGAAGCCCTTGGCTTCGAGCACTGGGGTAAAGCGTGGGCGCGTCCCAGTTGGCCGCAGCACACCCATCACTTTGCCATCTGGCGCAGTACCTTGATCTTCAAAGATGAAGATATCTTGCAATACGACCTGACCGCTTTCCATGCCTTGAACCTCGGTTACTGCTACGACTTTCCGTGAGCCATCGCGCAAACGGGCTTGCTGCACAATCACGTGTACTGCCGAGGCAATTTGTTCGCGAATAACCGCAACTGGTAAATCAAGCCCCGACATCAATGCCAAGGTTTCCAAACGGCGAATTGCGTCGCGTGGGGTGTTGGCGTGAACGGTAGACATTGAGCCGTCGTGGCCAGTGTTCATCGCTTGGAGCAAGTCGAGCGCCGCGCCGTCACGAATTTCCCCTACCACAATGCGGTCAGGGCGCATCCGCAGCGAGTTCTTCACAAGGTCGCGAATCGTGACCAAACCCGAACCATCAACATCGGCAGGCTTGGATTCAAGCCGAATCACGTGATCTTTGCCAAGTTGTAGTTCGGCTGAGTCTTCGATTGTACAAATCCGGTAGTGATCAGGAATGAAGTTGGAAAGCACGTTGAGGAGCGTCGTTTTCCCTGAGCCAGTACCACCCGAGACGATCAAGTTCATGGCGCTGACCACACAGGCATTCAGGAAGTCGGCCATTTCCTTGGTCATCGAGCCATAATTGATCAAATCGCTGACTTGGAGTTTCTTCTTGGAGAATTTACGAATACTCAGCGAAGAGCCATCAATTGCACAAGGTGGGATGATGGCGTTGACCCGCGAACCATCGGGCAAACGCGCATCGACCATGGGCCATTTGCGGTCAACCCGTCGCCCGAGTGGCCGAATAATTCGGTCAATCACTTTGAGCACATGATCTTCCGAGGCAAAAATGACTGGCGAAAGGGTTAATTTACCTTTTTGTTCAACATACACCACTGTGGCGCTGTTGACCATAATTTCAGTAATGGTATCGTCGCGAATCAATTGCTCAAGTGGTCCGAAGCCAAATAATTCATCGAGCACCATTTGATAGAGCAATTTGGTGCCATCTTGGTCGAGATTGGTGGTGGATTGACGCACAAAGGTAGTAAAGCGCTCTTGAATCAGGCGCTCAGAATCTTCGTTGCGTTGTAGTTGGGTTTGCGAACCGACCGAAGCCTGAATTTTATCGACAATCCAGAGCGAAAGCTCAAGCAATTTGCGGTGGGCATCGCGATCGGCCAAGACCAAAAAGCCGCTGGTGTTGATCGTACCGCCACTTAGCCCAGAGCTAGAGCCTGCCAAAGCACTGAGGTTACCGCCAGGCATGGGTGGCGATGATGGTGCTGGTGGTGGTGGCGGGCTCAGTGGAGTCAACGATGATGAGCGATATTCAGGCATTGATTGTTCGCCAGCCATCGGTTGAACTGGCTGAGCAGGAGGAGTTGGCTCTGGGCTTGTTGGCGTGCTTCCAAGACGTTTGAGAAGTGACATAACTTGACCTCGCTACATTTTGACAAAATAGGCTTCGCAAGCCCGATCCAAAAGTTCTTTGTTCATTTGGGGCTGTTGACCACGATATTTCGCTTCATCAAGCACTTGATCAAGCAAATCGCGTGGGTGACAGCAGCGCAACTCACGGTTAACTTTGAAATAATGTTCCTGAATCAAATAGCGCAAGCCATCATCGCTGTAGGGCACGCCCTTGGCTTTGCAAACGATTCGGAAAATATCGCGATATTCGTTGGGGGTTGGGTTGGCAACCTCGATTTTATGCCGAATCCGTCGCAAGAAGGCATCATCGACCAAGCCCTTGGGGTCAAGGTTGGTCGAAAAGACGATCAACACATCGAAGGGAATTTCGATCTTTTTGCCAGTTTGCAGCGCCAAAAAGTCGATTTTCTTTTCGAGTGGCACAATCCAACGGTTCAACAACTCTTCAGGCCGACAGCGTTGCCGCCCAAAGTCGTCGATCAGGAATAAACCACCATTGGCCTTCATTTGGTAGGGTGCTTCATAGACTTTGGAAATGGGATCGAAGATTAATTCTAATTGTTCCAAAATCAGTTCGCCGCCAACCATCACGCGGGGGCGCTTGCAGTGCAGCCAACGTCGGTCGGGAGCAGGCGGCATGGTGGTGGCAACCGCGCCGAATGGGGCAGGTGTATCATCTTGGCGCATTTCGGGCTTGGTTAAAATGCTATGGTTAAGTGGATCATAGAGCTTGATCACTTGACCATCGATTTCAACTGCGTAGGGCAGCATTACTGAGCCACCCATAATGCGCGAGATACCTTCGGCGATTGTGGTTTTGCCATTGCCTGGTGGGCCATACAGGAACAACGAGCGGGCTGAGTTGGCGGCAGGGCCAATTTTATCCAGCATCTCGTCGTTGATCACCAGATCCTTGAAGGCTTCGCGGATGCGTTGTTGATTGATGGTCATGCCGCCGATTGACTGGCGATTGACCATCTCGATGTAGGAAGCGAGCGGCACAGGGGCTGGGCCAGCATACTGTGAGCGCTCTAATACTTCGTTGACTTTGCGCGAGCCTTGAAGGGTCGTGACATATTGATAGGCGCGTTCACCAAAGCCTTGTTCAGCCCCAACGATATCGACATATTCGCTCATTTTGAGAAATTGCAAAACTTTGTCGATCACGTTGAGGTAGGGCAAGCAGGTTTGTTCAGAAATCCGTTGGGCGCTAATGGTGCCATTGAAATAAATAACTTTAAGAACAAGATCGGCAATAAAACCCATCCCAAGCCCAGTTTCGTCAATTGACGTTGGTTCGTTGGGAAATTGTGGCCCACTATCAACGGATGCTTGAACAGTCGAAGCAAATTCACGTAAAGGAAACGCAGACATAGTGTGATCTCCTGAGCTTCAACAATTAAGATCGGCGGGGATTGGCAGATCTCCCCTATCTGCGCACACCGAATGAACAATAATCAATATTATACTTGAGGCTGCAAGCACAGGCAACCAAGAGTTGTGGTACAATGCACGACGAGGCGTAGCGCGGGCTTGAGGTTGTCGAGCCCGAGGGAAGCGGGGGGAAGTGGCCCCGCCCAATTAGCTCCGTTGCCGCATTCCACACCCAATTAAAATTCCCCCAACCAATGCAATTAACCCAAAACTAGTAGCCCAAATAATTGTTCCGATGCTTGCCCATGGTACGCTCAGGTTATCCGGTCCAAAATCGACGATGGCCAAGGCGGCAATTACGCCTAAGCCTAGTACGACCTGGCTCCAACCGAGGGTCAGCAGTTCATAGCGATTGCCACCACCTGCCACAATCCATGCACCGATTGCTCCAGTCATAAACAAAGCGCTATAAATTTGGGCATGAAACGCATCAATCTTCCATGGCCAAAACGCTGTGGCCCAATCGGGGGCAATAATACTGGCTAGACCATAGCCCGCTAAAACAGCTGCCTCAATTAATAAGATGTTGCGTAATCGGCCTAATGGCTGCGGGTTGACTGCTGGCCAAGCGCGATATTGCCACCAAAACCAACCTAAGGCCAAGGTAGGTAGGGTGTAGATGATAAACCATAGCCAAACGATTACCCGCGAAAAATCAAAATTATTGATCCATACCAGCGATGCGCCTGTGACAACTGTAGTGAAGGTGACGGCTTGCGGAATGGTGAGCCGCGCTACCGACCAATCGTTGATCACAAGCGTAAAGAGCACCGCCACCATTTCGGCAGCATAGACTGCGCCTAAAAAACGGGTTGCAAATGGCCGTAAGGCCCATGGCCAACGCGGCCCGACTAAACTTGGGGCGATCAACAGTGAAACGCCAGCGACCAATACCAAGGCAACAACGACAAACATGATGCGAACAAGGGGTGATAATTGGGGTTTGGATGTAGCCATAGCAATGCTCCTGTTGGCAAAACTGTTGTCAGTCTAGCATGCTGAGCTTGGCTCTGGCAATGATGGCTTGATGAGAGTTAGGGATCAGCGCCGAGTAACCGCGAAGGACGCGAAGGGAATGGCGGGGTTTGGTTATTGGGGGCTGGGGATCGGGAGTGAATACCCGTAATTGCCGATCCCCATGTTCATCATAAAACTATTACTAACCACTTATTGGAAAGGCTGCCAATCTCCTGCGTTGCCCTCCGACAGGGTAGCAATAACATTAAGTGGTGCTAATTTGCTGAGTAACTAGGCTAATCAATGCCAGCATTACTCCACTGGCCATCAACCAAGCGCCAAATCGCCTGAGGATTAGCGTTTTGCAGAATGCTTGGCAAGCGTGATTCGCGCACATTGTCGTAGCAGTGCAGTGCGGCAAAACGCCGAATCGTTGCGGGAAAGCCAACCGCCGTCCAGCCTGCATGGCCTGTCGCGGGATACGGTCCGCCATGGTTCATGGCTGAGCTGACGGCCACGCCGGTGGGCATTTTATCGTTGAGCAAACGCCCAACTTTGGAGCGTAAGTGCTCGGCAACAATTTGATAAAAGGCTTCATCTGTCCCGTTGCTGCTGCTGTAGATGCTGCCCGTCAAATTGCCCTCAAGACAATCGAGTACTCGCAATACTTCGGCTTGGTCGGCGCATTCGACAATCAAGCTGACTGGCCCAAAGACTTCGTGGCTGAGCGCTTGGGGATTGGCCAAAAAGCTATTGCCCGCAACGTACAGCAAACTATTGGCATAGCGATACCCATCATCCAACACATGCCCACCAACCAAAACCTGTGCCCCAGCATCTTGTAAATGCTCAATACCCTGTTCAAGCCCAGCCAAAACCCCATGGTTGAGCAGGGTCAGGCTAGGGTGTTGGCTAAAGTGCGCTTTGGTAGCTGCAATAAAATCAGCACTGGCCGCTGAATGCTCCAACATTAATAAGCCAGGGTTGGTGCAGAATTGGCCAGCGCCCAAGGTACACGAGCCAGCAAATTCGGCGGCAAGCGCTTCGGCCCGCTCAGTCACGGCCCCAGCTAACATCACCACCGGGTTGATGCTCGACATTTCAAGGTAAATTGCCTTGCCCGCTTGATCGGCGGCAGCCTTGAGCGCCAACCCCGCTCGGCGCGAGCCAGTAAAACCAATCGCCCCAATTAAAGGATGACTGACCAATGCCAAGCCCAATTCATCGGGCAAACCATACAGCAATTGCACACTCGCCGCAGGCAAACCAGCTGCGATCACAGCTTGATGGGCTAATTCGGCCAGTAATTCGGTGGTGGCGGGGTGGCTTGGGTGGCCTTTGGCGATTACGGCATTCCCAGCAGCAATCGCCGAGGCAAAATCGCTGCCAGCAATCGTATTATAGGCAAATGGGAAGTTATTTGGTCCAAAAATAGCCACGGGCGCAGCTAAACTACCATACAGCGAGCGAATATTAGCTTTGCTGTCGATCGTTGCCAGTTCCCATGTGTGGTTGCGCACAGCTTGCGCCGCTTGGCGTAGTTGATTGACGGTGCGTGACAGTTCAACACTGTTCAAGCGGGGTTCGATCGGCAGGCCAGTTTCGCTATGGGCGATTGTGCTCAGTTCTTGGCGCTTGGCCTCGATCAAATCGGCATAGCCTTCGAGAAATTTGGCACGTTGCTCAGGGCTGCTTTGGGCTAACGCACGCGAAGCCGCAACCCCCGCACTCAACGCTAATTCTAAATCGCCGCGCCCCGAAATCGGATATTCAGTGGTGAATGCTTGGGTTGTGGTTGGGTTGGTCGCATGAAAACTACCAACGTAATCGCCAATTTGCCATTCGCCGTTGATCAAAATTGGTTTCATGGCCATAACTCCTGTCGCCGCGCCAAAGCTTGTTCAATCACGCTGACGGCGGCTTCACGCTCGACTCCAACTAATTCCAGCCGTGGTGCTCGCACAGTTTCGCTGCCCATGCCGACCATCGCTTGGGTGAGTTTAATCAATTGGACAAATTTTGGCACGGTGTCGAGCCGCAATAATGGCAAGAACCAAGCATAGATCTCGTCGAGTCGGGCACGATCGCCATGGCCTGCGGCGACAGCTTGAGCTAGTTGAAATAGCTCAACCGATTCGTGTGGAAAAGCATTGACCAAGCCTGCGATCCAGCCAACCGCCCCAGCCGCGATGCCCTCAACAATTGCATCATCAACCCCAACCAGAATTTCGAGGCGTTGGCCAAGCTCGGCCCGAATCGCCGTCACCCGTCGCACATCGGTGCTCGATTCTTTGACCGCTTGCACATTGGCATGGCGTTGCGCTAATTCGGCAATTTGGCTGGGCACAAAATCGGTGCGATAGGCCACTGGGTTGTTGTAGATCATCACTGGTAGTTCGGTGGCGCTGATCACGGCGCTCATATGGGCTTGCATTTCGCGCCAATCGGTCGAGTAGAGATAAGGTGGCAGTACCATTAGGCCTGCGCAGCCTTCGGCAGCGGCGATTTGGGCTAGCTGACAGGATTCGGCAGTTGAAAGCGCCGCAATGCCTGGGATTACTGAGTTCGAGCCAGCCACTTTGACGCAGGTTTGTAAAATTGCCCGTTTTTCGGCGGCGCTAAGCGTTGCGCCCTCGCCCAGCGAGCCAAGCGGCACGATCCCAACACAGCCAGCATCCAACATCCAAGCACAGTGCTCGGCCAAAAATCCATGATCAACGCTACCATCGTGATTAAAACGGGTGGTGATTGCTGGAATAACTCCATGCCACATGCTCATACTGACTCCATAACTAAATCGGCGACGCTGACCGAATGAATTGGAAAGCGCACGCTATCTTGACTCCAACCGAATAAATACTGCGTTGCCCCGCCACACACCCGCCCTTGACAAATGCCCATGCCGCAGCGAGTTTGTAGTTTGGCGCTGCGCCAGCTTGGTTGGCTTTGCAATTGCCCAAATGTCACGTCTTCGCAACGACAAACAATGGTATTGGCTTGGGCAAGTTGACGCAATTCGGGGCGTAGGGCGAAACTTGCGGCTAATTGTTGACTAAATTGCCAAGCTTGGGCTTGCTGCTGCGCTAATTGACTGGCTGCTTGATAATTGCCAGTTGCCACAAACCCAGCAATTTGGCCTTCGATCACGGCTTTATCTTCGCCACCAATCCCCGTTAATTCGCCAACTGCATATACCTGGTCGCGGCTGGTGTGTTGGCTGCGATCAACGACGACAAAACCTTGTTCAAGGCGACAACCAAGTTGCTGAGCTAGCTCGGTGTTGGCGATTAATCCCCAACTACAGGCCAAATAATCGCATTCGATCCGTTGACCGTTGCTTAATTGGACTTGCTGCACTTCTCCTTCACCCTCAGCCGCTATGATCCATGTATTGACATAAAACGGTGTATTCGCTAAGGCTTGCGCACTTTGAGCGGCTTGCAGCATTTTTGTAGGATGACCAACCAAGCTCCGCCCAAAGCGTAAAAGCTGGGCGATAGGTGCTTGTTCAACCACGGCTTTGATGATTGCGCCACGCTGCTTTAATTGGCTGGCAACTGCAATTAGCAATGGCCCGCTGCCAGCAATTACCACTCGTTTGCCAACGATTGGCAAGCCACCCTTGACCAACGCTTGCAAGCCACCTACGCCCACCACTTTGGGCAACGTCCAGCCTGGAAATGGCAAGAACAATTCGCGTGCGCCGTTGGCCAAAATCAGCCGATCGTAGCGCAGTTGTTGCGGCCCTTGGGGCGTGGCTAAATACAATTGTTGCTCGCTTGCCCCAAGCACGTGGGTTTGTTTGCGATATTGCAGTGCGGTATGTTGAAAAAACAAATGTTGATAACGCTTGGGCGCATAACCTTGGCCACCGCGCCAAATCTGGCCCCCAGCCTGATCGGCTTGATCAATCAGGGTGACGTTGGCGTTGCTTTGGCTGGCGCTCCAAGCTGCGGCCAATCCGGCTGGCCCAGCGCCAACGATCACGACATTAAGGCTCACAATTCACCTCCATGCCCTCGCAACATTGCTGCAAACAGGCCAATTGATGAGCTTGCTGATTGATGGTCACGCGGCACTCGCCACAACTGCCCATCCCACAAACCGCCATGCGTGGCTCGCCTGTGACCGAACGTCGATTGGCGATGGCTTTATCCATCAGCACCGCCGCTAGATTGCTATGCTCAGCTACGTGATACTCTGTACCATTGATTGAAATGCGAATTTGCTTCATTGCGGCTGCTCCTGCTGCAAGCTGCGTGGCAAATAGGGCTGGATCGCAAGGTGTGATGGGCGCTGAAGCATTTGGTCGGCCAATAAGCGGGCGCTGCTCAAGGCAGTGGTTATGCCCAAGCCTTCGTGGCCAACATTCAACCATAGGCCTGCACGCTCTGGATGCTGGCCGATCATCGGCAAACCATCAGGCGAGGCCGCCCGCACGCCTGTCCATGTGCGCAGACAACGCACATCGGCGAGGGCTGGGACATAGTCAATCGCCTTGCGCAACATCTGGCTTAACAATTGCTGATCGATCTGGCGATCAGTGCGATCAAATTGGCGTGAGGAGCCGATTAACAATTGGCCGTTGGGTCGGGGCTGAAGATTGAAGGCCACCGAATCGCCGCTGCTGGCATGCGCATTTTTGATGTAGCTCAATTCGACTAATTGATGCTTGATCAGCGCGGGATAACGTTCGGTAATCACCAACTGGCCGCGTTTGGCGCGAATTGGCAATTCGGGCAAGAGGTCGATGCAGCGCTGGCCATTAGCAACCACAATCGCATCGGCGCTGAGTTGGCGACCATCATTTAATTGAACATAATTGGTTTGAATTGTGGTAACTTCACCATAAACCAACGTGGCTCCGTGCTTTTCAGCTTGTTGCCATAAATAAACTGCACTTTTTGGTGGATAAACAACGCTATCGTTAGGAACCAATAAACCACCGACCAAGCCTGCTCGTAGAGCTGGTTCATGGGCATACAGCGCCGCCGCATCCAAAATTTCACAGGCAATCTGATATTGCTGATAAACTGCGGCTTTTTCAGCCACCAAATCCCACTCTTCGGCATCGGTGGCAACCCATAACGTACCGCAAGCATGATATTCGTGTTGTTGCGGATGGTCGGCGGTGAGCGCTTGCCAAAGCTGTTGGCCAAATAAGGTCAGCTTTAATTGAGCCTCGCCCTCATCCATCACCACAATATGGCCCATGCCAGCAGCGGTCGCGCCACTGCCAAGGCAATCGCGTTCGATCAGCGTGACTTGCCAGCCTGCTTGCGCCAACTCCAGTGCCACTGCACAGCCAACAATCCCGCCGCCAACAATGATCACGCTGCTCATTGAATACCCCAGCGAAATGGATCAGCTTCGTGCAAAATCAACTGGCCTTCGATCGTGACAAAGGCCGAGCCAGTAATTTTAGGAATAATCGCCTGTTCGTGTTGGCGATATTCGGCTTGAAAGCGACTGCCGATGATACTTTCTTGGACCCAAGGCGTATTGGGATCTAATTTGCCATCGGCGGCGAGGCAGGCCAATTTGGCGCTTGTGCCCGTGCCACAGGGCGAACGGTCGTAGGCCTTGCCTGGGCAGAGCACAAAACTACGGCTGTTGGCTCCCTCAGCGGCTACCCCGAATAATTCAATATGATCAATCAGCCCATTGTCCGCGCCAGTGATGCCTGCAGCTTCGAGCGCTTGGCGAATCTGCCAGCTAAATGCAGTTAGTTGCTCAACATTGGTCAATTGCAAATCCTGGCCATGGTCATTGACCAAGAAAAACCAATTGCCGCCCCAAGCAATATCACCATGAATTCGCCTATGATTTGGCAGATCGACTGGAACATTGGCGCGATAACGATAGCTTGGCACATTTTCGATCGTTGCTTGGCCGTCGGCGTGTAATGTGGCACTAACAATCCCAACGGGCGTTTCAATCAGATGCTCGCCAAGCTCAATTTTGCCAAGATAGGCGAGGGTTGCGACTAAGCCAATTGTGCCATGGCCGCACATGCCCAAATAGCCAACATTATTAAAGAAGATCACCCCAGTGCAGCAACGTTGATCGCTTGGTGGGCATAACAGCGCACCAACCAACACATCCGAGCCGCGTGGTTCGTTGACAACCGCTGAGCGCAGCCAATCGTGGTGTTGGGCTAGTACGTCGCGTTGTTGGGCAACGGTTCCGCCGCCAAGATCGGGGCCACCAGCAATCACGATGCGGGTTGGTTCGCCAGCAGTATGCGAATCGACAATAGCAAGGCGCATTGTTGCTCCTTCTGGTTTTTCAATAATCATTGGTGGTTACCACCCTTCCGTCCCGCCTCAAGGCGGGAAACGCAGGGGTTTTCATCCCCTGCACCCCTACTATTTAGGCTATGGGATGTTGTTACGCTTTTTTGCCATAATCATTGAGATAGCAGAATCATTGGTGGTCACCACCCTTCCGTCCCGCCTCAAGGCGGGAAACGCAGGGGTTTTCATCCCCTGCACCCCTACTATCTAGGCTATGGGATGTTGTTACGCTTCTTTGACGAGGCTATTTGTTGAAATGCCGTTGAAATGCCACTGTATGTTCCGATAGCCAATAGCCTGAAGCCTAATTCTCTGCGCCTCTGTGTTAAACCTTCCTGACCTCTGATCCCTAGCCTCTGACTCCTAGCCCCTAACCCCTGATATTTACAATAGCGCGTTTGTGGCGATTTGTCTTGTACAATTGGGCTATGCAGCATGCGGATTTTTGCACAATTGAATATCCAGATGTAACCCAACTCGTGTCGTTGTTTGATCTTTTGCCTGATGTAGTGTTTTTCTGCAAGGATCGTTCGGGGCGTTATCAGGTGGTCAATGAAACCTTGCGGGCACGTTGTGGTTGTCGTAGTAAGCAGGAATTAATTGGGCGTTTGCCCGAAGAAGTGTTTCCATTGGAGTTGGGCGCTAGCTATGCCAGCCAAGATCAGCAGGTGATTCGCTCTGGGGTTGCGTTGCATCATCGTTTAGAAGTGCATATTTACCCTGATTTGCGGATAGGTTGGTGTGTGACTCACAAGCGCCCGTTGCGCGACCGTAACGGCGTTGTTACGGGCTTGGTTGGTATTTCGCGCGATTTACGCAGCCCCAATCGCAATGCCCCAACTTGGCGGCGCGTTGCTAGCTCAGTCGAATATTTAGCCGAGCATTTTGGTGAAATTGCCACAATTCAACAATTGGCAACCATTGCGCAGCTTTCGTTGAGCCAATACGAACGGGCAATTCAACAGATTTTTGAATTAACCCCCAAGCAACTGCTGATTAAAACCCGAATTGATGCCAGTATTAATCTACTGGCGGGAAATAGCTCGATTGCGGCGATTGCGTCCGCCTGTGGCTATGCTGATCATAGTGCTTTTTCGCGCCAATTTCGGCTAATTACCGGCCTGACCCCTCGCCAATATCGCCAACTGCTAGGCCGTGATGCTTGAACGATAGTAATTTAGCGTCTTGACGCACTCCAAAAGCTCGTTGATTGGTACTTGCTGCTCAAGGCCTTGGGGCACAAATCGAAAGACGGCAGTGATTGAGCGTGGTGGTAAGACCAAAATCCCACCTTGAAATTCGAGTTGCTCGCTGGCGTTGCTATAGGCGCGAAAAACATCGCCTGAGGGGTCGCTGAGCATGGGGTATTGTGGGCGGAAGTGTTGAATAAAGCCTGCTAAACTGGCGGGGTTGGTTTTGGCTAAAACCACTGGCTGAGCCTGAAATTGGCGAAATTGATCCTGGTAGCCTTCGAGGACACGCAGCATTCCTTGGCACATCGTGCAGGCTAAATTTCGAAAGAAAATCGCCACAATTGGCTGGGTTTGGTTCAATTTATGCCACAAGGTTGGCCGATAATCATGGGTAAACAACTTCAAGTCACTCATTCAGGGCTATGACCTCAGTACTATAATCAATTGCTAGCGTCACTCTAGATCTGCAACCTTACGAAAAAGTTTGCGAAAACGATACCGGTGGTAATTTTGGTCAATTTTGAGCAATTTTGGGCAGGCCTGTCCACTTTTGGGCAGGCTGTTCGTCATTAATTGCAGACAGCATGCTACGGCCGGGGCAAGCAGCCTATGATTATTCCATATGTGCACACAACAGAACGTGAAACGGCGGTTACCCAAGTAATTAGCCAATGGTTTGATGACCATCACGATGCCATGTTTCGCTACTTGACGCGAATTGTGGGTCAGCCGGAACAAGCAGCCGATTTGGTGCAAGAAACCTTCCTCCGCGCTATGAAGGTGCTTGACCCAGCGCTCTTGCCTGCCATTCCCCAAGCGTGGCTCTTTCGGATCGCCAGTAATCTTGCATTAGATCATCTGCGTCGGCAGCGGCGTTGGAGTTGGTTTATGCGCAGCTGGCAGCCCGAAACCACCAACTTCGATCAAGCTGTCGAGACGACCCAATCGATCCGTGGCTGCTTAGCCAAACTCAAGCCGCAAGATGCTGAAGTTCTGTTGATGGTGCACTATGCTGGCTGTAGCCCAGCCGAAGTCGCCAAATTAAATGGTGAAGAATTAGGCGCAGTCCGCAAACGATTATCACGGGCCCGTGATCGTTTTCGGAATTTATACGAGGAGGAACGTGGCCATGAAGTGTCATGATCTTCAGCCGCTCCTCAGCGATTGGCAACATCTGACTGAGGATGAATGGCAATTGGTGAACACTCACGTTGCTGAATGTGCTACTTGTCGCCAAGTGTTGCTGCGGCAACAAACAACCAGTCAGTTGTTGGAACAGTTGCCAATCGCCACACTGCAACTTACGACCGAACAGGTGCGATCTATCCGCACCAAACTTGGAGTAACCACCATGATTCGAACAAAAACCATGGTTATGTGGTCTTTTGCCTTGGGCCTGATGATCTTAATTGCCGGAGGAGTCTGGGCGGTCAAACCCGTCGAGACTGGTAATAATGGCGAAGTAGCGGCATTAACCACGCGGACACCTCAGCCAACTCAGGCTGCTACGGTTCGCCCAACCTGCCAACCAAGCACGACCAATCCGTGCGATCCAAGTGTGCCACCAACCGCACGGCCAACCTGTATTCCAGGCTCGGCTAATAATAATTGTGATCCAAGTGTGCCGCCAACCCGCGTGGCGACCCAAGTGCCGCCAACCTGTGTGCCAAGCACGACCAACAATTGTGATCCAAGTGTGCCGCCAACCCCACGACCAACCTGTGAACCAGGTTCAGCCAACAATCCTTGTAACCCAAGTATTACGGCAACCCCACGACCAACTTGTGTGCCAAGCACAACCAATCCATGTGGGCCAAGCGTGCCGCCAACTCGCGTGCCAACCCAAGTGCCGCCAACCTGTGTGCCAAACAGCACTGGCGGCTGTGGGCCAAGCGTGCCGCCAACTCGCGTGCCAACCCAAGGCCCACCAACGGCTGTGCCAACCTGTGAGCCAAGCACCACCAATCCATGTAATCCAACTTGGCCAACTCGTGTGCCAACCCAAGGCCCACCAACGGCTGTGCCAACCTGTGAGCCAAGCACCACCAATCCATGTAATCCAACTTGGCCAACGGCTACGCCGCTTATTCCAGAGCCAACCGTGGTAGCGCCATACCCAACTCCAGCGCCAACCCAGCCGTCGGTACCCACCAATACGCCACGGCCATGCAATGGTGCTGTGTGTCCAACGCCACCACCAACGAGCACACCAAATCCATGCAATAGCACGGTGTGCCCAACGCCACCACCAACGAGCACACCAAATCCATGCAATAGCACAGTGTGCCCAACCCTACCACCAGCTCCAACCGCAACGCCATTCCCATGTGGCACGGTTGTGTGCCCAACGCCACCACCAACGGGCGAACCATTGCCAACGGCGTTGCCACCAACCCCAACCTGTGTGCCAAATGGCTACCCATGTAATCCGGTGGAACCAACTATTCCACCACCAGCAACGCCAAGCCCATGTAATAATCCAGTGTGTGCAACACCACCGCCAACGCGGACACCACCGCCAAGTCATTCAACGCCAACGCCGTTGCCAACCCGCACACCACATATAACGACGGTCACGCCGCTGCCAACCAGCACGCCGCTGCCAACCCCGCCGCCAAGCAATTCGACGGCAACCCCAACAATTCGGCCTAACTAGATTAACGCTATCGTTTGACACAGCAGCAAACCACTCTCGCGAAGGCCTAGCGCGAGAGTGGTTTTTTTGGTGCTAAAAAGCCAATCCCCACTTGCGATGGCCTAGATCGCAGGTGGGGGTGGTTGAACAATGGCGAAACCTAGTTGGCTCGCCAGAGCGCTGGAACATTGCTTGGCTCCCAGCCTGGCAATGAAGTATGTGGTTGCAGACAGGTATAGGTTACGCCGTTATAACTGACTTTCGCGCCAGCAGCGTAGCTAACATAGGCTGCCCATGGTTGCACTCCAGTCGTATTGGTTGGCGTTGCGCTTGGCTGAACTGGCGTGTTGGTCGGTGGGACCACTGGTGTGTTGGTTGGCCGTGGCGTGTTGGTTGGTGGAACCACTGGTGTATTGGTTGGGTTGCCACCGCCACAAAGGCCTTGATCAAGCCAAACTTGGGCGTTGCCAGGTGTTTCATTTTGCGTCCACCATTGGGCAAACCAGTGATGGTTGTTGTATGAAACAACATCGCCACGCAGATAGATTTTGTTGCTTTCCCACGCTGGCGCAGTACATGTGCCTGGTTGGGTTGGGGTGGCACTTGGTGCAGGCGTGTTGGTGGCAGTCGCGATCGGCGTGCGAGTTGGGGTCGAAGTTGGACCAACTGGGGTGTTGGTCGGGCGTGGCGTGCTGGTTGGTGGAACCGCAGTATTGGTTGGGTTGCCCACAGTTGGCGTTGGCACAACTACATTGCCGCGTGGGTAATCGCTAATCAAGCCATAGGTCGTGCCACCAAAGTTGACCGTCCAGTTGGATGGAGTGCTCATTGGCAAGTAGTAGACGAAATCAATCGTTACGCTTGCCCCTGGAGCCAAGCTTTGCCAGCCTGGGAATTTGAATTGAATATGGTTGAAATCGCCACGTAAGCCACCGACGTTGTTGCCAGTGTGGCCGCTGCTGGTGACGGTAAAGCCGAAGCCCGATTGATCTTTGGCATTGTTAGGAGCTGATGTACCATAATCGAATTCAAAGGTTGCCCCACCTGGGATAGTCACATTTGAGTTGTTGGTAATCACCATTTTGGGGCTGATTGGATAATTGTTATCGCCAATTGGCCAGTTGGTGAAATCAACCTTGATATCGAGCAAGTTGCTGGGCAATGTGCGGTTTGATTTATTGGCTCCATAGGCTGGGGCATTGCGGAACTTGTCGTAGAGCAAACTGGTCATGGTGTCGCCCATGAAATATTCGCCTTGGCCATTGTTGCGGTCGGCGTGCCAGTCGTAGTCGCCCGAAAGCTCCCAGAACATAATCCCGCCTAAGCCTTTGTTGACCACATAATCAGCTTTGGCTCCCAACGATTGCTCATCTTCAGTTGAGATAAACACGCGTTTTTGGCTATTCCAAAGCCATGGGGCAACCAGTGAGCTACTGTAATGACGGACATACGTACCAGTCAAGCGATCTTCGGGGTCGGTGGCTGGATTCAGGCCAAATTGACTGATATAACTGCCAGCAAGGCCTTGTTCGAGGTTTTTGGCGTGCCACATTGGGTTTGCGCCAGCCCCGACTTCTTGGCCATTTTCAATATCGTGCCAAATATTGTCGATGCCACGTGCACCATCGCCACACTTGGTCAAGCCAATTGGACAATTTGAGCCAACTGCTTTGCCCCACAAACCATTTGTACCCCCAGTGACATTTTTAAAGCCACGGGTGTAATACGGCACGCCGATGTTGATCCGGCCAGCGGGCATGCTGCCACGGAAGTAGTGATACGACCAGTCGGTGTTGAGATAACCAATCCCGCCATATTGCGCGGTGGTGTAGACCCCAGCCGCCGCTAATTCAGCGTCTGTGCCATCATCGTACAACGCAGCATTTGGCCCAACATACTCGTTCCAAGCACCATGTAAGTCATACGACATAACATTGACATAATCGAGGTATTGAGTTACTTGGTAGGTTTCCATACCGCGCAGCAAGTAGCCTGATGAGGGCGAGGCAATCGTCAACATGTAATATTTGCCGTCGGCGGCCCCAGCAACGTCAAGTTTCTCGCGCAGGGTTTTCATCAACACCACATAGCCTTTCATCAGGCTAGCACGGCGTGGGTTAGCATATACCCAATCGAGCGGATGGCCTGCGTCTTTCATCGAGGTTGGATATTCATAGTCGATATCGACCCCATTGAAATTGTAGCCACGCAAGAAGCCCACGACTGAATCGGCAAAGGTATTGATGCCAGCCGTATTGACGCTGTTATCGGCATTGACGGTTAGGCTGAAAAAGCCACCATCGCTAATCCGATCGCCGTTATCGCCAAAATAGCCACCAGTTTCCGCCCAACCGCCAACCGAAATCAAGGTTTTGACGTTGGGATTTTGGCGTTTGTATTGGGTCAAAAGGTTGAAGTGGCCTTTATAAGGTAGGGCTGGGTCCATTTCAGCGCCCGCTACACCTGGCCAAATCATGCCAATTGAGGGATTGGTGGCGGTGTTGCTGCCCACCGAGATGCGATTATTTTGAATGTGGGCAAAAGCGTAGTTGATGTGAGTGATTTTGTTCCAAGGAATATTGTTGACGAGGTAGGCTGGCTGTCCATTGGTGCCAGTGCGCCAACTGGGAAAATAACCGATGATCCGACGGGGATGATCGCTGCCCATTTTCTCGCGGCCAGCAGTATCGTAGATGGTACAGTAGGGCGTATCGACTCCAGCGGTTGGAGCCATCCCATCAGGCCGACAGTCTGCATTGCCTGCCGCTTGCGTTGGTGTGCCGCGTGTGAGCAACATGCCCGCCAGGAGCGCGAGGGTGATCGTTAGCGAAAATGCTCCTCGGAGCTTGGCCGTCCTTCGGTACGCAACATTCATGACATTCCTCCATTGATTGTCACTTCTTGGCCTATGGACTTGAACCTTACTTATTTCATTGAAATTATAAAGATTTTATAGAAATTTAATGAATTTGTCAAGTATTTGTTAAAATTACTATTTATAGATAAAAAACCCGCGCTTAAATCTGCTGGCGCAGCCTAGCAACAGTCAGCGGCCCTGCCTCATCCACGCCTCGCATAGTGCCTGCAAAAGAACCATGATTGACGATTCGTGGAACACGATGTGCTTTATAGCTCAAGCAGCAACTCGCATGAGCACTCGAAAGGAGCCGGATCTATGCCAACTATCAATAGCCTTTTTGGAAAATCCGTCATTGCCCAAGCTACGGGGGAACGTATGGCCACCGTGCAAGATGTCGTCCTTGATCAACCACCAACCCGCGTGGTGGCGATCCTAACTGATCGCGGCGGTTTGTTGCGTTCCGCCCAGGCAATTCGCTGGGAACAGGTTGTGAGCCTTGGTGATGTCGTGCTTGTTGGTGGCGATCCTATCACCACGCCGATTAGCGAGAATGCCGATTTGGCAGCCCTAATCAAACAGGCCCACCAAATTACCGGAACCACCGTCCTCACGGCGGATGGAACTCAACTAGGAACCGTTGCCGATGTGGAGATTGATGAGCGTGGCCATATTCTTGGCTATCAACTCAAACAAGGATTGTTACAGGATTTGCGTGGTCGCACGTTGTTGTCCACAGAGCAGATTCGGTCGATCGGTACTGATGCCCTCATTGTCGATCTGCCAGTAGCGGGATAGACAAGTAGAGAACGACTGCCATCTAGGTTCCACACAGGATACATTCCCCGATCCTTCTATAGTTGCCCAAAAGCCCTACGATAAGTTTTGCTATCGTGGGGCTTTTGTGTGTCTAGCACCCCATCTAGGGTGAACAAAATTGCCTCTAGAGGATTATTTCACTAGTTTGGCCTATAAGCTGCTTGAGGCATTCCTCTTGACAGCGGCAAAAAGCCGTTTATACTTAATAATATACCGACTGGTCAGTCAATTATTATTGAGGATAGAACAATGCAGCACAAACGCCGAATTTTGATTGTAGGTGGGGGCATTGCAGGCTTGACCCTTGGCTATTGGCTCAAGCATCATGGCGAACAACCCACGATTATCGAGCAAGCAGCCCAGCGCCGCGACGAGGGCTATGGCATCGATTTTAGTGGCAGTGGCTGGGATGTGGCTCAGCGTATGGGCATTTTGGCCGAACTCGAAGGCCGTCAAATTCAGGTTGAATCAATGGTGCTCAAAAATAGCCAAGGCCAAACGATCGTCAAACAACCTTTAGCTCCTTTGCGCGAAGCCTTGCCGCACCCAATGTTGCACCTGATGCGGCCTGAATTAGAGGCAGTTTTGGCTGATGCCTTGCCTAGCGATCTACCAGTGCATTATGCCACCACAATTGTGCGCTTAGAGCAGTATGCTGAGTATGTTGAAGTGCGCTTCAACGATGGTCGGGTTGAGCAATTCGATTTGGTGATTGGCGCTGATGGGATTCATTCGCAGGTGCGCCAAATGCTGTTTGGCCCTGAAAGCCAGTTTGCCCACTCCTTGGGCTATACGTTTGCGACCTTCAAAGTGCCCCAACTTGAGAATTATGGCGCGAATGCCACGATGTTGATCGAGCCACAACGCCAAGCAACAATTTACCCCGATCGGCGTGGCGGTTTTTTGATGATGCTAGCTTATCGGAGACAGCAAACCCAATTGCCAGCGCCTGATCAACGCAAAGCCATGCTTCAAACTGAATATCGCAAGGCAGGCTGGCTCGTGCCCCAATTGATTGATTCGATTAATCAGCAAAGTGCTTTTTATTGCGATGTGATTAGCCAAATTCGTATGCCGCGTTGGTCGCAAGGGCGGGTAGCTTTGGTGGCCGATGCTGCCCATTGTTTGACATTAATTTCTGGCCAAGGCGCGGCGACTGCCATGGGCGGAGCGTATGTGCTAGCCGAAGAATTAGCCAAAACTGCCGATCATCAAGCCGCTTTCCAGGCCTATGAGCAACGCATGCGGCCCTTTGTTGAGCGCAAACAAGCTGGCGCACGGCGAGTTGCCTTAACCTTTGTGCCACGGACGTGGTTGGGCGTGCAATTTAGTCGCTTAGTAGTACGGGCGGCCTTTACTCCAAGCTTGGCTCGCTCGATTGGCAAACGGATTGGCTTTGATAGTGTTTTAGCGCTGGCTTAATCGTTCGTAGGGCTGAATCATTTTCAAAAACGTTTCAGTATGCTAAAATTTAAACAATGTCGTTATTGAGGATGAGCATCAATGAGCAAAACTGAACGTGAGAAAATGTTGGCGGGCGAATTATATTCAGCCTTTGATCCTGAATTACAGGCGCTTTCGCTGCGAAGCCGTCGCTTGAGTCGCCAATTCCATGCAATTGAGCCAGGTCAGCCAGCGCAATCGCGAGCGTTGTTGGGTGAGTGGTTTGGGCAAATTGGCGAAAATGTTTGGATTGAGCCGCCATTTTTCTGTGATTACGGGGCGCACATTCGTTTGGGTAATAACGTCTTTTTTAACGCCAATTGTGTGATTCTCGATTGTAACTACATTACGATTGGCGACAATACGATGTGCGGGCCTGCGGTGCAAATTTATGCCGCCAGCCATCCGCTGATCGCGAGTGAACGGATCAAAGGGCCAGAATTAGGCTTTCCGGTGACGATTGGCAAAAATGTTTGGATCGGCGGCGGCTCGATCATCTGCCCAGGCGTGACGATTGGCGATAACAGCACGATTGGCGCTGGCAGTGTGGTGACCAAAGATATTCCGGCAAATGTCTTTGCAGCGGGCAATCCATGTCGGGTCATTCGCGAATTGGCTGATCCTAGTCTTAGCGAATAGGCGTATAATACAAAAAACGGCTTTTTCAATGCCAGCGTCAGGTTGATGCTGGCGTTGTTGTCATATTAACGCAATTACATGGATGCAGCTTATGCCTGATACTCTGACCCAAGCATTGCCCGAATCATTTCAACTTGGCTCAATGCGCATTTTTCCAAACATGGTGCTGGCCCCGATGGCTGGCGTAACCGATTCAGTCTTTCGGCGGTTGGTGTTGTCGTTGGGTGGCTGTGGCTTGGTTGTTTCTGAGATGACCAATGCTGCCAGTGTTTCGCCCAAGGCCATGAAACGCCATCGTTTGCTGGATTATCTGCCCGAAGAACGGCCAATTTCGATTCAGCTTTCGGGCAACGACCCTGATTTAGTGGCAACCGCCGCCCGCTTTGTTGAAGAACTTGGCCCCGATGTAATTGACATAAATTGTGGCTGTCCTTCGCCCAAAGTTACCGGTGGCGGCCATGGCTCAGCTTTGCTCAAAGATTTACCCAAAATGCAGCAAATGCTCAAAGCGGTGTATGCAGCGATCAACATTCCGTTTACGCTCAAATTTCGGGCTGGCTGGGATGAGCAATCGCTAAATTATATTGATACCGCTAAAATTGCTGAAGATGCTGGTTGTGCGGCAATTACCTTGCATCCACGCACCAAAGTGCAGGGCTACAGCGGCGATGCCGATTGGTCGCGGGTTGCTGAGGTGGTTCAGGCCGTCTCAATTCCAGTAATTGGCTCAGGCGATGTGCGCACCCCAGCTGATGCTTTGGCGCGTTTGGAGCAAACTGGGGTTGCAGCAGTAATGATTGGTCGGGCTGCTATGGCTAATCCATGGATTTTTCGCCAAATTGCTCAATTGCGGGCAGGCGAACCCATGTTTGTGCCAACGCCAAGCGATAAGCGCGATTTGCTGGTGCGCTATGTTGATATGTGTGCCGAAACCATGGTTGAGCGCCAAGCGCTGGGTAAACTTAAACAATTGATCGGCCAATTCAGCATCGGCTTGTATGCTAGCAACCAATTACGCCGCGATGTACAACGCGCCAACGAAATTGAAGCCGCTAAAGCGATTATTGCCAACTTTTTTGAGCCATTTATCAGCGGCGCGGTTGAGGCGGTCGAAGTGCCCGACGAAATCGCTGTGATCAAAGAAGGCTGTGAGAACGGCGCAAATAATTAGCTGAGGTGCAGGAGTCAGGTTTGGCTAAGCGGAAGCCAATTAAACTAGAATGCGGGCTATGGTCGAAACCATAGCCCGCATTTGGTTGAGTAATTTAGGCTTTAGCGCCTTGGGGCATGCGCAACCAAACGGCAACCAACGCTACGAACAAAACCAACGCAATGATAAATTCCATGGTGTAACTCCTTATCAATAACGATGACTAAATTCCCATCCGATAGGCCACTTCGCCATGTTGACTGCTATCCAAGCCTTGTTCTTCTTCGGCTTCACTAACCCGAATGCCAAACAAGAGATCGACGACTTTGAGAATGCCCCAGGTCATGCCTGCTGCATAGATTGCTACAATCCCAACCGTGAGCGCTTGTACGCCAAGTTGGCTGAAATTACCCGAGAGTACGCCATCAGCACCAGCAGGATTGATGCTCTTGGTGGCGAATACGCCAACCAAAATTGCCCCCAACACCCCGCCTACACCGTGTACGCCGAAGACATCAAGCGCATCGTCAACTCGACCACGCACCAAGTTTTCGACCACGAAGTAGCAGATACCACCAGCTAAGAAGCCGATAATCAGTGAGGCCATTGGAGTAACAAAGCCAGCGGCAGGCGTGATTGCTACCAAACCAGCGACTGCACCAGCCGAAGCGCCAAGCACGCTTGGGCGTTTGTGTTGAATCCAGCCAGCGGTCATCCAAGCCAGCATCGCCATGGCGGCGGCTGAGTTGGTGTTGACAAAGGCTGAAACGGCCAAGCCACCAGCACCCAGCGAGCTACCTGCATTGAAGCCAAACCAGCCAAACCATAATAAGGCTGTGCCAATCACGGTCATGGTCGTGTCGTGTGGCTCCATCGCTTCTTTGCCATAGCCTGAGCGACGGCCAAGCACCAAGGCACAAACCAGCGCCGAAACCCCTGAGGTGATGTGTACGACCGTGCCACCAGCAAAGTCCAAGGCTCCCAGCGAGCGCAACCAACCGCCATCAGCCCAAACCCAGTGAGCTACTGGAGCATAAATTAGGGTTGACCAAGCCAGCGAGAAAATCACAAAGGATTTGAAGCGCTTGCGTTCAGCGAAAGCACCTGAAATCAAAGCTGGGGTGATCACGGCAAACATCATTTGATAAACCATGAATGCTTGATGGGGAATCGTTGCCGCATAGGTTGGGTTTGGCTCGATGCCAACATTGCGCAAGCCAGCCCATTCGAGGCTGCCGATTACCCCGCCAACATCAGGGCCAAACGCCAAACTATAGCCAAACAGCACCCATTGCACACTAATTAGGGCCAACATAAAAAAGCTGTGCATCAAGGTTGAAAGCACATTTTTCTGGCGAACCATCCCACCATAAAAGAGGCCTAAGGCTGGGGTCATCAACATAACCAAAGCGGCTGAGAGAAGCACCCAAACGGTATCTGCCCCGTTAATCATATCCATGCTGCGCGGTCTCCCTAACTTGTGCTGAATGTCGGACGCTGAACTGCTTGAACGCTCGTGATCCGCAGCGCTGGGGATCGTTTGGTTGTGCTCGGTTGGTTGTGGGTGTTGAATGGTTGAAGTTGGTTTTTGCTGGACACTTGTACAAAACGTACAATCAAAAACCGTTTTTTGCTAACTGGGTGTTAACACGATGCTAAGAATTTATCTAGCTCCAAGCATACCTGATCCAAATATAGGCTTGAATCAACAAATTGCACGATCTTAAAGGAGTATGATTTGTGCAGATTGCATAAATAAGCTGCCTAATTGCTATTTAGTAAAATTGCCCAAACGCGTCGCTAAAATTGGTAAGTTTTGGCTCGTTTCAACCGAAGAATTTGGCAGATTTACCTAGATAGCTTTGGTTAAAGTGCTTAATCTTGGCTAAAAAGCCAATTTACTGAAAGCTTGGTTGAATAGTTTTTATAGTAGTTATTTCATTTGACATAATCAATCGATCGCTACTTTTATGTCCGCCTAGCAATTAGGGCTTGACAAATTTATAATCCCTTTGTATTCTCATTGTATTCCAATTGGAATATAAACGGAGGATATATGGCAGATATTGAAAAAGTATCCATGAATCTAAGCGTGGTCGATCTTGGTCAAATCGATTTATTGGTTGATCAGGGGTTTTACTCGAGCCGAACTGATTTTTTTCGCGCGGCGATTCGGACCCAACTCACTGGTCATGATGAGGCGATTAAGCAAGCGGTTGTGCGCACCTCATCGGTGATTGGGGTGATTATATTTGACCGTGAGCGCTTGGAGCGCATGCAGCACAATAATGAGCAAGCGCGAATTGTGGTAGTAGGGTTGCTGATTTTGAGTAATGATATCTCACCAGAGTTAGCCCAAGCCACGATCAAATCAATTAAAGTCTATGGCTCGTTGCGAGCAAGCGCAGCAGTCAAAGAGGCCTTAGCCGATCGGATTAATTAGTTCAGGCACACGATTCTAAACTCTGGGGCGAAAACGTTGCTTAGTAATAAGGAGAACCCATATGTTCATCCGCACGATCGTGATCACAGTATAGGGTATTGGTTGAAGGTGGTAATGGGTGATGACGGCTAGCATCCAGTGGCCATGATCGGGTGAAAGTCCTTGATCATGGCCACGTTGCGCCACAACTATTTGGGATAAGAGGATGCGCCTAGGCTTTGATAAATGGTTGTTGGCCGATAATCTGCTGTTGCCAAGCTTGGTTGCGATGCAGGGTAATCACCTTATACCCACCAAGCTCTTCTAAATCCCAACGCAAGCCATCAAGCGATTCGCCTGCCTCGGTACATAGCACGCAGGTGCTTGGGCTATCAGCGCTGGCCGCGTAAAATAAATGCGGACGACCACCTTGCAGCTCAGGTTCAATGGCATCAGGTAAGCGCTGGCCGTTTTGCTCAAGCCATTCCAATACTTCGCGCACGAATCGAGATTGCGTTTGGGCTAATAAGTGCTCAAGGCTTGTTTCATCCAAACCTCCTTCGTGCTCAACCTGATCATGGGTCAATTGCAGCAGCATATCACGAATTGCATGGCGGTTTAGATAGGCATGCTCTGGCTGGTTGCTATAGGAGAGCAGGCAGTGGTAGCACGCTCGGACACATTCACCCGCCTGATCTATTTGTTCTGCCCCAGTGTTGGGGTCAAAATGGCAAATTTCTAGGGCTGCTCGGGCAACTCGGGCCAAGGCCTGTGGATCTTCCACGAGCTGGCGTAGCACACCAGCGCCACCTTCGGATGCTTCCCATAACAACATTCGACGATCGGCTTGATAACCCAGCACTTGCGCTTCTAACTCCTGTGCTTCTAGCTGGAATATTGCAAGAATGCCCCGTACCAAGGCCGCTTGAAGGCTAAATAGTGCTTCGGAATTGTCGGCTAGCTCGGGTGTTGGCTGTACCAACAACATATTACGAGTATCATTAACGACTAACCGCACATTCTGCCGAGTCTCATTGATTGGGTCAAACGTGGTGCTATCTTCTTCGGGATTTTTGGCCCACAGCCCCGACTGCAAATCGATCCTGAAGCCTTTGATTTTGGCCCGTCGCCAGCCATGGTTAACCCGCCAAAGGGTTGCGGCATGGCCATAGTCAAGGCTAAGTGCGGTTGTCTTGGTGCGGGCCGCGATCCGGCGAAGTCCTACGTGATCGCGCGAAAACTGGTAATGAGCTGAGATCGTAAATCCGAAGCGCATTCGTTCCTCTTCCTCGCTGGTAATGCGTTGGATCGACTGGGCGGTTACCGTGCTCATCGGCAACAGATCGGGCAGTAATTCGCTGGTTTTTTCATCGAATCGTGCGCCACAGTTTGAACATACATCGAGCTGAACAGCTGAATCGTTGTGGAAATAGCCACAGATAAGGCAAACTTTGGCTTGGATAAAACGCTGCTGGGCATTGGTGGCTGGGAGCGCTGAGCGAATGATCCGATATTGTTTGCCCTCATGATAAATAATATTGCGTGGGCCAAACTCGGTTAGGGCCAGAAACCGTGGCCGCGATAAATACTCGCCATCGCCGGTATGATCGCAGAGGAAGGCGCGAACTGGGAGCCGTGGAAAGTTGTAGCCTGGCAAAAATCCTTCACTAGCAAAATAGCGATAGGGATAAAAATCTGCGTCGCTGCCTGATTCACTGCGCGATTGATTGCATAAGATATCTTTTTGCCGTAAGGCCTCACCGTGACGGCGACGGGCTTGATCGGCCTCTGGGCTACGACCTGAGCGTTGATGCCCACGATCCATGAGGTTGCGGGCTTCGCGCACTTGCTCGTCGGCAGCCCGATATAGCTCGCGCCAGCGCTCACAGGCTGCATCGAACTGTGTCGGAGCTTCAGCCAAGGTGCGCTCGACATACTGTGGGCCAAAGCTTTGCAAGGTTGCCAGATCAATCTGGCACTGATCGATAATGCGCTGGCATGCCTCAATGCATTGAGCTTGTTGGGGCGGCGAAAGATGAATTTGGGCTTGAATCGCTGGCCAAAGTGGATACCCAACTTGGCTAGTATCAACCAGATCCAACATTGAATGTTGCATACCAAGGCCAGTTTTACTCAACCAGACTGCATGAATGTGTGCCCGCAGCAAATCTTCGTTGACCAAATCGATCTGTGGTGGGGCAACTACCCCGGCCACCATCGCTGGCTGACGATCAAAGAAGTATTGGTCGTGACCGCTGCCAACCGAGCAGTAGGTTTCGATCAGCGCTGGTTGCCCTGAGCGTCCGGCGCGGCCTGAGCGTTGGGCATAATTGGCGGGAGTTGGGGGCACATTGCGCATATGCACCACATTCAAATCCCCAATATCGATGCCTAACTCCATCGTTGGCGAGCAAAACAAGACAGGCAAGGTGCCAGCACTAAAGCGTTGCTCGCGGTCTTGGCGTTTTGCTTGAGCAACTTGCCCGGTATGTTCGCGGCTTTCCATGGCTTGCAGATTGTGGGCCATATGCTGATACAGATTTTGGAAAAAGCGATTGATTGGCCGTGGTGCTGGGGTAAAGCCCTTGAGCATCCGCGAACGAGCGAGATTGGGCGGCGGAGGTGTGCCATCGCCCGCTCGCCAGAGCAAGGCATCGCGGCTAATTTGCAGCTCGCGCGAGGCTCCCGTGCCAACATCGGTCAAGATATTGCCAACTAAGGCTTCGACTAGCGCTTCGAGCAGCGGCCAATATTCCTTTTCGCTGAGGGTTTTGGTGAGGCTTGGCCAGGTTTGTTCCGCCCGTAAAAATCGACCTAAAGCTGAGCTAGCGCCTAAGCTCTGGCCGCCGCCCGAACCTCTACCGTCGGAAGTTGGCACAATAAAGCGTTTGGCTGAGGTGAATTCGTGTTCATTCATCTGCCACGATTCTTGGAGCAGGTTTTCGATGCTGGTGGCCATGCGTTTTTGCTCCTGCTCTTGCAAACATGGAGCATTGATCGCTAAGCCATTACGCATATAATTAAGGATTGTCCGCAGAATTTGTTCCCGTTGGTGGGAGGGGGTTGCGGCAAGTAGCTCGTGTTTGGCCCAGAGGTCGGTTTGCTGGGCCAAATCGCCAAGCCCATCGTAATCAATCTGTAGCAAGCCAACTTGTTCGAGGTTGGGCTGGGTTACACGCCAACTTCGGCGTAAATCTTCGTAGATCCGATATTCAATCAAGCGAATCAAGGCATCGTCGATTTTTGCCCGCTTATTTGGCAGTGTAGTTTCTTCTTTGGCATAGGCTGTTTGAGGCAAATTAAGCGCCTCAAACACCGCTTGGGCAATCGTGGTGTAGTCGAGGGCGCGACCAGCAAGCTGTTGGCGAACCGCGCTATAAATCGCTGCCCGCAGTTGGGCCACACCCACAAAATCATTGAAATGGCCCGCTTGGAGTGATGCATCTTGGCGGTTATCGGTAAAACTGAGCATTTTTTGGGCCGCAGGCTGCTCGGGCAAGGCCTGGCGTAGCTGCTGGACTGTGGCCAAGGCGAGGACCGTCGTGGCGGTGGAACGGCCTTCGCTGCTGAGCCGCGCTAATTTACTAAAATCGCTCTCACGTTTGGTATAGAGCGTGCCGCAGTTTAAACAACTCAGAAACGGGCTTGGAATAAACCATGCCGTTGGATCATGCTCGTTGCCAAGGCTGCCATTCGTCCGAACCGTAAGTCGTTGGGGGATAAACTGCTTAAAATCTTTTTTGACTGTTCCACGGCCATTGGTGCTTTTGTTAAACCAGCTATCTGGCAACATCTCAATTGCGTCGTCGCTCCAAATATCTTCGCCGAGCAAGGCATAGCCAGGCATGCTGGTGCTCTGCTCGTGGCTTTGGGCAAAGGGCTGACGTGGTAGGAGCGTTTGCCAATGGGCATCGTAATTGCATTGATAATAGTGTTGACCACAGTTACGACAAAAGACCAGTGGAAATAACAGCTGTGGGTTATCACGGTCGCCAATGGTATGTTGGCCTTCTGAGGTGAGTTTGCGCTCAGGCGGATGGGCTAGGGTTGCATAGATCGTGCCGCCCTGCGAGATGAACTGATGCAGTTTAAAGGTAAAGGCCTGCCGACCATTGAGCGCATCTTCAACGGTGCTACCAAGTTGCAACATTGCCTGAAGCTGGTGTAAACAGTGTGCCTGATCAACTCCGGTCTCGTCAGCAAGCGCTTGTGCGCCTTGGGCAAGGGTTTTGGGTTTGGCGCGGCTCAGGGTATTGGTCTGATCGGTGGTGATACCAAAGGTTTGTTCGATCCACGCGGCTAACGGATGATATTTGAAGGTATCCCATTCCATTGTGGCCGGAATTGGCTGGAGCAACGTTTCGCGGAGTTGGCTCGCCGAGGGTTGGCCGAAAAATATCACCGATTTAATCAATTGCTCTTCGATAATCTGCGAAGCAGGAATGTTAACGCCAAAAATGGTGCTAGCAATTGCCGCAACTGCGCTTTTGCGATCATCAGCGACGGTGCTGCTGGCCATGGTTGCGCTGGTTCCGATACAAATCAATTCTGGATTGCCGCTGCGTTCGCGTAAACGACGCACCAACAGCGCGACATCGCCACCTTGACGGCCTCGGTAGGTATGCAGCTCATCGAGCACTAGAAATTGTAAATTTGCCGTCTGCTGATCAACAAATGGCGCTTCGTCGGGCCGGGTGAGCATCAATTCGAGCATGACATAATTGGTGAGCAAAATATGCGGTGGGTTGGCTTGAATTGCTCGTTTGGTTGCTTCTTTATCTTGCCCGGTATAGCTTTCGACCCGAATTGGACAAGCATCGCCTAGATGGCCTAAAAATTCCTTAATTGCTGCCATTTGCGAGTTGATCAAGGCATTCATTGGGTAGACGATAATTGCCCGAACTTTGCCTTGTTCTGGTTGATGTTTAAGCACATGATCGAAAATAGGCAGGATGTAGGTGAGACTTTTGCCCGAGCCAGTGCCAGTTGTCACGACATAATGGCGTTTTTCTTGCGCCAAGCCTAAAGCGGTGATTTGGTGGCTGTATAACTTGAGTGAACGCAGTTGTTGCTGGCGATCACGCTTTTGAAAAATATATTGACATAATGGATGAAGTTTCTGAGCGTTAACCAACTCCTCAACTGTGCCCCCTTGTTGGTAGGCCGGCGACAATTGAATTAAGGCATCGGGCCAGAGCGAACCACCCTGAATTTTGCTGGTTACAAACTGCTGAATATCGGGATCAAGGATGCTAAGAAACCCTTGGGTATATTGACTGTATTGATCAATAATCTGGTTGCGAAGCTGAAAAATATCCATATCTTGCCCTCTAAATGCTAGTGCTGCCTTGTGGAAGTTTATATCGAAACCATGCCCTCATCCCTAGCCCCCTCTCCCGCAGGCGAGCGGGGGGGAATGATCATTGGCCCACTGCCGTGGGAGAGGGGGCGGGGTGAGGGAACACTATCCTTGCCACGCAAGTAACAACACATCAAGCAACCCACGCCCAAGCGGACTCATTTGGCAAACGAGGTCTTGCATCGCACCATAGGCAGTCCGCGAAACAGGTTCCACGTGGGCGGCATTGTTGCGAGCATCTTTAACCCGATTGAGCAACTGAATAAATTTAATGAAATTGAAGCTATAGTCCATTTCGTTAAATGTTACTTCAGGCTGCCAATGGCGCTTCACATGCTTCATAATCAAGTCCCAATTGGCTTGATCGGCCCATGGTTTGTATTCTAAAAAGGTCAGTTTGCCCATAGTCTGGTTATGTGGTCTGGCCAAATCGCCTAGCAGCCTGACCCCTGTGAAAACTCGTTCTTTGAGCATACGCTCCATCACGCTGCCAATGTGAATCGCCGGAGCCGAAAAATCGGGCGCATTGATGCTATCAAGCTGATCGGTCAGGAAGATCGCGAGCGCCAACGACTCTTTGGCATAGGTATCAAGCCGATCAAAGGTTTGGCGCATCCCTAGATCACGCACTCGATTGAAGTAGTATTCCCATTGGATGTTGTTGATGCTGGCAAACTGACGAGTCAGCGATTCGACCTCTTTCACGATGCGAGCCAGGGTTTGCTCATCGAGTTCATCGGTGGTGGCGAGAATATGTTTGAGTTCGTTGAGCAGATCGGCAGCGGTGCGCAAGGGGCGAATTGGCTTGCGGCGATTGGGCCAGCCGATAATCTGACAAACATGGGGATCTTCACAACATTGCCGCCCACGATGCACTAGATCAATGCGCCACTCACCAATATGGGGTTTGGGGCAGAGCACAACTTCATCAAGCTCGTTGCCAGCAATGCCATACCTTGCCAGCAACGGCAAGCGATCGGTGGTGCTGAGGGTATCGAGAAACATCCCATGACAGGCGATCTGGCGCGGTTGGCTCAGCTGCTTGTGGGCAGTTTCTAGCAGCTCGATCAGAGTTTGCTGGATGTTGGTTAATTGATTGCTGCTTTGCGGCTGAAGTTGGTGTAAATGCACCGCTTGGTTTGGCATCACATTGTGGGCTAAGCCTGGTGCTGGATTAATCATATAGTTTGCGGTTGATGGGCCGCTGTTGGCAGCTTGCTCGCTGTGATCATTCGCATTGGGCCGTAAAAAAGCAAACAATAGGGTGCCATGCTCCTCACCCAACAGCGCCATATCGGCAATCATGCGCTTGATCGGCTCAGCTGGAACTTTGTGCGGCTGATCAAGATCAAATGGTCGGTAGTATTTGGCATCCCAGATGATGCCTGGCTCGCGCCAAAATTGTTGCCCCTCATGGACTATTTTGAGCATGGGGGGATTGATACGGGTCAGATAAAAGTCGGGCCGCACCTTCGGCACTTGGTCGCGAGCTGCACTGGTGGTCCAGTTGGCGCTTGGATTAGGCACAGCTTGATCGTGGCGCAATTCGTAGCGCACCTCGTCGTCACCCGAACCCCAGCGAAATTGGAGTCGCACGCTGGCCTTCACTTTTGGGTAAACAATCAGCTCAAGTTTTTGCTGTTCAGTTAATAAATCGGCTAGTTCGTAGAAAATCCAGAGCTGATAGAGATAATTGTCGCGATCGGGGTTGCTGCCCAATAGCTCTTGATCGGGGCTGGTTGGGAGTCGCCGCAGCAACTGGAGGTTATGCAGCCGCTGATACCACTCGATCAGATCTTGGTAGGCGCTGTTGCTGCCAGGAATTAAATTATTGCTGACGTGTAGCACCAAATTTGAGCCATCGGGATACTCGCTATGCAGCCCAGCGATAATCTGGGTGGCTTGGCTGCGCAAGCTGGCAAATTGTGGAAATGCCAACTCACGCTCGCAGCGTTCTACAATCTCGGTTAGTGGGTGACGCAAGGCCGCCGCCCCAACTGCGAGATTTTCATCCCAAAGCAGCGCTTCGCCCAATTGATGATATTCCAACAGGGCCACAACAGTCAGCAAATTCTCGGGAATTGCAAAATCGCGGCGTTGTTGGCGAGTGACCATGGCCAACGGCGGCTCGCCTGGCCGTTCATCCCAGGTTGCTGCTAGCGTGCGATCCCAGTCGATCTGGCCGCGGGCTGGTGGTTCTTCAATCACCAAACTGCGCGGCGCGGCGAAACTAAGGCGGCGCACGATGCGCGGCAGAATATGCTCAAACAGCTCATCGCGTAGATGAAACATGGTGGCCAAATCGCGATAGCGGGTCAGCGTTGGGTCATCTTCAATCGCAAAGCCTGCGAATGCTGCAACAAACTGCTGAAAATTGGCTTGGTTGTGGCGTAGCAATAGCTCGATCAGGCGGGCTTGCATGTTGGCGAAGGTGCTTTGCTCAATTGGTGTTGGGCTATATACCATCACAGGCCTCGTTCGCTGCTGAACGTGCGCAAGCGTTGGGCAAATTGACTGGTTTGATCGAGCAGTAGTTCGGTGCCGAGATCAAAAATTTGGCTAATGTGCGTCATCATTAGCTCATCAATGTTGGCTGTATTGATCGAGCCACTAGCATGCTTGGGGCTAGCTGCTTGGAGTTGGGTTAAATGGCTGGCTTGGCGCGGTAACGGCAGGCTCTTGATGATCGTTTTGAGCTGCTCACTAAATTCTTTGGGATTGTGAGCATAGGCCAGATAGGCCAACAAGGCCCGTTGCTCATCGCGATTGAGCACTTGCAATTGGTCGGCCAAGGTATCGGCAAGCGCATAATCGAGCGCATCGTGCCAACTTAAGCCGATAGCATGACCAGCAAAGGTTGCGGCATACACTGCCTCGGCCTGGGCAGTGCCAAGCTGGCGATAGACCCGAATTGCGCTGAAGATGCGCCAGAAACTATCCAATACATCTTTGGCATCCTGATTTTCGACCTCTAGCCGATAGTTGACCCGTGAGCCGTCACCATCACGATTGATCTCGCGATTAACATTGAGCACACCGCGCCACGTGGCTCGTCCGGCTGCATCGTTGCTGGCGATGGTATCGAGTTTTTGGTCGCTCAGGCGTAAAAGGGCACGATAGGCCGCGATGCCTTGCTCTTCATCGGCATCGTCGCTGCTTGGTGGCAACAGATCAATAAAGACAAAACGCCGTTTCATGGCTTCGCTCATTTGGTTGAGAAAGTGACGATCAAACGAGTTGAGCGTGCCGATGATGCGGAAATCGCGTGGCAAAGGCACTTGCACTGCAACGCCATCGTCGGTTGGGATGCTGAGTGGGGCGTTGCGTTGGCCGCCAAGGGTCGTGAGCAAGCTGCCAAAAGCGGCATCAATATGCGCTCGGGTAAATTCATCAATGACCAGCCAGCGACCACGGTAGCGTTGCTGTTTAACCATCACCTCAGTGCGTTGCAGGGTTTCGGGGTTGGGCACGTTTTCGCCATCGTAGCCCGCATAGTTCGAAAGCACTGCGCTGGTGAGGCAGCCATGGCGCACTCCATATACCAAGGTTTTGCCGCCAGCACTGCGCTGAAGCTGGGGCACGATGCCGCCAATAATATCGCGGCTGCTCCAGGTTTCGGTGGCAGTTTCAATTTGAACGGCATAGCCATGGCGGGTATGGCGCTCTTCAATTGGTGGCTCGGTCGGTGGTAAGGCAGGCGAGGTTGGCATCCGCAAGCTGATACTGGCATCAGTATCGCGCCAGAAGATCTCGGGCAAGCGTTGGGCTAAGTGGGTTTTGCCAGTGCCTGGCGGGCCACTCAAAATCACATGTTGGCCAGCGATCAGGGCGCGGTAGATTCGCAGTAGGGTGATGCGGTTGACCAACAGTTCGCGTTGCAGTTCGGCGATGCGCTCGTTGAGCACGGCGGTGGTCAGTTGCGGCAGCGGTTGATCTTGCAAGGCGCTATCCATGGTGCTGCGTTGGCTGCGTTGCACGCGTTCGATATGCTCAAGAAAGCTATTGATCGCATGGGCAGTTGGGGTGGTTGGGTTGGCTATGGGTTGTAAGGCAGCGGGGCGACTGCGCAGCCAACTATGCTCGCCCTGCTCAATCAAGCCAGCCTCGCGATACCAATCACGCAACAAGGCCGGGCCAGGCCATGCTTCGGCAGGGCGGGCCACCCCATCGAAGGGCATCGCCGTAATTGGTAGCCAATAATCGTCGTTGGCTTCGCTATCGGGCAGCACGAGGGTTAGCGCACTATAGCGCAGCATGGTTTCCTCATGCAGATCATTGAGGTGCGGCCAGCGCCGATAGCGGTCGTCGGGCAGTTGCTCAACTAAACGTAACAGTTGCAATACATCAAGCAGATCATCGGCATTGGGGCGGGCCGTGAGTTGTACTAAGGGTGGGTTGGCCTGCCCGAGCACATCAACGATTTGCTCGGCACTGTAACTGTTGGTGGAGAGCATGGCTACCAGCTGAATATAGGGGCGTAGTTTTGGCCCCAATGGCAGGGGCACAGGGAAATCAGGCCGCTGAGTTTCATCATGTTGAATGGCATAGAAGCTGAAGTTTGCCCCATACTGTGGGGTCAAGGCGCGGCGAATCTCCCACAACTGGCGATCAATATCGTTGCTGGTGGTTTGTTTATGATGGGCATATTGGCGAGCATAATTAGCTTTATGATCACGCGACACGATCGATTCAAAGCTATCGGGGTGTACCAAATGCAGCAGCATTTCGCGGGCAGCATAGGCGGTTTTGATTGGCAGTGAGAATAAAATCTGCTTAAATTCCCATGGATCAGCCAATGCTGTTGTACGAGCTGCCTGCGATAGCCCTTTCCAGTGTTGCATAAATTCGATGATAAAGCTTAGTTGGTAAAATTTGTAGGTCTGATAGGCTGTGCCGGTGTTGGCGATGCCTTGATCAAGCGCTCCGTCAAGCTCATGGGGAATGCTGACTGGCTCGGGTGACCATTTGAGGATGGTATTAATCTGGTCGCGCTTGGCGCGTCCGGTGATTTTGCGTGAAATCAGATAGTAGACAAACTGGAGTTCGGCAGCAAGCTGAATGATGGTTGGTTGCGCTTCATGCAGTTGGCGTTGGAATTTGATCATGAAGCTATCAGCTGATTCGTCGGGTTGGCCGACGAAGCGTTGGTAGAGATCGTCAAGGTTGGCCGCAGTCCAAACAGCAACGCCAGGCGTAAATAGCGAATCGTCAGCCCGCAGTGCTCGATCAACAAAGCTCTGAGCGGCGGCGTAGAACAGCGGACGATCATCGACTCGGGCCATGATGTCAACTCCTTTGGTGCTCGCGAGGTTGTAGGTTGCCTCTAGGTTGCTGGGCCTCAGTATACCATTAGCATGCGGTTCGGTGAAATTTTTTGGTATACTGGGCTGAGATGCCCTCACCCCCTAGCTCCTGCTTTACAAGGATAGGTTTTTAACAATGATTGGGTGGGATTTGCGGTCGATGGTCATGCCCTCACTCCCTCGCCCCCTCGCCCGCAGACGAGCGAGGGGGAACTACTAAACCAAAAGCACGCCTCGCCCGCCGCAGTGGGAGCGGGGTTGGGGGTGAGGGGCTTAAAACCTTGAGGTGAATTGAATGGCGCAGTTTCGGGTTGGCTCGATTGTTCGCTGTCGGAATCGTGAGTGGGTCGTGCAACCATCAACCCATCCTGATATTTTGCAGCTGCGACCACTTGGTGGGATTGATGGCGAAAGCTGTGGAATTTATCTGCCAATCGAGGGCGATACGGTTACAACCGCCCAGTTTCCGCCACCTGATCCGGCCATGGCTGGCGATTTTGTGGCTGGGCAGTTGTTGCGTAACGCCGCCCGCCTGAGTTTGCGCAATGGGGCTGGGCCGTTTCGTTCGTTGGGCCGCTTGGGTGCACGCCCACGGCCATACCAGCTTGTGCCGTTGTTGATGGCGCTGCGCCTCGACCCAGTGCGCTTGCTGATTGCCGATGATGTTGGGGTTGGTAAAACGGTTGAGGCGGCCCTGATTGTGCGCGAATTGCTCGATCGCGGTGAAATTAAGCGCTTTACGGTGCTGTGCCCGCCGCATCTCTGCGACCAGTGGAGCCGTGAGTTGGAGCAGAAATTTGGTATCGAGGCAACCGTCGTGCGTTCGAGCACTGCCGCCGCCCTTGATCGCACGCTGCCCAACAGCGATATTAGTGTCTTCGAGTATTATCCTTTTACGGTTGCTAGCATTGATTACGTTAAACATGATCGGCATCGGGCGAACTTTTTGCGAGCTTGCCCCGAATTGGTGATTGTTGATGAGGTGCATACGGCGGCGCGGCCAAGCGGCCCTGGCTCCGGTCAACAACAACGCTATGATCTGATTCGGGCGGTAGCCGACGATCAGGAACGGCATTTGTTGTTGTTGTCGGCCACGCCTCACAGTGGAATTGAGGATGCCTTTGTGTCGTTGTTGGGTTTGCTGCGCCCTGAATTTGAAACCTATTCGATGACCAACCTCAGCTCCAAGCAGCGCGATCTGCTGGCTCAACATTTTGTGCAGCGCCGCCGTGGCGATGTTGTGCGTTGGTTGGATGAAGAAACGCCGTTTCCAAAGCGTGAACATATGCTGCGTGATGCCACTGGCAATCGTGATATTACCTATCGCCTCGCTCAATCATCGGCTTATCGTAGTTTGTTTAATGAGGTGTTTGAGTTTGCCCGCGAGTTGGTGCACGAAAGCTTGCGCGAGGCTAATGCACCACGGGTTGCGGCTCGCACACGGGTGCGCTATTGGGCGGCGCTGGCCTTGTTGCGCTGTGTAATGAGCAGCCCCGCCGCTGCTGAAAAAGCCTTGATGACTCGCGCTCGTAAAGATCCAACGACCCAAGCTGATGATCTGAGTTTAACGTTTGATGATGAGTTGTTTAGTAGTGCGATTCACGACCGCAGCACACCCGCTGCTGATGATGATGTTGAGCCGACCCATGTGATCGAGGAAGGCAGCACTGCTAGCGAGGCCGCCCGCTTACAAAAATTTGCTGAAAAGGCGCGACAATTGCGCGGCGCAAACGACCCCAAGTTGCAAAGTATTGTGCCAGTCGTGGCGCGTTTGCTGAAGGATGATTTTCAGCCAATTATTTATTGTCGCTATATCGCAACAGCTAGGTATGTGGCCGAGGAGTTGACTCGTGCCCTGAAGCCTGGCAACGATACGCGCATTTTGGCGGTAACTGGCGATCATAGCGAGGAAGAACGCGAAAGTTTAATTGCTGAATTGAGCGCTAGCCCCCGCCGCCTGTTGGTGGCAACCGATTGTTTGAGCGAGGGCATCAATTTGCAAGAGGCTTTCAATGCAGTGATTCACTACGATTTGCCCTGGAATCCCAATCGCTTGGAGCAACGGGAGGGGCGGGTTGATCGCTATGGTCAGCCAGCGCCAGTTGTGCGTATGGCTTTGGTGCGCGGCGAGGATAACCCTATCGACGAGGCGGTGATGCGGGTGTTGTTGCGCAAAGCGGTCACCATCCATCGCACGCTTGGCATTAGCGTGCCCTTGCCAGTCAGTAATGAAACGGTTGTCGATGCGCTGATTGCAACCTTGTTTAAGCCGCCAGCAACTCAGTTGACCATGTTTGAGGCAATCGATCCGGCGACCTTTGCGGCGGCTGAACAAACCTTGGCCGAGGTCGAGTTGCAGTGGGCACAAGCTGAACACCAAGCTGAGCAGAGCCGCACTCGTTTTGCCCAACATCGGATTCAGCCCCAAGAGGTGGCGCGTGAGCTTGAGGAAAGTGATGCGGTGCTGGGCGATGCTGATACGGTGCGCTCATTTGTGCGTGCTAGTTGCGAGCGAATTGGTGCGCCATTGGTGGCGCTGGGTGCGCATGCTCCCGACCATTGGCGCGTGCCGATTATTCAATTGCCGCTGCCTGTGCGCGAACGGGTCGAGCCGTTGTTGCGCAATAAGGCGACTGAGCTACTGATCACGTTCACAGGGGTTGCTGCTGAGGGCGTGCTATTGGTTGGGCGTAATCATCCGCTGACAATGGCTTTGGCTGATTATGCCTTGGAAACTGCCTTGACTCCCGAGGATGGTTTGCCCGTTCCGGCGGCGCGATCAGGGGTGTTGCGTACAAAAGCGGTCGAACGGCGCACCTTTTTGGCCTTGTTGCGGGTGCGGATGCTGATTGCGACCAAACGCAATGAGCCGCTGTTGGCCGAGGAGTTGGTGGTGGCGGGGTTTGTGCGCGAGCCAGGTGGTTTTCGTAGCCTTGAGCCAGCAACGGCCCTTGATCTATTAACCAATGCCTTGCCTGATGCTAATATTGCCCACGCTGATCGCGAACACCAATTGCATGCGGCGCTTGATCTATTGCCGCAGCTCGCTGCCGATCTCACCAGTTTGGCTCATGCTCGCGCCGAACGCTTGGCTGAATCGCACTCGCGGGTGCGCACGGCTACGCGCATGGCAGGCAAAGTTAGCGTCGAGCCGCATTTACCGCCCGATGTGTTGGGCTTGTATGTGTTGTTGCCTTTGGCATAGAGCATAGAGCATAGAGCATAGAGCATAGAGCATAGAACATAGAACATAGAGCATAGAACATAGAGCATAGAGCATAGAACATAGAGCGAGGGGGAAGCAAGCATGCAGGGTGGAACACAGCCTTCGCGTCCTTCGCGTTCTTCGCGGTTTCGCCCTTTGTGGCCTTCGTGCACTTCGTGGATCAGCAATAGCCATATTCTAAGTTTGGGGGAATTTGATGAAATATACGGCGATTATCACCGAGGGCGGGTTGCTGCCTGCCGATATGCTTCAAGCGATTGCCGAGGGTGAGCAGGGCAGCCTTGCTGGTCAGCGCCCAGCCGATTTTGGCTTGCCTGCTAATCGCCGGATGAGCGATGATATTGCTGCTGCTTGGGGCCAAGTGCGGGCGCAATGGCAGATTTTTCAGGCGGCAATCGAGCGTCGCCCCCAAGATTCGCACACAACCTTGACCCGCCGTTATTGGGTCGAGCCGTTTTTGCAATTGATCGGCTATGAGCCAACCAGCACCAAAAGCGCTCGCCGCGTTGATAATCGCACCTATGCTATCAGTCATTCCGCTGATGAGCACGATGATTCGCCGCCTATTCATATCGAAGGGATTAAGACTGATATCGACCGCCGCCCCGAAAGTGGTCGCCCACGGATTTCGCCCCACGCTTTGATGCAGGAATATCTCAATAGCACTGAGCACACTTGGGGGATTGTGACCAATGGCAGGCGTTTGCGCTTGCTGCGTGATTCGTCGCAAACCACTCGCCCAAGTTTTGTCGAGTTCGATTTGGAGTCGCTGGTGACTGGCCAGTTGTTCAATGAGTTTGCGCTGCTTTATCGGATTTTGCATCGCACGCGCTTGCCAATTACCAGCGCCGATACCACCCAATCGTTGCTCGAACAATACCATCAGCAGGCGCGTGAGGCTGGCGGTCGGGTGCGCGAGGGCTTGCGCGAAGGGGTTGAAAAGGCACTCAAGTTGCTGGGCCAAGGCTTGTTGCGCCATCCACGTAACAGCGATTTGCGCCAGCGCTTTGCCACCAATCAATTAACTCCGCTGGAATATTATCGCCAGTTGCTCAAGTTGGTCTATCGTTTGCTGTTTTTGATGGTCGCTGAGGATCGCGGGTTGATCGAGGCGGAAACTGCCAGCGATGAATTATCGGAATTGGCGCAGCGTGGCACGCCCAGCGAACGGTTGAAATTGTATTATGAGCATTATAGCGTTGGCCGTTTGCGCCGTTTGGCCGAGGTGCGCGGCGCTGGTCGCGGCCCTTACGATGATATTTGGCTGGCGCTGCAACAGACGTTTCGGATTTTTGAGGGCACTGATCTTAAAGCCAATCGCTTGGGCATCGCGGCGCTTGATGGCGATTTGTTTGGCGAAGGCGCAATTGGGGCGCTCGAAACTGCCCATTTGCGCAATGCCGATGTTTTAGCGGCGCTGCGGGCGCTCTCGATCTATGCCGATCCGCAGTCGCGGGCTTTGCGGCGGGTCAATTATGCGGCGCTCGATGTCGAGGAGCTTGGTAGTGTCTATGAGTCGTTGCTCGATTATCGTCCGGTGGTCGTTGGCACAAGCTTCGATTTGGTTGCTGGCACCGAGCGCAAAACCACCGGTTCGTATTACACTCGCCCCGAATTGGTGCAGGAGCTGATCAAGAGTGCGCTTGAGCCAATTATTGCCGAGCGCTTGCGCGATAAAAATCCGGAACAAGCTTTGCTTTCAATTACGGTCTGCGACCCCGCTTGTGGTTCGGGCCACTTTTTGCTGGCCGCCGCTCGCCGCATCGGGCGCGAACTGGCACGGGTGCGCTCCGGCGAGGATCAGCCAACCCCCGATCAGTTTCGCCATGCGGTGCGCGATGTGATTACCCACTGTATTTATGGAGTCGATTTCAATCCGTTGGCGGTCGATTTGTGTAAATTGGCGCTGTGGATCGAGGGCCATTGCGCGGGCATGCCGCTTTCGTTTATCGATGCCCATATTCGTTGGGGCAATAGTTTGGTTGGCGCAACTGAAGAACTGGTTAATCAAGGGATTCCCGATGATGCGTTTAAGCCAGTGACTGGCGACGATAAAACCATCGCGAGCAATTTGCGCAAACGCAACAAGCGCGAACGCGAGGATATTGCCAGCGGCCAAATTACCATGAATCTTGCGCCCAGCCAGCTTGATTATGCGACGCTCGGTCGAGCTACGCGCCAACTTGAGGCGCTGCCCGATGATAGCGTGGCGGCAGTGCGGGCCAAAGCGGCTGGCTATGCGCGCATGCGCGAGCAAGAACGCCCAAACTGGACGCGCTACAATCTTTGGACGGCGGCTTTTTTCCAGCCGATCACCAAGGATAGCGAGCGGCTGATTCCAACTAGCGCTACCTTGCACGCCTTTGATACGGCCCGCCAAAGTGTCAGCGCTGGCCTGTTGGCTTGGGTCGATGGCCTTGCCGACCAGCCTGAAATGCGCTTTTTCCATTGGGAGCTGGAGTTTCCGCATATTTGTGGCGAAGGTAGCCCGCGTGGTTTCGATGTGATTTTGGGCAACCCGCCGTGGGAGCGGATCAAGCTGCAAGAGCAGGAGCATTGGGTCGATGTGGCCGAGATTCGCGAGGCGGCCAATAAAGCAGCACGTGAGAAGTTGCTCAAGGCGTGGGCCAGCAGCAACGAACCAAGCAAGCAACAGCGCTATGCCAAATTTGAGCATGCCAAATATATTGCCGAGGCTGCTAGCCGCTTTATTCGGGTTTCGCAGCGCTACCCACTGACGGCAGTTGGCGATGTCAATACCTATGCCTTGTTTTCCGAGCTTGATCGCGATTTGATCAATCGTAAAGGCCGCGCAGGCATTATTGTGCCAACTGGCATCGCCACCGATGATACAACTAAAGCCTTTTTTGGCGATTTAATCAAGAAACAATCATTAGAAAGGTTGATTGGTTTTGAAAATGAAGCATTTATTTTTCCTGAAGTACATAACGCTTTCAAATTCTGTGCACTTACAATGGTAGGAAATGGTATTTCTAGCGAAACCCCTGACTTCATTTTCTTATGTAGGTATTTTAGTGATATAGAACAGGATGCTAGACATTTTAATATGACTAGCGATGAATTCGCCTTAATTAATCCCAATACTCTGAATTGCCCTATATTTCGTACTAAAACTGATGCACAGTTAACGAAAAAAATTTATCGGATTGCCCCAATCTTAGATAACCAAAAAACAAAACAAAATCCTTGGAATATATCGTTTGGTACAATGTTTCATATGGCAAATGATAGTGGTTTATTTAAAAACGAATCCTCACGCGATAGAATGCCTTTATATGAAGCAAAAATGATATGGCAATTTGATCATAGATTTGCATCACTCATAGGCAAAGAAAATGCTGGCAACAGATTATCCAGAAAATATGAAGGCTGGTATGGTGCAGATTATGGCAACCCAGAAGATCTTCCAATTCCCACATACTGGATTGATAGAGAGAGTATAGAGGATCGTATTCCAAGTAAGCATCAAAATAAGTGGTTATTGGTATTTCGTGATATTACTAGCAGTGTTGTTGAACGAACGGCGATTTTTAGCCTGATTCCACGAGTGGCGGTAGGCCATACCGCACCTTTGATTTTCCTAACAGATATTAATTCTAGCTTGTTTTCCTGCTTCTTAAGCATAGTTAATAGCCTTTGCTTTGACTACATAGTACGACAGAAGATTGGTGGCACACATTTAACCTTTAGCTATGTCAAACAACTACCCGTGCTGCCACCCGAACGCTTTGATGCAGCCCAGCTAGCCTTCATCGTGCCGCGAGTTTTAGAGCTGGTCTATACCGCGTGGGATCTGCAACCGTTCGCCGCAGATGTATGGGCCGAGCTTGACGAAGCGGGGCGGCAGGCCATTTTAGCCCAAAATGCCGAGTGCAACCGAGGTGCGCCGCCAGAGTGGTTCAGCCCACGTGCTGGTTTTGCTTTGCCACCCTTCCGCTGGAGCGACGAACGGCGGGCGGTATTGCGGGCCGAGCTTGATGCGCGGATTGCGCGATTGTATGGGCTAAGCCGCGACGAACTGCGCTACATCCTCGATCCGGCTGAGGTCTATGGCCCCGACTTCCCGGGCGAAACCTTCCGAGTGCTGAAAGAAAAAGAGCTGAAGCAGTATGGCGAGTATCGCACGCGGCGCTTAGTGCTCGAAGCGTGGGATGGGGAGGATAGAGCATAGAACATAGAACATAGAACATAGAACATAGAGCATAGAGCATAGAGCATGAGCATAGAACATAGAACATAGAACATAGAGCATAGAGCATAGAACATAGAACATAATATGGGGTTTAACGCAGAGGCGCAGAGGGTCAGGAGCTATGGGCTTTTGGCTATCGGTGATTAGTTGGAAATTCTACTTCGTGCAATTCGTGGCTCCAAAAACTGAACCTTCGTGTCCTTCGTGTCCTTCGTGGATCAATAGCCCATAGCCCGCTTCGTGCAATTTGTGGAATTCGTGGCTCCAAAAACTGAACCTTCGTGTCCTTCGTGTCCTTCGTGGATCAATAACCCCTATGCTGGTGAGCACAAAGGGGAAACTGATTTTTCATATCTTTGGGGCACTGGCGGAATTTGAACGGACGCTCATTTTTGTGCTCTCGTGCAATTCAGCCCTGGTTGTGTCTGTAACGAGGGCTGAATTGTGTTTGCGCATAATCAAGCTGATTAATCACCTGTTGAAAGGTACTATTGGTACTTGACCTCCAAAAACAACAGCGTATAATGGCCCTATTCAGCGAGAGAATTTGCTATTTCCCAACCAATAGTTGCGTTATTGTTTGAGCCTCTGCTGTCGCCATCAAGCGACGTTTGGCTTATTCTCTTTGTTGCGATCCCGCGATCAAGCACGTATGAGCATCTATTGTGAGGAGATGAGGAGCGATGCTTCAACCACAACCACGCTTTCGACCAGCCCTGCTTTGGTGGATTATCGGCCTCGTGCTGCTGATTATGGTTTTTCCAAAAGCCAACCCGTCAGTGACGGCCGCCCCCTTGAGTGATAATTATGTGCGGGTAAGTGCAGGGGGCAGACATACCTGTGCGATCAAGGGCGTCCGAACCCTTCAATGCTGGGGATATGATCAATCGTATGAGACAAGCCCACCCGTTGGCGAATATAGTGAGGTGAGTTCAGGTACCTATTTCAGTTGTGCGATTCGCTATTCTGCCCGAACGCTTGCCTGTTGGGGGTCCAATACCAATGGGCAAACCAATGCACCAAGTGGAACCTTTGACCTTCTTGATTCGGGTGAATGGCATAGCTGTGGCATTAAGACGGATCAACGGCTGCAGTGCTGGGGTTTTAATATAGATGGTGCACTAAATGCCCCAGCAGGAACCTATACAAAGCTGAGTGTTGGGGGTGGCTATGCTTGTGCGATTGATACAAGCCAAGCGCTCGCATGTTGGGGCCAAGAATCACGAACAATTCCAGCACCGCCAATTGGTAGTTATCGTGATATTGATGTTGGCTATGATACGGCTTGTGCGCTGGCCGTCGATAACAGTGTGACCTGTTGGGACCATTCAGGCTACCAACAAATGCTAAATCCACCGTCAAATGCTACCTATAGCCAAGTTAGTATTGGCGGGAGCCATGGTTGTGGACTCATTATTAATACGACAACCGTGACTTGTTGGGGGCAAGGTTTAGCATCTGTTGCGCCAGCAGGCAGTTTTAGAAGTGTTAGTTCTGGATACGATTTTACATGTGCGATTAAGTTTGATCGCCGGATTTTGTGTTGGGGTGAGAATAATTATGGGCAACTCAATGTGCCAATTGAAAGCACCCCAACCAGAACCCCGACCAGAACCTCAACAGCAACTCGAACTGCAACCCCAACCAATACCGCTACCGCGACCGATGTGCCAACGGCAACCGCGACTGACGAACCAACCGTAACGGCCACGGCAACCGATGCTCCAACGGCAACGGCGACCGATATACCAAGCCCAACCGCGACTGACGAACCAACCGCAACGGCGACGGCAACCGCGACCGCAACGGCCACTGATATTCCAACGGCAACGGCGACCGATGTACCAAGCCCAACCGCAACTGATGTACCAACGGCGACCGCAACTGATGTACCGACGGCGACGGCAATGGCGACCGCGACCGCTGAGCCAACGGCCACTGATATTCCAACGGCAACGGCGACCGCCACGGCAACGGCGACCGATGTACCAAGCCCAACCGCAACTGATGTACCGACCGCGACCGCCACGGCGACGGCGACCGATATACCAAGCCCAACCGCAACTGATGTACCAAGCCCAACCGCAACTGCTGTACCGACGGCGACCGATGTACCAACGGCGACCGCCACGGCGACGGCGACCGATGTACCAAGCCCAACGGCAACAACATCGATTATGCGCTGTTATATTCCTTGGGTATCCAACAATAATTAGGTTTGTGGAGGTGGCAGCATTGCGCGAATAATCCTTAATAGCCCGTTTGCTCCGTTGTCATCTGTTTCACCGTGCTTGACACATTCCGTGGGGAATTTACAGTTAAGCCCAAATAGCGGTTGGCGCTTGGATCGAAGACCGTTTCGGTCTGGAGATCTCCATAGGCGTAGGGGATCTGAGTCAAGGCACTGAGCACCTGTTCAATGATTGACTGGTAGGACATTAAGGTAGTCATTGCACAATTTCCTCCGTGTGAGGGTCAAAAACAAGCAAGCGAATGCGCTAATTTGCGAGGAGCACATCGCCAACCGGTTCGGCAAAGAGCGAATGGAACACTGCGACATGAATGGCGAGTTAGAGCACGCGATCTGGTTCGATTCGAAAGCGCCCTCGCCCGCCGCAGTGGGAGAGGGGTTTGGGGGTGAGGGATCTCCACTTGGTAGGAAATGTCAAGTTTTTTGGGCTGCGTTCAATTAGAGTAGCTGCATCTGAGATTCGTTCAAGGAGGCAGCTCTATGCGTTGGCGCAAATTCTATCTCGTGATGATCGTTATTTTGTGGCTTGGCTGGCTCGTGCCGCCGCGTTCCACGCAAATTTCAGCTGTTCAGGCGGCTGAAGCTCAACTCCAAACCAGCCAAGCCAGCAGTAGCGATGCTGGCCAAGCCGCCGGATTCAGCAACAGCTATGCGGCTGTGCCACTAGCAGCAACCCCTAATTTTGCTGGCAATTGGTCGCTTGAAGCTTGGATTTACCCAACTACAACCTCAGGCTGTCGCAATATTTTGGGTATGAATTATAACAATGGCCTGTGGTTTGGTCTGTGTGGCGGCTTGTTGCGGGCGCATCGTGGCACGGCCAGCTTTGCCCAAAGTGCCACCGCTGTGCCAGCCAATCAATGGTCGCATGTGGCGGTCAGCACCTATTATGATAACGATGGCGAACAGTATATCGCTGAATTTTTTATCAATGGCGAGCGCGAAGGCTTTTATCCGCTCGATGGGGATGGCACGGTTTCAACCGCCCGCGAACTGCGAATTGGCAACGATGCAGGCGATTTTTGGCTGGGTCAATTGGCCGAAATTCGGGTGTGGAATTATAGCCGGGGTGAATACAACATTCGCCGCGATATGCACTCGACGCTTGATCAAGCTCCAGCTGGCTTGCTGGCGCAATGGCATTTAACCAATGGCTCGTTGCGCGATAGCATCAGCGATGTGGCGGCAGTGGCGCAAGGCACAATCAGTTTTTCGGGCTTTGTCTCGCCTGCCTTGCCCGCAACCACGCCAGTTGATCAATATTTTAATAGCTTGGAGCTACGCAGCTATGGTGCGACCAGCGTTTATCTGCCTAGTAGCGACGAGGCTTTGTTGATTGGTGGCTATCGTGAAGGCTCAGTGAGCGCCACAATTCATGCGATTAACGCTGGCGATGGCAGTAGCCAAATTCGCGGCAACTTGCCAGTGCCGTTGGCCTTGGCTAGCGCGGCCTATGCCGAATCCAACAATACGGTCTATGTTTTTGGTGGTAGCCTCGACAACCAACATACCACCGTCGATACAATTTATGCGCTCAATCCACAAACTGGTGAGGTGCGCACCCTCGCTGCCCGCTTGCCGCAGGCGCTTGATCTCGCGGCGGTCGTCTATCATCCAGTTCTCAACAAAATTGTTATTTTAGGTGGTTATACCCCAGCACTTGGCCCGCTCGATCAGATTGTGGTATTTGATGTAGCTACTGAATCAATTTCTCTATCAGCTAGTATTCTGCCAGACAGAATTTATGCTACAAATGCCGTTTATTCTAGCGCAACCCAAAACATCTATTTAATTGGCGGAACTAACGCAAGCACTAACTTTGCCACAATTACTGAATTGGTGCTTAATGCTGATTCAAGCGTTAGCGCGACGGCGCTTGCTGCCCAATTGCCCAAGCCTGATACGGCGCTCGTCAGTTTTGAAGACCCAAGCAGCAAATTGATTTATGTGATGAACGGGCGGGCAACCAACCGCGTTGTGGCGTTTGATCCCCAAACTGCGCAAGTTTGGCGCACGCCCTTGGAATTACCGACCAATAGTGTCAACACGGCAGCCGCCTACCTGCCAGCAGGTTCAAAAATCCAACCATTTGCCAGCGCAATCTATTCGCCACGCCAGCGCCATGCCCTAATTCTAGGCGGCGGCGAGTTTGGCGGCTTTGGCACCAATAGCATTTGGCGCATTTATTTGGGCGATGGGCCGTTGGTGCAGCTTGGGCGTTGGGATTTCCAAGGCTTTGCTGGCGGCACGGTTCAATCGATTGATGGTGATGGTGCCAATTTGTTGGTTGGCAATAGCGATGGCATGTGGCATTTCAGCGAATCAGCCAGCATCCCAACCAATGCCCCAACCCAGCAATTTTACCCAACCACTACCGCCGTTGGTAGCGTTAACTGGGATACATTCAACAGTGTGGCCTATTTTGGCGCTGGCAAAAACGTCTATCGCGGCCAAAATGGCGGTTCTACGCTGATCTACGATGGAAGTTGGATGGCCGATGGCACAGTGAAGGCGCTGCATACCTTGGCGAATGGCTTACCTGCGATTGGCCGCGACACGATTGGTAGCACAGCAATTGCCTCGTATCAAGTGCCCAATGGCTCGTTGGGTAACTACACCTACCAGAATGTTGGGCCTGGCTGTTCGCAAACTACCTCAATTCGCACTAGCCCGCGTTCAACCCCAATCTTTCTAGAATATTGGGCGATTAACCAGTTGGTCAATAATTGTGGCCCACATCGCCAGAATTTTGGCGCACAGCTGCCACCCGAAGATTATTACCCACGGCTGTATCGCGTGCGTAAGCTTGCCGCTGCCAACACAAATTGGGCGGTGGTCGATTTTGGGGTCTTGTGTAATGCCTTGCCGTTTCAGGCTCGCACCATGGCAATTGGCCAAAATGGCGATTTATGGGTTGCTGGCGATACGGGCGTTTGCCGCTATCCAGCCGCCAATTTGCCTGATAGTGCCAACCCAGTTTTTAATATTTTCGATCTGCCCTATGCCAACAACGCCCATCAGGTCGATGTTGATGCTGATGGCCGCATTTGGTTTAGCAGCGACAATGGCCTAAGTGCTTTTGAAGTGCGCCGCGATGGACAAGCCCCGGTCGCCAGCCTACGCGCCAGCGATTTTACCCATGTCAATGCACCGATTGGCGCAAAAACAGGCTTGAGTGGATTAGTTGCGCTGAGTGCAGTTGGCGAAAAAGTTTATACGGCCCGCAACAATATGCTCTATAGCAATGCTCCACGTTGGAACCAATTTGATGTGGGTGCTGAAATCGAGCGATTATGGACGGTGCGTGGGCGCTTGTTTGCCGCAACTGCCACGATGCTGCATGTGCTTGAGCCAGATGGCCTGACGTGGCGACATTATGCCGTGACTGCTTATGATGTTGAAGCCGACCACCAAGGCCGAATTTGGGTCGCGCATAGCAACGGCGTTCAGCTTTGGCAGCCAACCGCAGCCTGGCAAGATGTCGCAAATCTCAGCCTGAGCGAACCAGTTTATAGCCTTGCCGCTGATGCTGCTGGCCGCATGTGGCTGGGCTTGGGCGATGGCGTAGGCTTGTATGATCGTGGGCGGTTGGTAACTCGCGTGGCTTTGCCATTGGTTGGAACTCACGCAACCACGTTGTTGGTTGGCATTGATAACGCCTTGTGGGCAGGAACGAGCAATGGGATAGCCCGTTTCGATGCAGTTACGGCCACATGGCAGGAGTTTAGCGTAGCCAATGGTGGCTTACCAGCCAGCGATACAATTACTGATCTGTTGGAACGCCCTGATGGCAGCATTATTGCCAGCACAACCACTGGCTTAGTGCGTAAATCGCTGACCGCCAATAGTTTTGTAGCGGTTGCGGGGAGCACTCGCCCTGCACGATTAGCCAACGACGAACGCGGGCGTTTGTGGGCAGGAGCCAGCGTCGAAACCCAAGCCAACGTTTGGCAATGGTTTTATTGGGCCAACAGCGGCATTCGTTCGAACAACGTGCGAGCAATCGCCGCCGATCAGAGCGATCGGGTTTGGTTTGCCCATCCTGATGGTGGCATTAGTGTGCGCGGGGCGTTTTTGCCGCCGCTGGCCGAAGAAATTCCAGTCATCAGCCAGATTACGCCAACCAGTGCGGCCTATGGTCAGGTGGTCGAGATTATTGGCTCGGGCTTTGGCAACGACCTGAATTTAGATGTTCAGATTGGTGGCGCCACTCCATCGCTCATTTCAGTCTCGCCGACGCTGATTCGCGTGGCGATTACTAAACATAATCTTAGTGGTACGGTGAATGTGCGGCGTGGCTTGCGACGAGCCAGCCTTGGCACGAGCAGTAATCCAGCCTTTTGTGCGATTCCAACAATTAAACATATTTCCCCAACGGGTACAAATGTTGGTGGCATTATCACAATCAACGGCTCTAATTTTGATCCCAATGCGATGATTAGTATGGGAACTGGCACGCCGCGCCGTGGGGTGCAAAGCTCGATCGACGCACGGCATCAAGTTAGTAGCGGTGATACATCGGGCAATTTATTAGTGCAAAATAGCTGTGCTGGTATGCAAGCTCAGGTTGGTGATGTGCGCCGAATTAACGTCGGAATTAATCAGGTGCAATTAAATCAAGGCTATATCGGCTTTGCCCCGCTGGACAGTAATAACCCTCAACGCCAAAAATTATGGTCGAATAACGCCACCATGGCCTCGGTATTTGTGCATACCAGTCAAGCTTTGCGCCCAACCGATCGCTTGATGCTTGATCAAGTACTGGTGCGCATGGGACAGACTGGCCAGCCCAATCGGCGCGATTATGCTGTGCCAGTTTCGTATAGCGCCTTGCCAACTACGGTTGGACTACCGCCAGCTGCCACGTATCGCGATGTGGCGAATGCGCTGAATGTGCCAAATATTATTTATCCCGCTGATGGCCCGACCACAGTTGATGTGTTGCTCAAGAATGGTAGTGCCATTGCGACGAGTACCAGTTTTGAGGTCGATGTTACCCCAACTGATCCAATTCGCTTGCTGCTCGTGCCGGTTGTGCCCGACGCAATGAGTGCTAGCGCGATTAAGCAATGGCTCGATGCAATCGAACCAAACATGGCGGATTTTCGCTGGCGGGTGTTTCCTGGTGGAATTGCTCCAATCCGATCGAGTATTATCATTCCGTCAACTGCGATTAGTGAATCGGGCATGTTTAAGGTTGAAGATGGCGATGCCTTTGACGAATTTGGTATGCAGCTTGAAAATACTCGTTTGCGCTATAACGCATTAAACAAAGACCGAATTATGGTCGCGATGGGCGTGATCCATCCAAGCGTGGTTGATCCTGCGAGCAAAGCCGCTGGGATGGCAAGGCTCGGTCAAAGTAGCGATTGGTCGCCAGACCCCGAGTGCGAAAACGCTGGTTACTATCTCAGCCAAGCTGGGCAAGACGATTGTAATGATGAAGATCCACGCTTTGTGGGCTGGGGGATTGGCGATGGCAACATTGGCAAAACGCTAGCCCATGAGTTAGGCCACATGATGGGAATGGTTGAGGAAGATCAGCCTACCTATATCGATTATGGCATGCCCGGCGGTGATAATCACTCCACGACGAGCGAACTACGCTACATCACCAGTCTTTTGCCATCAAATTGTGGCGGGGTTGATCCGGCGATCTTTTCAGCGGATTTGACCTTGGTGCGCCAACCAGGTGTCAGTGAGCCGATGGTCAATCCAATTACTGGACTACAATTGCCTAATGTTTTGGACGGAACTAGCGAATCATCGGCGAATCGGCCCAAGGCTATTTTGAGTTATGCCTGTGATCGTGGCAATGCTAATAGCTTTTTTGAGCCAAGCGATGTTAGTTTTATGCGCCGCGAACGGTTCGGTGTGCTCCGCCCACTGTATGAATTTGCCCCTGAGCGTGAACGATTGGCAACTCCCAGCGATGAGCCAGAACGTTTACATATCGCAGGCAGTATTTCACCAATTGCTGGAGCAATCGCAGGCACAATTGATCGTGTTGAATTAAAGCCCGCTACCAGTGCCAAAAGCCTCGATTATCAAACCAATTATCAGTTGGTGCAATATGATGCTGAGGGCAACGAGCTTGCGCGACGCGGTGTATTGGCGACCTTCCATGTGCCGCCGCATAACCACGAGCCTGGCACGCCAATTATTCACGATCATCCAAATCAACTCAACGGCTTGTTTTCAGCCACGATTCCCAAGGCCGAGGGCGTGGTGCGGGTCGATTTAGTCCATCAACAAAGCCAATTAGCCACTTGGAGCGCCGGCCCGACTATTCCTAGCGTCAGCATTAGCAGCAATTTGGCTCAGCGCTATGCAGCTAATCAACAAATTAGCTTTGCATGGCAAGTTGCCGATGCCGATGGCGATCCGTTGGCAGTTTCGATTGAATGGAGTGCTGATGATGGCGCAACCTGGCAAGCGATCGCCAGTGCCACAGCCAGCGGTAGCCGCGAGATCGATCTGGCCCAGTTGGCTGGTACAAGCAGTGGGCGTTTGCGGGTCTGGGTCAGCGATGGCTTGCATGCTAATAGTGCTACCAGCGAATTGTTGAGCATCGCCGATCAAGCGCCAAGTGCGGCGATTATTGCGCCGAGTGCGAACGCCCAGTTGCTTGAAAACCAAGCAATCAGCTTCTTGGGTTTGTCCAATGATCCGCAAACTGGCGTATTGAGCACGAGTGCTAGTTTACATTGGTTTAGCGACCGCGACGGCGATCTTGGCAGTGGCGCGGAATTGTATCGCCAACTCAGTGTTGGTCAGCATACAATTAGCCTGACCGCGATCAATCCAGCTGGCCTGCAAACCGTTAGCACTACCATGATCGAAGTGCTGGCCGATTACGATGGTGATGGCTTGCGCGATCAGCAAGAGCTTGATCTAGGCCTAAATCTTCTGACTGATCACGATGCCTTGGGTGATGCTGATGGTGATGGCTTGAGCTATCGAGTCGAACTAGTGCGCCAAACTGATCCGAACAATCCTGATACTGATGGCGATGGTCGCTCTGATGCTAGCGAAGTTGAGGATGGTGGCGATCCCTTGACGAGCGATGTAGCGCCTGTTGATCAATTGCATATTTGGCCGCCAAGCCTTGAATTTGAGGTTGATTTGGCGCAGGATATTCAATTGCCCCAACGCGCCTTAACCTTGCTGAGTCGAGCGGGAACCGATGTAACCCTCTCCAGCAATGCTACTTGGCTGGATCTCAGTGGGGTCAGTGGCACAACACCGCTAGCAATCACAGCAGTGTTGAACCCAAGTTTATTGCGCAATGGCAGCCAAACCGCCACGGTTAGCATTAGTTCAAGCCTTGGCAATTTCAGCATTCCAGTTACGGTTAATGCGAGCAACAAAGCCGATTTCTGCGATGCTAACGGCTCTGGTAGCCTGACGGCAGCAGATGTGGCGGCAGTGCAAGCCTTGGTTGGGGCTAGTGTTGGCGATGAATTATATGATTATCATGCTGATATTAACCGCGATGGCACGATTGACCAAAGCGATGTCAATCTGCTTAACAGCTGTATTCAAGAACTGAGCAACACAACGCCACATATCATCTATCTGCCAGCGATTCAACGTCACTGGTAAGTAATGGCATTTGACCGCAACAGCTCCATGAATAACATTTTCATGGAGCTGTTGATATTTAAAAATGTGTTACCTTAAAGCAACGCCAAGGCCTGCCCGAGGCTTTGGCTAGTTGTGGGGTGCTAGTGTGAAGAATCCGATCTATACCATTTCACGAACCGACCTCCAGATGACCCCGATTGGCTATGGTTGTATGACGATTGGTGGCAATTGGAGTACTGATCCATGGACGAGTAGTGAATATGCAACTGGGCGCAAGGCTTTGGCTGCTGCGCTTGAGCAAGATATTACGCTGTTTGATCATGCCGATATCTACACGCGTGGTAAATCTGAGCGCCTGTTTGGCGAACTTTTGGCCGAACAGCCTAGCCTACGCCAACGGATCGTTTTACAATCGAAGTGTGGCATTCGCTTTGCCGACGAGCCTGCTGGCTCGCCGCAACGCTACGATTTTAGCTACGACCATATTGTTGCTTCAGTCGAAGGTAGCCTCAAACGTCTCAACACCGATCATCTTGATTTGTTGCTCTTGCATCGCCCCGATATGTTGGTGGAGCCAGAAGATATTGCGCGAGCGTTTGATCAATTGCAACAAAGTGGCAAAGTGCGCTATTTTGGGGTGAGCAATCACTCGCCCGCTCAAATTGCCCTAACCCAAGCCGCGCTTGACCAGCCGTTGGTTGTCAACCAAGTGCAATTAAGCTTATTGCACCATCAGCTGATCAGCGAAGGGATCGATACCAATCGCAGCAATTTGCCGTTTAATGCCGCCTTTGGCTTGTTGGATTACTGTCGTTTGCACAAGATTCAGCTACAAGCCTGGGGGCCATTATCTGGGGGCCAACTGGTTAATTTCAAGGATGATGCTGCGGCGAATGTTAAAGCCACCGCAGCCTTGGTCAACCAATTGGCCGAGCAGTATGGCGTAAGCTCCGAAGCGATTCAATTGGCATGGCTGTTGCGTCACCCAGCCCAAATTATGCCAATTATTGGCACAACCAATCCCAGCCGAATTGCGGCAACCAAAGAAGCGCTCCGTGTCGAACTCAATCGGGAAGAATGGTATCATCTGCTGACGGCAGCACGTACCGCCAACGTTCCATAGGGCATATTAATCAGGGCTGTACGTGTTTGATTGGCACGTACAGCGTTCTTATTTAAACGTTTTAGAACTATTGAGGGACCCAACCGATGAGCCAACAACCAACGATTAATTGGCGTAGAATTGCTTGGATTAGTTCTAGCATTATGGTGCTCTTTTATATTGGGATATCGTTTTTTGTCGATTATGGTGGTGATTTATATTTGTATTATATGCCTTTTGCCAAAGGCTGTGCTGATTGTGGCTTTAACCCTTATTATGCCCGCTGGTTTTTTGCCCCATTAATGCTTTTGCCCAATACGTTTATCGCTTGGCCAATTTGGAATATTGTGGTTTTTGCAATCCTCTTTTGGTTAATCTACACGATGGATGTTAATCCATTAATTGTAGCCTCATTTGCAGTTATTGGTCAATTTTGGCTCGGTCAAGTCGATATTTATCTTTGCATCGGCATCTATTTAGTATTGAAGCACGAAAATCCATTGATTAATGGAATTGGCTTATGCTTTTTGGCAATTAAACCCCAAGTGATGGCGTTGGCGATGCTTTATCTATTAATTGGCCAGCCTTGGCCAGTTTTAGCGCGAATGTTGGTCGCCCCAATCATTATGGCCCTGTTGAGTTTTGCCGTATTTGGCATCGATTGGCCAGTGCGTTGGCTGAGCAATACGCAAGAGCTTCCAGTGCACATGTGGCGCTATTCGGCTTTAGATACGTGGCGTTTTGCCCTCCCCTTTATTTGGATTCCGTTGCTATTTAAACAACGTGATTTACGGATTGTGCTGAGTATTGCCGTGATGGCGCTAGCTTCGCCATTTTTCGGCATTTACACCTACATTGTTTTAGTCTTGTTTTACCCCAAATGGTGGACGATTCCGCTATCGTATGTATGGGTTTTGTTTATTCCATTGGCTGGCCCGATGGCCATGCGCTTTGCTTGGATTTTGCCTTTGGCGATTATCGCGCACATTTGTTATACCAATTGGCCGCAAAGTTGGTGGGCGCAACGTCAACAACGACTGGCGAACTAAATTTTTCTAGTTCTTAGGCAATTGACCCCTGCCAATCCGCACAAAAACGTGGATTGGTAGGGGTTTTGTCTAAATTTTTGTTATTTAAATTTAGATTGAAACCTCGGCTTCGCCCGAACGTTTAGTCAATACGAATGATTAAACGTTCAGTGGAGGATGGTATGCAGCGTTGGTTTGGTCAAGCCGTAATCTTAATTGCCCTAGTAGCAGTAGGTTTTGGCGCTTGGGTATTGCTCAAATCGCAACGTGATTGCCAACAAGTCAGCCTACTTTTTATTGGGAATAGCTATACATTTGGCCATGATATGCCCGATCTCTTGGCCGATTTGGCTGATGCTGGTGAGCCAGGCTATTGCCTTGAGCTTGAAAGCGTTGTGGCCGGCAGTGCAACCCTTGAGTATCATTGGCAGTCTGGCGAGGCTTTGCAAAAACTCCAAAGCAAATCCTGGAATTATGTGGTACTCCAAGAGCAAAGCATGGGCACGATTGAATTTCCCCAGCGCTTTCAACAAGCAGCCAGCCGTTGGATTCAAGCTATTCGCCAAACGGGCGCAACTCCAGTTTTATTTGTGACTTGGGCACGTGAACACTCACCGCAACAGCAAGCGACAATTAATGCTGCCTACAATCAGGCAGCGGGACAACAGGCCATTTTAGTTCAAGCTGGCTCGGCTTGGCAATACGTGCGCCAACACGATCGTTCGATTGCCCTGTATGAGCCAGATCAAAGTCACCCAACATTAAATGGAGCCTACTTAACTGCTTGTGTCTTTTACACCACCCTGTTTAATCCGCCAACCCAACCACTACCTAATTTAACAGATTTGTCGGATGCACAGGCCGCCTATTTGCAGCAGGTTGCTTGGCAAATGCGCCGCTAAATGCAGCTTGACTGCGGTTTGGAATATCGCACAGGCCAAGATTAATTCTTCGGGAATTAATCTTGGCCTGTGGTTTGTCTAAGTTAATCGGCCTCGTGGTTGCCTAGACGTGGTTTAAATTGAGAATATGGGGATATTGATTACAGCACCCGCGCTGCTGGTAATGAGCAATAAAAGGTTGTGCCATGGTTGAGTTTTGATTCAACCCACATTTTGCCACCATGCTGGGCCATAATCGCGGCGCTGATGTACAATCCTAAACCTGAACCGCTAGCCACCGTCGAGCCTTGGCCACGATAAAAGCGCTCGAAAATGTAGGGCAGTTCATGCTCAGGAATGCCAATGCCCTGATCGCTGACGCTGATCACCACTGCTTGGTCTAGCTCGCTTTCGCTGCTAATGCTGGCGTTGCTCGGCACTGGCGCGTGATCAGCATCCATTATCCGCACTGAAATTGTACCGCCATCGGGCGAATAGCGAATTGCGTTGATCAATAAATTGGCCAGCACTTGGCGTAAGCGTTGTTGATCGGCGGCTAATTCGTAGTGTTCAAGACTACTAGCAAATTGAATTGTATGCCGTTGCGATAAAACGCGAGCAGCTTCGGCTTCATCAGCAACCAGTTGCACCAGATCAATACTTTGAATAAATAAACGGAATGTGCCTTGCTCCAAGCGGCTCACATCAACCATGTCTTCGATCAATTGGAGTGCCTGTTGCGATTTGGTAGCGATTGTCGTAAGCGCCTTTTCATTATAGCTTTGGTCGCCACGACGGAGCTTGCGCATGCCCAGTTGAGTTGTACCAATCACGGTGGTTAGGGCATTTTTGAGATCATGGGCCACCGATGCAATAAAGTTGCTGCGTTCGTCTTCATTGATGCGGCGACGTTCAGCTTGCACAACCTCTTCGAGCAAATTCTCGTTTTTCAGCGCATAGCCGAGCCGTACTCCAATAAAATTGAGAAAATTCAGCGCATCGTCATCGAAACGGGTATCTTGCAAACTGGCCAATACAATTACGCCCAAACGCTCGTGGGTATCGTGAATTGGCACAATCAAGAGTTGTTGCACGCCAAGTTGGGCCAATTCGGGCCACTGTTCGTTGGTTAAGGCGAGGCGTTGGGCTTGGCCTGTTTGGTAGCATTCATGCAACAAGGCATTGCTAGCCAACGGAATATGATCAAGCCCAAGTTCGCGAATTTGCAAGGCCAAGGGTGTATCGCTCAGCCCAAGAGTCACAAATTCTTCGGTTTCAGGGCTAGGAATATACATCAACGCCAAATCGGCATTGCCAATTTTACATAATTGTTGGGCGATGGTATGCGCCAAATCGCCCAATGGTTGCTGTTGGGAGAGGCTTGAAATCGTGCGCAACAAAGCGATAAACTGTGAACGGCGTTGATGGCGCAGCCAAAACTGGCCGCGTTCTAAGGCCAGTGCCGCCAAATCGGCCAAGACCGTCATAAAGCGCAGAGCTTCGCGCAATGGCTCTTCGGGCGTTGGCTCGGCAAAGGCGGCTAAAGCGCCAACGGTGTGGCCATTTAAGCGAATTGGCGCACTGATCCAGCCGCGGGTATCTGTTTTGATTGCAAATTCGAGTGTGCGCCACAGCGGCAAGGCTTGAATTGGCTCCAAAGCAACTGCCCGACCCATCGCCACAACTCGCGCTTCGGCGCTGGTTGGTGCTAAAACACGGGTTGGTAGATCATTGGTATTAGCCTTGAGCCACAACTGCTCGGCCTCGTATAACACAATATACACATGCTGTAAATCCAGCAATACTTGGCTATTTGTAACGATCAACTGCAAAATATCGTCGAGTTCCCAGCCAGCCTCAATTGCCTCAACTACTGAATCAAACTCATTCAACGCACTACTCCTAGCCCACGTGCCAGCGGCAGGGGACAGCAGATTTCAGTCAAACATTCAGATTATACGGGCTTCGCCCAACAAAATAATTAACAATCTACTTGATTCAGTGGTGATTAATCTCGCCTTCGCTGATGGTAGGGTCGAGATAGATTGTCACATCGCTTTCGCCGTGTGAGGTATGCATATGATAGGGGAAGCCTGAACGCCGAATCAATCGCAGCATGGCCGTATTTTCTGCCAACACCGAGGCCTTAAGATAACGCAAGCCACGAACCAAGGCGACTTGAAACAACAAATCGAGCATATAACTGCCCACGCCATGGCCTTGAAAATCGTCGCGAACTAAGAGCGCAAACTCAGCCTGAATATGATCAGCGCCTGCCAAGCGAGCTACTGCCACGATCCGTTGCTCGCCATCCTCGTTGAGCAAGGCAATCAAGGCATCGGCGTGGTTGTGATTGAGCGTGGCTAACCGCGCAGATTCTTCGATCACGCGCTCGATTGGAATGTTGATCATAATCGTGGCGAAGCGCAACTCAAGCGTGCGCGGCGATAAACGGCCATACAATTCGACCAACAATTTGGCATCATCAGGCGTAATATGGCGAACAGCAAGCTCAACGCCTAACTTGCTCGTCCAATGAACGAGGCCTGTTTGCGGAAACGGAGTCAGGTCGGGCAGGGTGGGTTCTTCAATTGTGAGATTTAATGGTAGCATAATCGGCATTGGTTGGTGGGGTACGTGCAGCAAACATGGCTGCCATACCTAGGCAAAGGGCCGAGAATAAAAAGGGTGCGGCGATCCACTGGCTATACAAGCGTGCGCCCAAGGGTGCTGCCACCGTTGCGGTCAAGGCTCCTGACGCTCCATAGATCGCCAAGGCTGTGCCGCGTTGTTGTGGTATCACACTTTCCGCAAGTAAGGCTTCCAAAGCTGGTACATAAAAACTCCATGCCAGCGCTTCACAAGCCCAAAATATTGCGGTGATTGTAAGTTGTGGGCTGATAGGTATTGCTAGGTAAACTAACATACTTGCGCCAAGCCCAAGCTTGGCAGCCCGTCGATAGCCAATGCGATCAGCGACGCGCCCAAGGCGTGCCGGAAACAGCGCATAAATAATGCCTGGCACAATATAGGCCACAGCGACCGCCGCCACGCTTGCCCCAAAACGATCAGTCAATAACGGCACGGTCATTGGAATCGAGGCACTATAGCCCGCGCTGATGCAGCTTTGCACAAGCAACAGACTGCGGATTGCTGGCTGACGTAACACACTGCGCCATATTGCTTGTATTGTACCGCGTTTTACCGGAATTGCATGGGGCCATGAACGTAAACTGAAGATTCCTGCTATGACGACGCTACTACTAAACACGATGTAAATGCCATGAAATAGCTTGACACGGGCAATTGGATTGGGTAAATAATTAAGGCTAGCTTGCAGCCAAGTGAATTGTTGTAGTTGTTGGCGAGTTTCTGCATCCCAGCCGATAAAGCCAATGCCAGCGATGATCGCCCCGACAATTGTTGCCAACGAACTGGCCATAGTCAGTCGCCCATAACCTGAGCCACGTTGACCTTGGTTGGTTAATTGGGCAATCAACAAGCTTAAACAGATAGTCGAGCCTGCTCGCCCGATCGCGAGCAATGCTTGACCAGGCATTAACCATGCGCTGCTATCAGCAAAGCTCCAAATTGCAAAGCCACTGGCTAAGGCCGCCAAACTCAAACGCAGCAAAATTCCGATGATGCCTCGATCGGCGAGCCAACTCAGGCTGAGCCGCGCAAATACACCAAAGGCCGCACCCAAACCCACCAAATTACCAATAACCTGGGGCGAACCACCAAGCGCTTGCACATACAAGGGCAACAAAAAATCGCCAACCCCAACATGCAATGAGATCAGCAGTTTAATCACCAACGTCCAACCTAATGAACGCGCAAGCTTGGTTGAGGCCTGCGCGTCATTGTTTATATCAAGTTTGTTCATCAGAATCGGTTGAAGGAGCAGGCTCATCAGGTTGGAAGGCCCACCAGATCTGCATCGCTAAATATGAGGTTGTCATTAAGAGGATTCCGCTGCCAAGGGTTACCCCAATCGCTAAACTGCCAAGTTCTTGGATTGGCCAAGGCAGAAACCACACCAACAACAGGGTTAGGCTCAGTAGCAAACTGGGAATCAGCAACATCAACCCCAATTGCCAGACTGGCCGCAGGGTTTGCCACCAGCGATAGCCCCCAAAAAAACCAATAATTGTTAGCAGACAGATCGCAATTGCTGCCCCGATACCAATAACAAACCAATTCATGGTCGGCCTCGCTTAGGTTTGCTTCTGAGTTGTGGTCGAAATGCGCAACAGCAAGCCAACAATTACAAAGTTCATAACGACCGATGAACCACCATACGAGATAAAGGGCAAGGTAATCCCGGTCAATGGAATCACCCGTAAATTACCACCGACGATGATTAAGGCTTGGACTGCCAAAATCGTGGTTAAGCCCACTGCCAACAATTGCTCAAAGCCGCGAAAACGTCCTGGAATTGAGAGTGCAATATGATAGCCGCGATAAATCATCAACACATAGACAATTAAGATCCCAATTGTGCCCATCAAGCCTAATTCTTCGGCGATTCCGGTATAGGCAAAGTCGGTGTGCACCGCTGGAACATAATGGGGCGCACCCAAACCAAGCCCGCTGCCCGTCACTCCGCCTGCTGAGAGCGCATATTGCGATTGCACAATCTGATAGCCTAAGTTTGCTGCGTCTGACCATGGATCAAGCCAAATCGCTACCCGCTCTTGCACTTTGCCGATGTATTGGTACATCACATAGGAGCCAATGCCGAATGCGCCAAAGCTGGCTCCAACATACCAGCCATTACCTGTAGCAACATACAACATCGCAATGAAGATGCCAAATAGCAACAAGGCTGCACCCAAATCGCTTTGCTTAACGATCAAGGCCATACACAAAGCCCAAATCCCGCCCATTGGCACGAGATAGGGCAAGGGTGGCAGGGTGATGCGCCCTAAGCGATAGCCATGATTAACGACTTCACGGTGTTCGATCAGATATGAGGCTAAAAAGACCACCAAGATAATTTTAAGCAACTCGGCGGGCTGGAACAGAAAGCCACCAGGCAGGCGAAACCAAACTTTAACGCCGCTATTATTCGGATCAACCCCGATGATGAAGGTTAAAATCATCAGGCCAACCCCAAGCAGCATCCATGTCCAGCGATGGTTTTTGAGCCATTCCATCATACCAGTGCGAAAAAGCCGAATAAAGATCCAACGATCCCAATCGACAAACACCATCAGCACCAGCAAAATGACTCCAACCGTCACAAAGGCCGATTGTTTGGCGGCAACATCACCATAAATGTCTTTATCGAGGGTTGGCGCAACCCGTGCCGTAAATAGCAGGCCCAAACCAGAAAGCACCGCCACCAAGGGCAGCAAAATTTGGTCGGCATTGGGGTTGCGATACGAAAGCCCAGCACTCACTACCAGATAGAGCAAAAGCGGCAGCGACGATGGCCAGAGCACGCTGAACAACGATTGCAACGAGCCAACATCAGCTTCCAAACGGCGTTGGCCAGTGGCAAACACCATCATGTAGCCAGCGGCAAACAGCAGCAACACGGTTATCAGCAACTGGACTTCAACTAAGCGCACGCGCCGCAAGTTGTGCAGCATATCACGCACCATATCAGACCCTCCAAATGCACCAAACTTGGGCTATTGTAGCATACTGCCCTAAGCCATCGTAACCCGATCACGTCCGGTTTCTTTGGCAATGTACAAGCCTCGATCAGCCCGATCAAGCAGGCTGACAACTGAGTTATCATCTTTGCTCAACCCTGTCACTCCAATGCTCACCGTCAGGTTGATACTGGCTTGCTCATGCTGAATCGGGTGGTTGGCGATTGCGATCCGTAAGCGTTCAGCAATGATCAAGGCTGCCGAAACATCGGTATCAGGCAGCAAAATCGCAAATTCTTCGCCACCATAGCGCCCAAGCAGATCCGAAGGCCGTAAATTGGCGCGGCAAATATCGGCAACCGTGCGCAGCACTAAATCGCCAACCGAGTGGCCGTAGCTATCGTTGACTCGCTTGAAATGATCAACATCGAGCATCATCGCTGAAAGTGGATGATCGCTGCTGCAAGTTAATATCCATTGGCGTTCGGCCAACTCGAAGAAATGGCGGCGATTGCTGACTTGGGTCAATGAATCGGTGATCGCGAGGCGCTGCACTTGGCCAAATAATTGGGCATTAGCAATCGCAATTGCTGCTTGTGAGGCAAATACCATGCCCAATTCGGCCTCATGCTCAGAAATTGCATGGGGTTCATCGCGATCGATCGCCAAAAAGCCCACGATTTCGCCGCGCACCAATAAGGGCAGTCCTAGCCATGAACGGGCTGGATGCTCACCATAACCTTTGAAGCGTGGGTCTTGGGTGATATCATTGATAATTAATGGTTGGCGCAGCGTCGCAAGTTGCTTGAACAGCGGGTCATCATTAATTGAGATTTTTGTGCCGCGGATCCATAGCGTTGGGCTTGGGCTTTCAACTTGCTCAAATTTAAGCTCGTTTTCCTCGCGCAGGGCGATGCAGGCTCCATAGTAGGGCAACAACGAGTTGAGCTGAATCAGCACATATCTGAGCACATCGGCTAAATCAAGCGTCGCATTCAACACAGTTGAAAGTACGCGCAGGCGTTCGGCCAAACGACGTTGTTCGCGTTCAGCATTGATGTGAATTTCGAGCTGAGTAGTGCGCGATTTTTCTAAGCCTAGGGCAATATGGGTGGTGATCGCCCGCAGAATAACTTCATCTTCTTTGGAGAAAAAGCCCCATGCCAGTCGATTATCAAGGTAGACCACGCCTAAAAATCGCCCATCAAGCATCAAGGGTGCGGCCAAAACGCTGCGCAGGTTGTGAGCGGTGACGCTTTCGCTGCTGGTAATTAATGCATCATCGGCTCCAGTCACAATCACTGGTTTTTGAGTGATGCGTACCCGCTCTAGTACCGTGCGGCTATAGCCTTGCAAGGTCTCGGTCACTGGATTGTTTGAGGCATCACGCGCCGCGCGAAGCTGTAAATCATCGTTTTCGAGCAGGAATAGAAATGCCCGTTCTGCCCCCAAAATCCGAATCACTGAATCGAGCGCAGTTTGGGCTTGCTCATCGAGGTCGTAGCTTTGGGCCCACGCCAAGCTGACCGAAAGCAGCGCATCTAACAATCGTTGCATGCGGCTATCATCGGGGCGTAGCGTATCGTCGCTAATAATGCTGGTCGTCGAATTGAGCCGTTCTGGGTCGTCAAGCTGAAAAGCTACGGCGATATTGCGCATACGCAAAACCCATTGATGATCAAAGGCAATTGTGTAAGCGCGACTGGCTTCGCGTTTGGCAGCGGCCATTTGTTGTTGCATACCAAAAAGATGCGCCCGAATCCGATGGGCTTCATATAAAATCCATGGAGCATCGTGCAAGTGGGCTAATTGCTCAGCCTGCCCCAACAACTCTAGGGCTTGAGCAAAGCGACCATCAAAGCCGTGCGCCGCCGCAAAAATAACTAAAGCATGGCCGCGCAAAATTGGGGTTGTCGCAACCAACAAGGCTTGGCGTGCGGCAATCCGTAAGCGGCGAGCGGTTACCCGTTTGCGCTGCTGTAAAAACTGAGCGATACGAATATAGCCCTGCAAAATGTACATATAGCGCGAATGAAACGGCATAAACCGCGGATTATTGCGATGTTGCTGATTAAAATGGCGCAATAATTGATCGTTTTGTTGGCCTGGATCACCCTGCTCAAGGTTAACGATCATCTGCGAGGCATCGGCTAGATTTTTCCAGGCCAAGAGCCATTGTTGGCGCTCTTTGATGTCGGGTACAGGGTAGCGTTGGGCTTCAGCAGTCGAACCAAGCGTAATCAGCAGGGGCGCAGCCCATAATTCTAAAAACCAGGTTTGTTCATTGCGATGATTATGTTGCTCAAAACGCTCAAAGGTTTCTTGCACCAATTGCCATGCTTCCAGCACATGGCCGCGCAAAAAGAGCAAGAGCACACTATCAGCCGTGGCATGGCCATAGGCTAGCGAATCGATTGTTGTTGCATGTTGACGTAATGTTGTGCGCAAGAGCCGTTCAGCCTGCACTTCATCGCCAATGATATGGCTAATAAAGCCTTCGTACAAGGCAACCCGCGCTTGCAACATGCGATCAGCAGTCGGAGTTGTGGCGATGGTTTTAGCTTTATTCAAGGCGCGTTTGGCTAAATGGCGCTGACCAACCATTGCCCACATACTGGCATAGTTGCTCAATGCTCGCACGCGGGCCGGACGGGTGCGCCCACGGCGTGCCCAAACCAACGAGCGCAAAAAGAGGCTGACTAACAACAACATTTGGCTATTCAGGTAGGCATACATACCCACCGTATCATAAATTTCTAGCAAAATGATGATGCGTTGCTGCTGCTGGGGCGAGCTTGGTTGTAACCATGGCACACTACTTTTGAGCAAGCGTCCAAGTGAGCGCCCAATATCACTGAGCAAGCCAATCAACGAGCGTTCTAAGGCAGGTTCGTTTAATGCCTCAAATGCTTGATCAAAGTAGCGCCAAATGTCACGTGGTTGTTGTTGCCAAGCGTGAATATGGGCAATCGCCGTGAGCAACCGCGCCTGATGATCCGGTTCGCTGGTTTGTTCGAGCGCTGCTTGCAAATGCGCCAAGGCCGTTTGATTTTGGCCTAAGCGTAGGCAGAGTTGGGCAAATTGAGCATGTTGTTGCGATTGAAATGGTAATGATTGGCCTTGCGCAATGTGGTAGGCCTGCTCGAAAAAATGATAGGCCTCATCGTAGGCATAATTTTCCAGCGCCACCTGCCCAGCATTGCTCAAAATCGTGAAGCCGCGAGCCAAAAATGTTGGGTCACTGCTTTTAGCGCGGGCATAATGATAGGCCAATTGATACATGGCTTCTGGCTCAAGTTGCTCGTGATCGAGATTTTTGGCAATTTGGGCATGGAGTTGTTGCTGTTGCTCAGGCGTAATGCCTTCGAGAAAAACTTGATAGATATTTTGGTGGGCAAAATGATAGTGACCAGAAGCACTGCGCTCGATTAAATGGCTGCGTCCGCCAATGGTTAAGGCCTCATAGACTTCGCTTGGCTCGCCTTGCCATAGCTCAAGCAAGCTATTTCGCCGAAATTGAAAGCCCAGCACTGCCGCTAATTCGAGAATTGCCCGCACTTTGGGGCTTAGTTCATCGATTCGGCTGAGTACCAAGCGCACCACATGCGAAGGCAAGGCCAATTTTGTCAAACTTTGGTCGTCGATCATCCAGCACGTGTTGACCAAACGCAGCATGCCAGTATCCAACAAGGTTTGGATATATTCACGCAAGGCAAAGGGGCTGCCAACGCTGCGAGCAACAATCTCGTTGATAATTTGCTGATCGACGTTATAGCCACCCAAATAGCTGGTGATAAATTGGGTGGCAGCCTGATCGGTCAGGGGATGCAGCAAAATCTCTTGGATGGGAATTGGCTGATTAAGCGTGAGCCGCTCGTAGATTTGCTGGCTATCAACGCTATCGTTTAAAGAAATAATTAAAAATAGCGGAACTTGCTGAATGCGCCCGATGATTCGGCGGATGACGCTAAAACTAGCATCATCGATTGCTTGCAGATCGTCGATAAACCAGACAGCGGCGGGATGCACGCGGGTCATCCAAAGCAGCAGATCAGCCAAAATCGTATTAAATCGCTCGTAATCGGTCACCAATTCAGGTTGTTTGGTGTGAGGCAGAATTGGCTGCAAACATGGAAATGTACGCAACATCAGCTCTTGGTAGCCTTGTACGAATTGGCGTAGTTGCTCCTCGGCATGGCGGCGCTGGCTTTCGGGCATCAATTCCAAATAATGGACATATTGCTCAAATGGGCTGCGCAAGGCACTGTAGGGTAGGGCTGAATCTTTGACGCAGGTTGAGCCAAAGGTCAAACCACCAAGCGACCGTGCTCGATGCAGCATTTCGCGGCCTAATTGGCTTTTGCCTAAACCCATCGCGCCTTTGATGGCGATGACGCTGCCATGACCTTGGCGAGCGCTATTCCAGCCTTGGCGTAAGATTGCCAACTCGGCATCACGCCCAATTAAATCATTATCGTAGAGCGCTCCAGTCCAGAGGTCATCGGCTCCAAGCCGAATTGGGCGACCAGCGGCCAACATGAGATTTAAGCTATCAATTTGATTAATATCCGAGAGCAAGCCCTCAGCGGTTTGATAACGATCGTCAGGATCTTTGGCCAGCAGGCGAGCGACGATTTCGGCGAGGGCTGGCGAGACATGCGGAGCCATCGAACGCACATCGGGGGCGAGCACGACGGCATGTTGGCGGATCAAATCGGTAATATTGGAAGCATTGAAAGGCGGTACGCCAACCAAACATTCAAACAAGACTGCACCAAAAGCGTACAAATCGGAGCGGGCATCGACATTGCGTTTGAGATAGCCAGTTTGTTCGGGCGAACTATAGCGCAGCGTGCCCAGCACATGAGTTTGCTCAGGGTCAAGGCTATTGTGGCTGGCAAAACCAAAATCAATTAATTTAATGTTGCCTGAGGGCTGCATCAACATATTGCGCGGCTGAATATCGCGGTGGGTAATTCCTTGGCGATGCACGGCGGCCAAGGCACTAGCTAAATCTTTGATCAGCCGAATGACTAAACTTTCAGGTAACGGCCCAAGCGCCACCAAATCAAGCAGCGTTTGGCCTTGAACCAACTCCATAATGATATAGGGCATTTCGTTGTAGTGATCAACCTCGATTACCTCGGGCAAACTGGGGTGGCGCACCAAGGCGAGGGCGCTAGCTTCGCGCCGAAATGCTGCCGCTGCCATAGTTGGCGATTGATTGCCATTGAGCCGCGGGATTTTTAAGGCATAGGTTTGCCCATCGCGCACACAACGATAGACAGTGCTATGTAAGCCCCGTCCGATTTCGCCCAAGATTCGCACCTTGGGGATAGCAGGTAATTCTGATGTTGCTGGCCATGTTGATTGTGTCATATACGTTCTAGAATGCCAAACAGTGGATCATCCCACGCCACATCTACCTACCATTTCGTGTTACCGTCGGTTGAGATGAAGTGTACCATGAAGCTGAATTAATTCTTAGGTATAGTCTCTAAATATGGGGATAGCTGGCGATCAGTCTTACCTGATCGCCAGCGGCAGCCCAATTAGGCTTGTAATTTAGCAATAATGGCATCGGCCATTTCGGCAGTCCCAACCGCACTTGGGTCGTTGCGATCATCCTTCAGGTCGTAGGTTACATCCTTACCTTCAGCAATCACGGTTGCCACCGCTGCATTGAGCCGATCAGCGGCTTCGATTTCGCCCAAGTGACGCAACATCAACTCGCCTGAGAGGATCAAGGCAGTTGGGTTGACTTTGTTGAGATTTTTATATTTTGGCGCTGAGCCGTGGGTCGCTTCAAAAACTGCGCCATGTTCGCCGATGTTGCCGCCTGGGGCAACCCCAAGGCCGCCAACCATGCCAGCACACAAATCGCTCAAAATATCGCCATACAAATTGGGCAATACCATCACATCATAGAGCTCTGGTTTTTGCACCAACTGCATACACATATTATCGACAATCCGATCATCGAACTCGATATCGGGATAATCTTTGGCGACTTCACGGGCAACTTCTAAGAACAGCCCATCGCTGAATTTCATAATATTGGCTTTGTGGACTGCCGTAACTTTTTTGCGTTTGTTAGCGCGGGCATATTCAAAGGCAAAGCGCACAATTCGCTCTGAGCCAGGCACCGACATAGGCTTAATCGAGATACCACCTGGCTCTTTGATCATGGCATTTGGGCGTTTTTGCAGCAACCAGTTGCGCAATTCGGCTACTTCATCAGTGCCACGCTCAAACTCAATCCCAGCGTAGAGATCTTCGGTGTTTTCACGCACAACCACTAAATCGATGTCTTCAAAGCGTGAACGCACGCCAGGGTAGGAACGACATGGCCGAACACAGGCATAGAGGTCGAGTTCTTTACGAATCGCCACATTGACTGAGCGAAAACCTGTGCCAACGGGGGTGGTAATCGGCGCTTTTAACGCCACTTTGGTTGAACGAATTGATTCGAGCACGGAATCGGGCAATGGAGTCCCTAATTGCTCCATCACATCGACTCCAGCATCCTGAATATCCCAATCAAAAGCCACGCCTGTAGCTTCTAAGACCCGGCGTGTAGCTTCGGCAAGTTCTGGTCCTGTTCCGTCACCACGAATCAAGGTAACCCGATGAGCCATTGATTGATCCTTTCGATTCAAAAGCCCCTGCATTTGTACGGTCGAACCGTAGCAGCATTATAGCATCCTGCGGGCTGAAGCGACAAAAAAGGGATACGCGATTGCGCATCCCTTTTAATCAAGCTTGGTTTGTTAACTATTTCTGGAAGAAATCGATATTGCCTTCGCTGGCTAGCCCATCGCCACGATTCAAGGAACCGCTGGTGGTGCGTGCTTGACGCATGCTTAAGGTTGATACACTGGTCACGCTATTGCTGCGCATACGCAAGTAGCCATATGCCTCACGCCCACTTTCGCTGGCTGAATAGATTCGATAGATGCCGGGATCGAAGGAATTATTTGGCATAAAACGAATATTGGCATAATCAATTGATCCATTGCCATCAGCATAAACGCCAATAACTTCGGTTACGAGTTCGTCATATTCGTTGAGTACACCAACCGCAACTACTTCGCCTGGAACGAACCCGCCTGCGTAGAAGTTGTAAATCGTATCCTGCCGACCTTCACGAGGGTCAACCCGTGCATTATAGTCGGCGGGGAGTGGCTGTTCAGGTGCTCGAGTAACTTCAAAATAGCCAATGCTGGCATGGCCACTGAGCCGACCTTGGGCAGTAATTGCCCAAACCCCAACCCCTTGGTTGATCGTGACGTAAATATCCGATGAGGTTAAGGAACCATCACCATCAGCGTAGGTTGTGGAGTTGGCTGGATAGACCGTCCCATCAGGTGAGGTCAACCACAAAACCACTTCTTCACCGGCAACAAAGCCAAAACCATTGAAACTAAAAGTTGTGCCTTCTGGGCCGGAGCCTGGGGTAACAATTGCATCTTTGTTTGGTGGTAGGCCAGGTGCACCTGGAGGGGTACTGCCTGGAGGGCTACCTGGTGGCAATGGTGCTGTCAACTCGCGAGGGGCTAAGCGCCGACCTAAATCGCTGACTACAACCCGTTGTCCAGCTGGGTAATCGGGCCAAAATTCGAAGCGAGCACGCTCAAAATATTGAACAGTGTGCCATTTATTATCCGAAGCGAGGATTTCATCCATCTCTTCGCTAATTGGGTAGCCAAATACGCCTAAACCACCTTTGGTTTCCCAAATGGTTTTGAAACCCCACATAATCATGTGGCTGGTTTCGGGAAAGTAGCGATGGTTGGCATCGTTGGCTTGGGGTGGAATTTGCGGAAACACCCGATTAACGGTTGCTTCGCGCCCCAAAAGGCCTAGCTCAATCGAGCCATCGCTGGCTAACTCAAAGCGAGCACGTTCAAACCATTGGATGGTTTTGCCCTGTGCGTTGCGATATTCTTCAGTAATTGGGTAGCCAAAAATTTGTAAGCTGCCATTAGCCTTCCAGTAGTCGCGGAAACCACCGCCAAGGTAGTGACCGGTTTCAGGATAGTAGGTTGGTGGATCGGCAGCATTAGAAGCTTGAGGTCGGACAGCAATGAGCGTTAAAAGTATCATTACAATGATTAACGCCATGCTGCGCCGCACGGTCGAACGTGGGAGCATACCTCCTCCTTAGGATTAATCTAAAATGAGAACTCAAATCTGAGTATACCGATAGTTAGGGCTTTTGGCAAGTCTCGATCCAGCGGTTTAGTGCTTGGGTTGTGGGATTAACCCGCTTTTGCGATCTTCTTTTAATTGCTTAAAAATCGGGCTTAGCCAGATCTTGTATGATAAAGCTTGTTTTGTTGGCTAGCCCGCTTGCATGCGACCTAGCATAGTTGCCAAGGAGTTACCATGACGGTCGATTTAGCGCCATTTCGTAGTCACTTTCCAGCGTTAACCCAGACTCACGCGGGGAAACCCTTAGTTTTTTTTGATAATCCTGGCGGAACCCAAGTGCCACAACAGGTGATTGGTCAGATGACCGATTATTTGCGGCGTTCGGTTGCCAATACCCATGGTGCGTTTATTACTAGTCAACGCACCGATGCCGTAATTGATGAATGTCATGCAGGTTTGGCGGCCTTGCTTGGCGGCGAGCCAGATGAAATTGTGCTGGGAGCCAACATGACTTCATTGACATTTGCACTCAGCCGTTCGCTAGCCCGCGAATGGCAAGCTGGCGATGAAATTATTCTGACCACGCTTGACCACGATGCCAACGTTACGCCATGGCTCTTGGCCGCCGAGGAGCGTGGGGTTATCGTGCACTTTGTGGATATTAATCCTGTTGACTGTACCCTGTTGATGAGTGATTTTGAGCGCTATCTTTCGCCGCGCACTAAATTCGTTGCGGTTGGTTGGGCCTCAAATGCCTTTGGCACAATTAATGATGTTCAAACGATTGTCAAACAAGCTCATGCCGTGGGAGCTTTGTGTTTTGTTGATGCAGTCCAGAGCGTGCCCCACATTCCATGCGATGTCAAAGCGCTTGATGCTGATTTTGTGGCATGTTCGGCCTATAAATTTTTTGGGCCACATGTTGGGGTGCTCTGGGCCAAACGTGAACATCTTGAGCGCTTAGTTGCCTATAAAGTGCGACCTGCCCCCGAAACCTTGCCCAGCCGCTGGGAAACTGGCACGCAAAATTTTGAGGGCCAAGCAGGCATCAACGGAGCCTTGGAATATCTCGGTGGCTTAGGCGTGGGCTATATGGAACGCTACGATCAACAACTTGGCGAGATATTTGGTCAACGGGCTGTCTTGTTGGCTGCGATGCATGCGATTGCCGAAGCCGAGCAGAGCCTTGGTCAATACTTGATTCAAGCCTTGCAAACGCTCAAAGGTGTGCAATTGTATGGCATTTTGGAGCCTGAGCGCGGCCGTTTGCGCGTGCCAACTGTGGCATTTCGTAAGGAGGGTGTTACGCCCCAAGCAATTGCCAAAACCCTGGGTAATGAAGGCATTTGTGTTTGGGATGGTCATTATTATGCGCTGCGAGCAGTCGAACGCTTAGGCTTGCTTGATCAAGGTGGTATGGTGCGGGTTGGTTTGGCCCATTACAACACACGTACTGAGATCGATCGCATGGTCGCTGTGCTTGAGTCAATCTAGCACAGATCAATCAGCATTGCTCTGGCGCAAGATCAATCTACATAGCTCTTGACATGCATGACGCGGTGTGTTATATTCTCAATAACGCAACGCGTCATGACATCGAAACAACAACCTGTGCTATAGACAACTGCCAACTGGTGGTTGGATCATCCAAAAGGAGCGATCTATGACGATCATTCGCCAAATTGCTGATACGACTGAAAAGCAAGTTAAAAGTGCCCAAAAAGTGGCTCGCCGCTCATGGCTGGCAGGCTTAGGGGTTGCTGGCTTGGCCATTGATAGTGGTGAAAAAACCTTCAAAAAATTAATCAAGCGTGGTGAAAAAGTTGCCGCCGGGGTTCGTGGCGATTTGAAAGATTTGAACGAACGTTTGCGCCGCGAACAAAAAAGCTTGAATGAAGATGTGCAAGATGCTAGCCAAACGGTTGAACGCGGGGTTAGTGATGTCTTGGAAGGCTTGAATATTCCTTCACGCAAGACCTTGCGCGTGCTCGATGCCCGCATTGCTCAACTTAACGCTCAATTGCGCGAGCTTGGCAGCGATGGCAGCATTGCGCCAGTTGCCAACTACGATAGCCTGACCGCTGAAGAAATTATTGTTTTGATGCCAACTTTGAGCCTCGATGAACTGTTTGCTTTGGAAGCCTACGAAAGCAACCATGCCAAACGAGTGACCGTTCAACGCGAAATCGAACAAGCAATTGCCAAACATCTGACGGTTGATGGTGAAATTCGCGAACCATTTGCTGGCTACGAAGCCTTACGCGCTGAAGAAGCCATTGCCAAGCTCGAAGGCTTGGGCATCGCCGAATTGCATCACGTCAAATTGTTCGAGGCCAGCCACGCCAAACGTGTGACTGTCCAACGCGAAGTTGAACGCCGACTCGAAGCGCTTCGCGGCTAATTTGGCGCGGTGCTATACTGGAACCACTGGTGAGCGATAGGTCAATCCAAAGGAGTATCTGTAATGGCTGATGAAATCGAAGTAAGCTTGAATGAAATCAAGGATGAAGCGAGCGATCGCGCTGTACCATTTGTCGATGGTGTGCGCAAGCTCATGTTGGCCGCTGTTGGCGCTGTTGCCATGACCCGCGACGAAATGGAACAATTTGTTGGTCGCTTGGTTGATCGTGGTGAAGTTGCCGAACGCGAAGCCAAAACCTTGTTGAATGATGTGCTTTCACGCCGCAAACGTGAAGTTGAACACGTGGCCGATGAAGCCGAATCACGGGTTGAAACTCGGCTCGAACAAGTGCTCAACCGCATGAATATTCCCTCAAAGCGCGATATCGACGAGTTGAGCGACAAAATTGCCCAACTTTCAGCTCGCGTCGAAGAATTGAAGAAAAGCCGCAACGCCTAACCCCTAGGCATTGCTGCTTAGCAACGTGCAATCCACCTGTTATGGTTTTTCGCCATAACAGGTGTTTTTTTGTGGCGCAATTCTAGCCTATCTGGTGTTATGATTGGCGCTAGTACGCTTTTTGCAGTGTTGCTATTTAAATGCAAGCGCATCCTAGCAATCCATGGGGGTTGGCATGATTGAGCAAATTCAACGCTTATTGCGTTATCCTGAGTTGATCCATGGTATTTCAACCCGCCAAGGTGGGGTGAGCATCCCACCGCATGCGACCCTCAACCTTGGTTTTTCGCGGCCCGATGACCCTGCCGCAGTTTTGGCGAATCGTCGGCGCTTTGCCGACCGAGTGGGCTTTCGTTTGGATGATGCCATTTTAGCAGGCCAAGTTCATGGCACAACTGTCGCCGTCGTTGGCGAGTTGCAGCGTGGGCGGGGTGCGATCGATCGTGAAACAACTCTGCCGCCTGCTGATGGCCTTGTGACCAATCAACCAGGGCTAGTGCTCTGGGCTAATTTTGCCGATTGCACCCCATTGCTATTTTTTGACCCGGTTGCTCAAGCGGTTGGGGTCGCTCATGCTGGTTGGCAAGGCACAGTTAATAACATTGTGCAGGCGATGATCACCACCATGCAAGCCCAGTTTGGCTCCGAGCCAGCCAATATTTTGGCAGCGATTGGCCCAGCGATCGGCCCATGCTGCTATGAAGTTGATCAGCCTGTGATCGGTGCGGTGGAGCAGGCTTTTGCCGCGCATTCGTCGCAGGTCTTGTTGCGCCAGCTTGGTAAGCAGCGACCGCATTTTGATTTATGGGCGGCTAATGCGCATTGGTTAGAGCAAGCAGGCATTCAATCAGCTAACCTTATTCGGATGAATATGTGTACTGCTTGTCATCATGATCGCTTCTTCTCGCATCGCCATGAACGAGGAGCCACTGGTCGATTCGCCGCTGTGATTGGTCTACGCGAGGTACACCATGCCGTTTGATCATGCCCGATTATTGGAACAAGTCGCCCAGATTCAGCAGCGAATCAGCCAAGCCGCCCAGCGTAGCCAACGTGATCCAGCTAGCGTGCGCTTGATTGCGGTCACCAAAACCCATCCCATGCTGCGAATCAATGCGGTCTTGGCGGCGGGCATTCACGATCTTGGTGAAAATCGGGTGCAAGAAGCCGAAGAAAAAATTGCCCTGCAAACGCCCGATGCATTGGCCCAAACCCGTTGGCATTTAATTGGTCATTTACAACGCAATAAGGCTCGCCGCGCTGCCAAGCTTTTTTCATTAATTCACTCGATCGATAGTGTCAAACTGGCCGAAATTCTCAACCGAATTGTTGATGAAGAAGCCAGCGTGATTCCGCAACCCTTACCAATTTTGCTGCAAGTCAATGTTTCGGGCGAACGCTCCAAAGATGGGTTTGAGCTAGCTGGGGGAGTGCATAACCCTGCATGGCTCAATTTTGTGGCCGAAGTTCGAGCAATTGTTCAATTGCCATTGATCGATTTACGCGGCTTGATGACGATTGCGCCCTATTCTGATGATGTCGAGGGTGTGGTGCGGCCATGCTTTCGAGCTTTGCGCGAGGTGCGCGACCAACTTGAGCAGCGGCTTGATCGCCCGTTGCCAGAGCTTTCGATGGGCATGAGCGGCGATTTTGAGGTTGCCATCGAAGAAGGCTCAACGATTGTGCGGGTGGGCACGGCGCTCTTTGGTGCTCGCTAAATAACGCCTTACTACGAGCTATGCTAAAATTAGGATATTGTAATACGATTGATTGTTTGAGCGATTGCTCCTAGTTGTCGAGATGGTTATGCGTTCGATCCAGCAAGCGTTTGAAGTACGCTATTCCTATCCGGTGCATTGTACGCACCGATTATTTGGCTTGGATAACCCAATTCTCCATGAATTATTTGCGCCAAGCGTTAGTCTACCGAAGCTTTGGGTTGTGCTTGATCAGGCGGTGGCTGAGCATCACCCGAATCTATTAACTGAAATTGCAGCCTATGCCTACGCCAGCCAAGCCTTTAGATTGGTTGAGCCAAGCCTAATTTTGGCTGGTGGCGAAACGATTAAGCGTACCACGGAGCCATTACAAGCAGTTTATGATGGAATTAATCGCTATGCGATCGATCGCCATTCGTATCTGATGGCAATTGGTGGCGGTGCGTTGATCGATATGGTTGGCTATGCAGCGGCGACGGCGCATCGTGGGGTTCGCTTAATTCGCGTGCCAACCACAGTTTTGGCCCAAAACGATGCAGCAGTTGGGGTTAAAAATAGCATCAATGCCTTTGGCAAAAAGAATTTCTTGGGCACATTTGCCCCGCCTTATGCTGTACTCAACGATAGCCATTTTCTCACGACGCTGAGCGAGCGCGATTGGCGTAGTGGCATCGCCGAGGCAATTAAGGTGGCTTTGCTCAAAGATTCTGCCTTTTTTGCCACGATTGAGCGGACTGCTGCGGCCCTGTGTCAGCGTGATTTAGCGGTAATGGAAGATCAGGTTTTTCGCTGTGCTGAGTTGCATCTGGCCCATATTGCTGGTGGCGACCCGTTTGAGCGTGGTTCGGCGCGGCCCTTGGATTTTGGCCATTGGGCGGCGCATAAACTTGAACACCTCAGCGCTTATAGCTTGCGCCATGGCGAGGCAGTAGCAATTGGCATCGCCTTGGATTGCACCTACAGCTACTTAAAAGGTGATTTAGCTGAGGCCGATTGGCAAAGGGTCTTAAATTGTTTAACTGCGGTTGGCTTCGAGTTGTATCATCCAGCCCTGAACAGCCAGCTTGAACAGCCCGAACATCCCCAAAGTTTGCTGAGCGGCTTGGCCGAATTTCGCGAGCACCTTGGTGGCCAATTAACCATCACCTTAATTCGCGGCATCGGCCAACCTTATGATGTTCACACGATTGATCTACCGATGATGCAACAAACGATTCGATATTTAGCCGAACGGGCTTAAAGCGAGGATTTTATGCAGATTGAAGGCTCTTGCCCACGCACTCAGCGTGAGTTGATTGAACTGGAATTTATTGAGCATCGCACCAAAATTTTAGATATCGCGGCCTTTTTGGATCGCTTTGATCGTTCAGTTGAGCATAACGCCAATGATGATTTTCGAATCAAAGCCTTTCGTGAAGCGCTCAAGGCCTTGAATAGCCACGAATTTGGCCGAGTTGAACGGATTCAAATGTTGTTGAGCGATATGAGCAGCGAATTACGCGTCGAACGCGACGGCCAAAGTGCCTATGGTGCTGCCAAGGAGAGCGAGCAATGATCAATTACATCGATTTGCATGCGCATATGGTTTCGCGCACCACCGACGATTATCATGCCATGGCCTTGACTGGCTGTGTTGCGGTGACTGAGCCAGCATTTTGGGCAGGTTATGATCGGGTTTCTGCTAGCGCTTTTGCTGATTATTTTAAACATTTGACTGAGTTTGAGCCTCAACGCGCCGCTAAATATGACATTCAGCATTACACATGGCTCTGTTTAAACCCCAAAGAAGGCGAAGATCGTGGGTTGGCTCGCGAAGTTTTGGCAATTATTCCGCAATTTTTAGATCGACCAAGCGTGCTAGGCATTGGCGAAATTGGCCTCAACCGCGTGACCCGCAATGAACTTGCCACCTTTATTGATCATGTAGAATTAGCGCTTGAACACAACCAATTAATCCACATCCACACCCCGCACCTTGAAGATAAATATAAAGGCACTAAGGCGATTGTCGAAACCTTGGCTAGCAACAGCCGAATCGATCCCAGTCGTGTGATGGTTGACCATGTTGAGGAACATACGATTCGTATGGTGCTTGAGCATGGGTTTTGGGCGGGCTTGACGCTCTATCCGATGACCAAAGTTTCGCCAGGCCGCGCGATTGATATGCTCGAAATCTATGGCACTGAGCGTTTGTGTGTGGCTTCGGCCTGCGATTGGGGTCCAAGTCAGCCGCTGGCCATCCCCAATTGTATGTTTGAAATGCGCCGTCGTGGTCATTCCAACCAATGGATTCACGAGGTGGTCTATAACAATCCTTGCCGCTTCCTAAGCCAAAGCCCTAAATTTAAGTTTGCGCCGCTTGAGCAGCCTGCGCTTGTGCACTAGAAATGGAAGCCTATGCAGCTTAATCAAGCGCCCCAACTCGATTTAACCTATTGCACCAATATTCATCCAGCCAACGGCTGGCCAGCAGTTTTGGCTGGTTTGCAACAGCATGTGCTCGATCTCAAGCAGCGCCTCGCTCCCAACCAAGCCTTTGGAATTGGCCTGCGGCTTTCGGGGCAAGAAAGCCACGAATTGCTGGATCCAAGCGTGCTTGCTGATTTTCAAGCATGGTTAACTGAACATAATCTATATGTATTTACCTTGAATGGCTTTCCCTATCATCCCTTCCACCAACAACCAGTCAAGGATCAGGTGCATGCTCCCGATTGGCGTGAGCCTGAACGCGTGGCCTATACCTTGCGCCTGATCGAGATTTTGGCGGCACTATTGCCCAACGGCATGGTTGGCTCAATCTCGACCAGCCCTTTGAGCTATAAGCCATGGTTTGCCGATTTGGCCGCTGTGCCGTGGGAATTGCTGAATCACCATGTCTTAGAGGTGGTTGCTGCGTTGGTCCAGCTTGAGCGCCAACGTGGAATTGTGATTCAATTAGCCTTTGAGCCAGAGCCAGATGGTTTGCTCGAAACCAGCAGTGAATTAATCGGCTATGTTGAGCAATTGTTGGATGTTGGTGCTGTTGAATTAGCAACTCAACTCAATTGCTCGTTACGCGAAGCCCAAAATGCGCTTCGTCGTCATGTCGGAGCCTGTTTGGATACCTGTCATTGCGCCGTGGCCTACGAAGCGCCGCGCCAAGTGATCGCCGCTTATCAAACAGCAGGCATTAGCATCGCCAAAGTGCAACTCAGCTCGGCTTTGCAAGTGCTGCTTGGTGCTAATCGCCAAGCCGTGGCAGCCGCATTAGCACCATTTAGCGAAGCAATTTATTTGCACCAAGTGATTCAGCGCAACCACGATGGCTCGTTGCTGCAATATCGCGATTTGCCTCAAGCCTTGGAAAAGATCGATGATCCTGCGGCTTGCGAATGGCGGATTCATTTTCATGTGCCGATTTTTACTGCCAGTTTTGGCCTGCTCAACGCCACCCAACCAGCCTTGCTCGAAAGTTTGCAAGCCTTGAACGAGCAGCCCTACAGCCAGCATTTGGAGATTGAAACCTACACTTGGGATGTGCTACCAAGCCAATTAAAGCTCGATCTGACGGAATCGATCGCGCGGGAGTATGCGTGGGTGTTGCATGAACTCAAACGCTAAATCTGGCTGGTTGGCCTATCTCGAACTGATGCGCATCTCCAATAATCCGACCGTGATCAGCAATACGCTTGCGGGCGTGGCTTTGGCGGGCGTGAGCCTTGGCGATTGGCGAGTGTGGCTGTTGGCCTTGGCCTTCAGTTTGTTTTATAGCGCTGGCATGGTTTTTAACGATTGGTGCGATTATGCGATTGACCAGCGCGAACGCCCAGAACGACCCTTGCCAAGCGGACGGGTGAGCCGCAACGCTGCGTTATTGTTGACAATCGGCTTATTCGGCATTGGCTTGGCTTGTGTGGCCTTAGTTAGTTGGCAAGGCCTGCTGTGGGCGGGTGGCTTGGTTGGGCTGATCGTGCTCTACGATCTGTGGCACAAAACCAACCCAATCAGCCCAATTTTGATGGCTGGCACGCGAATTTTAGTCTATCTCAGTACAATTGCCGCCTTGGATGCAGCGTTTTCGTGGCAGGTTTGGCTGGCGGTTGGCTTGTTGTTTAGCTATGTGATGGGCTTTACCTTTATTGCCAAATCGGAGTTACGTCCGCAATTGAAGGCGCTTTGGCCAGCGATTTGTGTGCTGTTGCCAATTGGCTATGCCCTGATTACCCCCGATTTTAGCCCAATTCTGGTGAGCGTAGCCTTGCTAAGTTGGTCATTGCACAGTATGGGTTTGGTCTATCGCCAGCGCCAAATTGGCCCAGCGATTGGCCGTCTGATTGCGGGCATTAGCTTGTTTGATGCCTTGGTGTGCATTGTGGCAGGCAATTTGTGGGCATGTGCATTTGCCATCGCCGCCTTTGGGCTGACCCGTTTGGCGCAGCGCTCGATTCAAGGAACTTAAGATGCATAAAACCGTTGTGATTAATGTGGTTGGGCTGACTCCAGCCTTGATTGGCCAATACACGCCACGTTTACACGCATGGCAACAAAAAACGGCTCAAGCTTCGATCAAACCGATCATTCCAGCAGTAACCTGTAGCATGCAAGCAACCTATCTTACGGGCAAAATGCCTAGCGAGCATGGAATTGTTGGCAATGGCTGGTATTTTCGTGATGAATGTGAAATTAAATTTTGGCGGCAATCGAATAAATTAGTCCAAGCACCAAAAATTTGGGAAGCGGCCAAAGCGCTTGATCCTAGTTTTACTTGTGCTAATTTGTTCTGGTGGTACAACATGTATTCATCGGTTGATGTTGCGGTTACACCACGCCCGATGTACCCCGCCGATGGCCGTAAATTACCTGATATTTATAGTCAGCCAGCCGAATTACGCGATGATTTGCAACGTGATTTGGGCCAGTTTCCTTTATTTAATTTTTGGGGGCCAAATTCTTCAATTGCCTCATCACGCTGGATTGCCAACTCAGCCAAAGCCGTTGAGCAACGCTATAATCCAACGTTGAGTTTAATTTATCTACCGCACTTAGATTATTGTTTTCAGCAATATGGTGCAGATATTAAGCGTTGCACCAGTCAATTGGCTGAAATCGATCAAGTCGTTGGTGATTTGCTGGATTTTTATGAGCAACGTAATGCGCGGATCGTGATTTTATCGGAATATGGCATTACCAGCGTTAATCGACCTGTCGCAATTAATCGATTGTTGCGGGCAGCAGGCTTGATTGCAGTGCGCGGGGAGCTGGGCCGCGAATTACTGGATGCAGGTGTAAGCAAAGCCTTTGCGGTGGCCGATCATCAAATTGCTCATGTGTATATCAACGATTTAAGCTATTTGGAGCGGCTCAAAGCCTTGCTTGAGGCTACGCCTGGGATTGCCAAAGTGCTTGATGCCGAGGGCAAACGCGAGTATGGTTTAGATCATGAGCGTTCGGGCGAGTTGGTGGCGATTGCCGAGGCCGATGCATGGTTTAGCTACTATTACTGGCTCGATGATCAGCGTGCGCCGGATTTTGCGCGGGCGGTCGATATTCACCGCAAGCCTGGCTATGACCCAGCTGAACTCTTTGTTGACCCGCATTTGCGCTTGCCGATGGCCAAAATTGGCCTGACGTTGGCCAAGAAAAAGCTTGGATTCCGTTATGTGATGGATGTGATTGGGCTTGATCCGCAGGTAGTGCGTGGCTCGCATGGCATTATCAGCAGCGATCCGGCGCATGCGCCGCTATTGCTGACCAACCAACCAAGCCTGTTGCCTGAGGCGGCCTTGCATGCAACCGATGTCTATCAGATTTTGTGGCGACACTTGATCGAAGGATGATGCATGGGAGAGAACATAGAGCATCGAACATAGAACATCAAGAAAATCAAAAGGTAGAAGATAAAATTGGGAAGAGGGATCAGGGGTCAGGCGATGGAATTAGGCAATAAAAGCATATTTCGTGGAATTCGTGCAATTCGTGGCTAAAAATAAATCTTCGTGGATCAAATTAGCGCGGCTAAAACAAACTTCGGACAACAATCGTCCTAGCACCAGCCTAGATCAGGCGCTGTCAAAGGAGATGTCGATGGAAAAACCCTTAAATTATGTTATTTCGTTGCCAGAACGCACGCTACGAGCGGGCGCTGCCTTGGTTGGCGGCTTGGTCAACGAGGCTAGCAATGTGATCGTTCCCAAGAGTTTGCGCAATACGCGACTCTATCAAGTGACCTTCGATCGCTTGCTGCGGATCACAATTGAGTTGATTGGCGATGTGCCAAATGTTTACGCTGACCAAAAAATGAGCATCGAAGAACTGACCAAGCGCAAAGTAGCTGGCAACGCGGTTGAATTGGTCGGCTTTTTGAGCCTTGGCTGGTCGCCGTTATGGCTTTTAGCTGCCGCCTCAGATGTAACGAGCGGCACGCGCACCTATTTAGCAGCTTTGGTGAGCGAGTTGCAGCAACGCCAATTATTGCCAGCTGAAGCCAATATCAATTCGGTTGATGCCTTGCTCGAAAGCTTGGAAGGCACCTCAGGCATTGCTGCCGATGCGGTTGATCTGCCGCCGCTCGATGTTTCAGCCTTACGCACTTCATGGGAAACGATCAAGGCCAATGCGAGTAATTTGCCCGAACCAACTGCCTTGGCCGATACCTTTGACCAATTACGCGAGACCGCTCGCACTGAAGGCCAATCGTTATTGGATGTTTCGGCAGTAGTGGCAACTGGTGCGTTGCAAGCGGGCTGGAGTTTGGGCAATACTCATATTTTTGAATATTACCGCGAAGCCTTGACTTCGATTCAAAAAGAGGGCTTGCTCGAGTTTGCGCGACGTGTGACCACACCCTATTTTTCCCGTGCGGCTAAGCATTTTGACCCCAACGAAACAACCTATACCGACCGCTTTTTGAATCAATTGGATTCACCACAAGCGCCTGAATAAGCTTTTGTTGGCTTTTCGTTCGCTGGAGAGGCAGGTGATTGCAATCACCTGCCTCTCTTTATTTGACGTGCTTATTTAACTAAGCCGCGTTGCAGGGCCACTGCTACAGCCTCAGCCCTGCTGCGCACATCGAGCTTGCTGAAAATGTGGCTAACATGCGATTTGATTGTATTTTCGGAGATGTTGAGATTGAGGGCAATGGCTTTGTTGCTTTCGCCCCGTACCAGTAATTGCAACACATCAAGTTCACGCTGCGAAAGCTCATCTTCAGCTGGCTCGGTGGCCAGTCGTTTGAGCACTCGCGCCGCAATACCCGATTGCAGGGCTGCACCACCCTCATAAATTGAACGAATCGCCCGAAAAACTTCCTCAGGACTCGCATCTTTGAGCAAATATCCGGCGGCCCCAGCGTTCAAGGCTGGCCCAATATACTCGTCGGTATCATAGGTTGTGAGCACCAAAAAACGGGTATTGGGGGCGCTAGACCGCGTGTGGCGCATCACTTCGATGCCACTCAGTTGCGGCAAACGCAAATCGAGTAACACCACATCAGGTTGTTGTTGCTCGATCAAGTTAACTGCTTGTTGACCGTCAGCAGCATCGCCAACTGGCTCGAAATCCTGTTCCCAGCCGAGCATCGCCATCAAGCCGTGGCGCACAACTGGATGATCATCAACAACTAAAACACGAATCATAGAGTTACTCCATTTCAACCAAGGCGGTTTGGGGTGGATTGTAGGGAATTTGCACATGAACCAATGCGCCATGCTGATTGCTCAATTGTAGGCTACCACCGATTTGGGCGACTCGTTCGCGCATGCCAATCAAACCAAAATGGTTGGTCATCTGCATTTGGTCGGTTAAAATTGCCTGATCGAAGCCTGTGCCATTGTCGTGAATTAATAACTCCACGCTGCTATTCCCATAGATCAATTGAATGCTGACATGTTCAGCTTTGGAATGTTTGACCACATTTGCCAAGGCTTCTTGAGTAATCCGCAACAGCGCAGTTTCGTCGTGCAAATCAAGTCGCAGGGCTTGGCCATGAATCTGCACATCAACCTGTAAATCAGGGCGCATGGGATGGGCCGCGAGTTCCTGAATGGCCTTGGTTAAGCTATTGGCATCCAGCAACGGTGCACGTAAATTCCAAACCGAGGCGCGAGCTTCGGCCAAAGCTTCGCGGGCCATGCGACTGGCTAAGGCCAGGTGGGTGCTACTCTCGCTGGGGCTATAAACTAAAGCCCGTTGGGTTGCCCCAAGCTGAATCACAATGCCAGTTAAGCCTTGGGCGAGAGTATCGTGAATATCGCGGGCTAAACGGGTGCGTTCTTCGAGCATGGCTTTATCACGCACTTGGGCTAATAAACGTTGGTTGTTCAAGGCCAACACTGCTTGATCGCGCAAACCCTCGGCGAGGGCACGATCATCGGGGTTGGCTTGGGTGATTGCTGTACCAGCTAAAATTAATTGCACTTGATCGTTTTCAAGTTGAAATGGCAGCACCAAGGCGGTATGCTCACCAAATTTGCTGGATATAGACATAACTGTTGTAGTTGAGGCTGGCTCAAATTGCAAGTTTGGCTCGTCAGCAGCCGCTTCAGGATAGGCCGCCAGACAGTGTTGATTGAGCATAATCCACGAGTAATCGACATGCAGCAATTGATGGGCTTGCTCGGCAATCAACGGTAATATTTGGGTAATATCTGCTGGTAGGGCTAGGGCACTACTGATGTTATACAATGCTTCTGCGCGATGGGTACGTTGGGCAAGCTCGGCAGTTTGGGCTTGCACCCGCTGCTCCAATTGGCTGCGCAACTGCTCCAAATCTTGGGCATGAGCACGACTTTGCTGCAAGGCTCGTTGTAAATTCCCCGCTAAGAGCCAAGTCATGCTTGCGACCATCCAAAAGAGCGTAATCCAAAAGACGGTTGAAACCAGCCAAGGATAGCGAGTGAATACCGAGGGCGGCGCTTGGCGTGCTAAATCGTAGCCCTGAAGTTTGGCCCAAGCGAGGCTGATTACCAACAAACTGGCTAAGACCGCCAAACCAATGCTGGCACTCCGATCAATTAACAAACCTGCGGCGCAAATTGGCAAGACCAACAGTGCTGGAAAAAAGCTGGTGATCCCGCTGCGTACCGCCAAACTGGTGGTGATCAGCGTCCAAAAGCCCACTAAGGCAAAGGCTGAAATGGTTGGTCGGCCTAAACGCACAAAGATGATCAGAGCCGATACAAACATAATGATCACCACGATTGCGGTAATTGGTGTGCCATCACGTTGCGGTTGTTGATTGAATTGCTCGGCGGGAAACCGCATGCGTAGCCAGAGCAAGCTAATAATTGCCACGGCAATCGGAATTAACATAATCGGCAGCGAGCGCAAAATTGTGCTGCTGCGCCATTGGGTTTGTTCGCGGTCGATTTTGAGTTTGTTGCTCATCGCTAGCGCCTTTGATCACAAGCCAATACTTAACTATTGACCAAGTTTGGGCTGTCGGCATCACCCAAATGGATGATCGCCGCTTCACCAAAACGTGCGAATGAATGATCGAAATAAAGATCGATGCTGATCGCGCCGGAATTCACTACAGTATAGCTAGAAATTGTCGTATAAGGAGATTTCCGATGGCTGAAAGCTCAGTACAGCCCAAAAAACGTGGCTATAAATGGTTTGTTATTGGCGGCGCGGTTTTATTAGCACTGGTTTTAATGCCGTTTGTTTTTGGTGGCGATGACCCTTCAACCGTTTCGGCCAGCACCACCACGACGATTCAGCGTGGTCGTTTGGTTTCGTCGGTGCTTGGCAGCGGAACGATTAATCCCAAGCAAAGCCTTGATCTTACCTTTCAAACGACTGGAATTGTCAGTACCGTCTTGGTCAGCGAAGGCCAACAGGTGGTAGCAGGCCAGATTTTGGCTGAGCTTGATGATCGTAATTTGGCATTAAGTGTGCTTTCTGCCGAAGCCAATTTGCAAAGTGCCCAAGCTCGTTTGCGCCAAACCCAAGAGGGCAATGCTCGCCCAGAGGATTTGGCCGCTTCGCAAGCTAGCGTTGATAATGCGAAGGCTAATTTGCAAAAGACCGTAACTGGCAATGCTACCGCCGCTGATATTGCTTCGGCTCAAGCCAGTGTTGCGAACGCCGAAGCCCAATTGCGCAAAGCCAAAAATGGCACCGCTACGCCAGCTGATTTGGCCAATGCCGAAGCCTCAGTTCGTTCAGCCCAAGCCAAACTTGATGATCTGCGGGCTGGCCCCAAACCTGAAAAGGTTTCCAGCGCCCAAGCCACGCTTGATCAAGCTAAATCAAGCTTAGAGCAAGTGAAATCTGATGCTTCGAAGGCCAAAAATCAAGCCGCTCTTGATCGCGATACTGCGGCCAATGCGGTGCGTAACGCCCAAACCAGCCTGAGCCAAGTGTATTGGGAAACCCACGATGCTGATGGTAATTGGAAGAAAAAGCCCGATGATTTTGGTTATCAAACCGATGTTGATCGCTATAACAATGCCGTGCGCGATGAGCAAGATGCCCAAACCAAGCTCGACGCGGCTCAATTGGCCTATGACAATGCCGTAACCCAAGAAGGCTTGGATATTGCCAATGCTGAGGCCAAAGTGCGTGATGCTGAGGTGCAATTGCAAACTGTGCTCAAAGGTGCGACCGCGCTCGAAATTACCCAAGCTGAGGCCTCGCTCGACCAAGCCAAAGCTAACCTTGATAAACTCAAACAAGGCGGAACCGCTGATGATGTCGCGGCAGCCCAAGCCAACCTCGACCAAGCCAAAGCCAATTTGCGCAAATTGACCCAAGGTGGTACTTCGGCTGATGTCGCGGCAGCTCAAGCCAATGTTGATCAAGCTAATGCCAACCTTGATAAACTGACCGCACCACCAACTGATACTGATTTGGCGATTCAAGAAGCCGCCGTTTCGCAAAGCGAGCAATCGTTGAAACAAGCGCAATTGCAACATGAAAATGCAACCTTGCGTGCTCCATTTGCTGGCGTGATCACCTCAGTTGCGATTGTGCCTGGTGGCCCTTCGAGCGGCGTGGTGATGCATATTCTTGATCGTAGTGGTTTGTATGTAGAGCTGAATTTGAGCGAAACTGATGTGGCGTTAGTGACGTTGAATCAAAAAGTTGAATTAACAATTGATGCACTTGATGCTTGGAGTGCCGAGGGTACGGTCAGTTATATCTCGCCTGTGGCCGAAGTATCGAACGGCGTGGTGATTTATCGGGTCAAAATTAGCGTGCCTAGCAACGATCCAATGGTTAAAGTTGGCATGACCGTCAATACCAATATTATTCTGATCGAGAAAAGTGATGTACTGCTCGTACCAAATTCAGCCTTATTGCCCAAAGGTAGCGGGCGGGTGGTGCAAGTACCCGATGGTGCTGGCGTGCGTGAAGTCGATGTGGTAACTGGTATTAGTGATGGCTCGTTTACTGAAGTGCTGAGCGGCTTGAACGAAGGCGATACGATCATTGCTGTGCCAACTGCCGCCTCGGATAGTGGCAATGGTGGGTTATTCGGCGGAGGCCGCTAATGATCAACTTGAGCGATATTCACAAAACCTACCAAATGGGTGATGTGCTGGTAGCAGCGCTGCAAGGCGTGAGTTTCAGCATCGACAAGGGCGATTTTGTAGCGATTATGGGGCCAAGCGGGAGCGGCAAAAGCACAGTTATGAACTTGATCGGCTGTTTGGATACGCCAACTTCAGGAACCTATGTGCTTGATGGCGTGGCGGTTGATCAGCTTTCGAGCAACGATTTGGCGCTAGTGCGTGGGCAAAAATTGGGTTTTATTTTTCAACAATACAATTTATTGCCGCGCCAATCGGCCTTGCGCAACGTCGAAATGCCGATGATCTATCGTGGGGTTGCGGGCGCTGAACGCCAACGCCGCGCCATGGCCGCTCTGAATTTGGTAGGCATGGGCCAGCGGGTTGATCACCGCCCCAACGAATTGAGCGGCGGCCAACAACAACGGGTGGCGATTGCACGAGCCTTGGCTGGTAGCCCTTCGGTGATTTTGGCCGATGAGCCAACCGGGGCGTTGGATAGCAAAACTAGCATCGAAATTATGGAATTGCTGCGGCGCTTGAATCGTGAGCAAGGCATTACGGTGGTGCTGGTGACCCACGAACATGATGTAGCGGCCTATGCGGCGCGAGTGCTGACCATGCGCGATGGGCAGTTGATTGGCGATCAGCGTAATTAAAGGATGCAATAATGACAACGCTTGATGTGCAAACTGTTCCCACGCCCGCTCCCGCCGCCAGCGACGACATTCTATTTCAGCCGATTGAAGCTAGCTCAAGTGGCTTTGGCAGCCTATGGGAAGTAGTGCGCATTTCGTTTGGCAGCCTATTGGCCAACAAAGTGCGCTCGTTGCTGACAATGTTGGGGGTGATTATCGGGGTAGCCTCGGTGGTTTCGCTGCTAGCGCTTGGCAACGGGGCAAGTGCTTCGATTACTGGCGAAATTGAGGCAATTGGCACGAACGTCCTGACGATTTCGGCGGGTTCGCAAAATCGTGGGCCGGGCAATGCGACTGCTGCCCAAAACTTGACGATGGACGATGCGCGGGCGATTGAAGCTTTACAACTGCCAGTGATTGGGGTGGCTCCTCAGCTCAATTCGAATGCCCAAATTGTCGCTAAATCGGCGGATAAAAGCGCCCAAATCGTTGGTATAACTCCGTCGTTTCAAGTGGTCAACAACTTGACCATGCAACAAGGCAGTTTTATCACTGAGGAGCATTTGCAAGGCGCGAATACGGTGATCGTGTTGGGTTCGACCTTGGCCAAAGATTTATTTGGCAATGGTCAAGCGGTTGGCCAAACCGTGCGGATCAACAACCAAAGTTTGCGCGTGGTGGGGGTGCTTACGCCGCAAGGTGGTAGCGCCTTTGGCTCGGAAGATGATCGGGCTTATATTCCGATTACTACCGCTCAGAAACGCCTGTTTAACGCCCGCACGCCTGATGGCAATGGCTATCGGGTTGGCTCGATTACACTTTCGGCGATTAATGCTAGCGATCTTGATGCATTGCAATCGCGGGTAAGCATGCTGCTACGTGAGCGCCATCATCTTAAACTTGACGGCAGTGCTGATGATTTTAATGTGATCAATCAAGCCGAAATTTTGGGAACGCTCACCACGATCACTTCGATGATGACCCTCTTTTTGGCGGCGGTAGCGGGGATTTCGCTGCTGGTCGGCGGGATTGGGATTATGAATATTATGTTGGTGAGTGTGACCGAGCGTACCCGCGAAATCGGTTTGCGCAAGGCTGTCGGCGCACGCAGCCATCATATTTTGATGCAATTTGTGGTTGAGGCGGCGGTGCTAAGTATGACCGGCGGTATGATTGGCTTGATGCTTGGCAGCATTATTCCAATTGTCGTAACCCAAATGGGCTTACTCGATGCGCCAATTGATTTGCAAACTGTTGGAGTCGCGATCGGCTTCTCGTTGGGGGTTGGCTTGTTCTTTGGAATTTACCCTGCTCAACGGGCGGCCAAATTGAACCCAATTGATGCCTTGCGCCACGAGTAACTATTAAATTGCCCCTCGCCAACGCTTTTAGCGCAGCTGGCGAGGGGCAATTGCCGATTGCAGGCTTAATTTGCCGTTTCTTGGACTAGGCTTGAATTTGCCTCTTTGAGCTTGCGCATATGGTTCAGACAGATTACCAACAGGCTATAGCAGGCTACTCCGATATAAAAGTTGACTGAAATCGCGAAATAAATCGAGATCAAGACCGCTAACGCAGAGCAGAGCACACCAAAGATCCCATTGAGCGCCCAATACCAAGGCGTTTCAGTCGCACCACTGGCCCGAACCAGTTGCATCCCCGTTGGAAAGAACAGGCCAAGCAGCAGGCCCAAAGGAAACATCAGCAAGATCGAGACGGTAATCTTGGTGGCCATTGGGGCGGTAATCATTGCTGCGATCACCTCTGAGAGCACAAAACGAATAATCAGAATTGCCAACGCTGTGACGATTGGCATGACGAAGATCCAAGGTTTGCGGGTTAGGGGCAAGCGTTCGCTGAAAAAACTACCTACGCCAGTGCTGGCAATGATTGTGAAGAGCAGAATACCCAAGGCATACACGGGATGGCCCAAAAACACCGAGAGCCGCTGCATGAGTGCGATTTCAACGCACATAAACCCTGAACCAATCAGCGAAAAATAGGCTGCCGCTGACCAAACAATTTTGCCAGAATCAACATTTTTGGCACGGCTCTTTAGGATGAGCGGCATGACGATTGTGAGCGCGGCGAAGATTAAGAGACAAACGATTAGGCCAACCAAGGTGAGGGTTGCAGTTAGATTCCCGTCGATAACCCCATTATCGACCGAGGTTTTATTCAACGCCACATCCATGCGATCTAAGCGCAACATGTTGAAAAAGTAGGGGTTTTCGTCGGTCGTTGGCGTGTAATTTAATGGCTGATCGCGTACAGCCTCGATCAGTGCCGCAGGCGAAGTGACCCCGACAATGCTGCGCAAAACCGCATTTTCTGGCGGCGTGCCTGGTATAATCAACAGCCGATACTGTAAATCGGTGGTTACTTGTTGTAATTGAGCAATATCTTGTTCGCTAAATGGCTGGCGGCTCAAGAGCAAGGTTGAAACTTTGCCCGAACCGATTAAGGCAATATGCCGTGATGGATCGGTGATTCCGGCCTGTTGCAAGGTGGCCACCGCCAAACTGACAATCCGGCCTGTCTCATCAACATTATCCGAGGAATACCAGCGTGAGACGGTAAAAATACCATCATCGGTCAGGCGATCTAGGAAGACCTGCCAGGCCTCAATCGTATAAAGCCCATTTTCGGAGAGTGAATAAGCTCCAGCTCCGGTTGAGGCCCACGTATCGATCAATGACATTTGAATGGTTGTATAGCGCTGGTCAGTCCGCGAAAGATAGCTACGGGCCTCATCCACCACAAAGGAAACACCTGGCCGATTGGCGAGTCCAGCGAATTCTTTAAACCTATTTTGCAACAAGTCAACAAAGATCGGGTTGAGTTCGATGCCAGTGACTTGCTCGTGACCAAACACGATCGCACTTTGCATATCACGACCACCCCCGACCCCGATTACCGCAGCCGAGCCTTGTGGGCGCAAGTAATAAACCATATTGGTCACATCATATTTCAGGTGCTCAATATCGGCGAGTGATGAAAATTGGCGAACTGAGGTGCCCGCAGCTCCATCAATATTCATCAGATATTGGGGTAATAGATTTTGGGGTGCGACTGGACTGGCTCCCCAATATTCGAGGTGGGCGTTTTGTTGATTAAAGACGACAACCCGCGAGAATGAATTCCATTCTTCTAAAAGCAAGTTGCTTGAATCTTCAGCCATGCCCTTAACATAGAGTGGGCGAATGAGTGCGCCGGTTGCTTGATTGAATCCTGCGGCGAGGATGAGAAGAGCACCAATCCCATAGCAGAACTTACGTAACTGTGATGAGGCACTGTTCCAGGCAAAACTTAATGCCGCTACCGCACCAATTGCGCCACAGAGCAAAATGAAACTAGGGGCATCTAAGAAGGCTAAGCCCCCCAAAACGAACAAACATCCCAAGGCAGCCCCGATGAGATCGCTGCCATAGAGTCGTCCGATTGGCAATGGCGATTTCGTCAAGATCGCACTAATCACAATCCCTGAAAAGTAAAATGGCAAGGAACAGGCAAAGGTTGCGAGCACCATCTGCAACAGCCGTTGGATTGTTGAACCCGTATCAAATGGGATTCGACAAAGAATCAGCAACATAATTGGCGTGGCGCATGCATAGGCTAATGAGGCTTTGGCAGAGGAGTCAGCCAAACGTTCGCGGCTAAATCGACTTGGTTGCAGATAGACAGTGGTTGCTCCAGCAGTCATGCCGAGCATCGCTGTCGAAACCGCGAAAAAGGCCAAATGATACCATGTCATAACGCTTAGCAGCCGTGAGAGCGAAATTTCTACGCTCAGGGTTGCAAAGGCGATCAGAAAAAGTCCAACATAGATCGGCATACCTGATACCTCGATAAGGCTGATAAAGAATTAATGAGGGAGTAGTTGAGGATGAGCAATCTAATTTGCTCTAAATAATCCGTGCCTAGTTGTAACTGACCCGTATTATAGGCTAAATTGGGTAAATCACAACTAGCGCTGTAAGTTTCTCGTAGCAGTATATCAATTGACAAAAGAAGCGTTACTTCAAGCCTGATCTGGTTTGACAAAACAGCGGTAAGTAGGCTGCTGGAGCCGAAGAAATATTAAAAAACGAGCCAGTTTAGCGCTAAATTAAGTTAATGAGATTTTACCTCACATGAATTTTGCCCTATAATACGATAACCGCACCGCTCTGTATCAGTGGAGATGACGAGAGTAAGACTATCTTAGGAACGCATAGCTTAAGGAGGTCTCATGTCTTTCCGTAAACCAGGTAAGCGTTCGATTGGCTGGCTATTGCTCTTGGTATTGATGATACCGTTGATAGCTGCCTGTGGCGAAACCGCCGTTCCAACCGCAACTGTTGGCTCAACTCCCGCTACTGGTGGCGAACCCACTGCTGCCCCAACTACTGCTCCTACAGATGACACCGCCGCAGCCACACCAACCGAAGCCGCTGCTGCAACCGAAGAACCAACCATGGGCGATGCTGATAAGTATCTGGTGTTTGGTGGTTCGGGCGAGCCCGATTCACTCGATTCGATGGATACAACCACGGGTACGGCTTTGATTGTAACCCGCCAAATCCAAGAATCGTTGTTGGGCTTCAAAGCTGGTACGTTGGAAGTTGTGCCCGAATTGGCAACCAAGTGGGAACCAAACGCCGACGCAACCGAGTGGACGTTTACCCTGCGCGAAGGGGTTAAATTCTCTGATGGCACCGACTTTAACGCTGATGCAGTTGTGTTCAACTTCCAGCGCTTGTTTGTGCCCGATTTTGAGTTTGGCTTCCGCGCCGAAGGCAAGCAATACAACATCGTGCCCGACATTTTTGGGGGCTATGCTGGCGACCCCAACAGTGCCTTCAAAGAAGTTGTGGCAGTTGACCCAACCACGGTTAAGTTTGTGTTGACACGGCCTGTGCCGTTGTTGCCAAGCTATTTGGCCGCTTCCTACTTCGGAATTTCATCGCCCGAAGCAGTCAAGGCTGCCAAAGAAAAATATGGCTCACCAGAAGTTGGTGGCGTTGGGACTGGCCCATTCAAGTTTGAGCGCTGGGATGCTGGCCAAAGCATCACCTTGGTGCGCAACGAAGATTATTGGGGCGACAAGGCCAAAATGCCAGGTGTGGTTGTGCGCTTTATCGCTGAAGCACCGCAACGTTTGGCCGAGCTTGAAGCTGGCACAATTGATTTCACCATCAACTTGAGCGCTGATAGCCGCAATAAGATTGCTTCAAGCGCCGATTTGCAAGTGGTCGATTTAACTCCATTCAACATTGCCTACTTGTCGTTGAACATGAACAACAAGCCTTTTGACGATGTGCGGGTTCGTCAGGCGGTTGCTTATGCCATCAACAAACAAGAAATTCTTGATGCCTCGTATGGTGGCGTTGGCTCAATTGCCGACGACTTCTTGCCCGATGGCTTGGCTGAATATCGGGCGACTGACCTCGAACCATATGCTTATGACCCTGAAAAAGCCAAAGCCTTGTTGGCCGAAGCTGGCTATGCCGATGGCTTTAGCACCATGGTCTTGACCGATGGAACCGAATTGCCCTTGGAATTGTGGTACATGCCGGTTTCACGGCCTTACTACCCCGATGCTAAGTCAGTAGCCGAACTCTACGCCGCCCAACTTTCTGACGTTGGGATCAAGGTTGAACTCAAAACCGAAGATTGGGGTGTGTATCTCGATAACTGGGATGCTGGCCTGAAAAACGGCATGGTGATGTTGGGTTGGACGGGCGACTACGGCGACCCCAACAACTTCTTGTTCACCCACTTTGGCCCAGGCAACGCCGACGAAGCTGGTTATAGTAACGAACAAGTTTGGCAATTGCTGGCCGATGCTGGTGGTGCTTCCTCGCCCGCCGAGTCGATTCGGCTGTTCCAAGAAGCTGGCAAGTTGATTAACACCGATTTGCCTCGGATTCCGATCGTGCATGCTCCGCCAGTGTTGGCAGCTAAAAAAGCCTTGCAAGGCTGGGTGCCAAATCCAACTGGTGGCGAATCATTCGCGCCGATCTCAATCACGAAATAACCAATAGCCGAGCCTACGCCGCTTGTTAGCACCTAACAAGCGGCGTATAGTAAGGAAGAATGCATGGTTGGGTATATTTTTCGTCGGCTGCTTGGCATTATTCCCGTCCTGCTTGGAATTTCGCTCTTGGTTTTTACCCTGCTGCGAACAATCCCCGGTGATCCAGCGATTATCATTCTCGGTGAACGCTCAACCCCCGAACAACGCGCTGCCCTGCGCACCAAACTCAAACTTGATCGCCCCTTGTTTCTCAATTTTGAGAGCGGCAATATCTTTGAAAGCCAATATGTGACCTATATCACCAATTTTGCTACTGGCGATTTTGGCGATTCGATCAAAACGCGCCAAGCGATCTCCAAAGAATTAAAGGAGCGTTTTCCGGCAACGATCGAGTTAGCCCTCAGTGCTTTGTTGATTGCGGTGGTGGTTGGGGTGACCACAGGCGTGGTTGCCGCGACCAAACGTGGCTCATGGATCGATGCTAGCAGTATGATTGTGGCCTTGCTCGGTGTTTCAATCCCGATCTTCTGGTTGGGTTTGATGATGCAATACCTCTTTTCAGTCAAGCTCAAATGGCTTGACCCAAGTTTGCGGCTTGATACCAGTTTGCAAGGCTCGTTCGAGCCAATTACTGGCCTGTATTTGCTTGATGGCCTTTTGCTTGGACGCTTCGACATTACCATGAACGCCTTTAAACATTTAATTATGCCCAGCCTCGCTTTGGCGACTGTGCCGCTTGCCAGCATCGCCCGCATGACCCGTTCGGCCATGCTTGAGGTGCTGTATCAAGATTACATTCGTACTGCTCGCGCCAAGGGCTTATCGGCGCGGATTACGATTTTGCGCCACGGCTTGCGTAATGCCTTGATTCCGGTGATTACGGTGATCGGGCTGCAATTGGGCTTTTTGTTGGGCGGCGCTGTGTTGACTGAAACAGTGTTTTCATGGCCAGGCATTGGGCGCTGGCTGCTTGATGGCATTTTGGCCCGCGATTATCCAGTGGTGCAAAGCGGCGTGATGTTTGTCTCATTGGTGTTTGTGTTGATCAATACCTTGGTCGATATTTCCTACCGCTTCTTTGACCCCCGAATTCAATATAAGTAACGCTGCTCGGCGTTGTGAATGCAACTTGTTTGTAAAGGTTGATTATGGCGACAACTGAACCAACTATCACCAATAAACCAACGAGCGATCAAGCGTTACTTTCGCGCAAGCCACGTTCGCTCTGGAGTGATGCGCGGCGGCGGCTGTTTAGTAGCACGGTTGGCCGCTTGGGGATGCTGATTTGTGCTTTTCTGTTTGCAATTGCGATTATCACGCCCTTGGTGCAACCACTTGATCAGACGCTTAACCGCGATACCGCTAACAAACTTCAACCGCCATCATGGTTGATGACCGCCGAAGAACGAGCGGATGCTGCTAGCAAAAGCATTGACAAAGCCCGCAAAGATATTCCGTGGGGCAGATTTGAACGGCCATTCGGCACCGATCAATTAGGCCGCGATATCTTTATTCGGGTCTTGCATGGTGCGCCGATTTCGCTAACGGTGGGCACATTTGCGGTGATATTGGCGGTAATTTTTGGCTCGTTGTTGGGCTTAATTTCGGGCTTTTTCGGCGGCATTATTGATACCGTTGCCACTTGGCTGATGGATATTTTGCTGGCGTTTCCCTCGATTCTCTTAGCGATTGCTTTGACCGCGATTAGCAATAACCGTGAATCGTTTTCGTATAAATTCAGCCAACAAATTACTGAACTGCCAATTTTGCAAACGATTTTTGATCCGCCGTTGTTCAATGCGATGTTGGCGGTGGCAGTCGTCGAAATTCCAATTTTTGGGCGAATTGCCCGAGCTGCGGTGTTGAGTGTGCGCAATCAAGAGTATATTCATGCTGCCGAAGCGGTTGGGGTCAGCCGAATGCGTATGTTGATGCGGCATATTTTGCCCAACAGCTTAACTCCAATTTTGGTGCAAATGACCTTGAGTGTGGCCTCATCGATTACCAGTGTGGCAGCCTTGGGCTTTTTGGGGCTAGGCGCACAACCGCCACGGCCTGAATGGGGTTCGATGCTTTCGACCGCCCGCGAATATGTGGGCACTGGCCAATGGTGGTATGCCTTGTTTCCTGGGATTGCGATTATGCTGACGGTGCTGGGCTTTAATTTGCTTGGCGATGGTTTGCGCGATGCCCTCGATCCACGGCTTAAACATTGATCGAGGATGAGATAAGTTGCTTAATCCGGTGGTGTAGAGAGGAAGGCTTTAGGCTGAAGGCTATAGGGCACAGGATCAAACATTGTTCCGATAGCCCATAGCCTCTTCCCTTCGTGTTCTTCGCCTGCTTCGTGGTTAAAAATAAACATTCTGACCCCTTCTTGGTTTTCAGGTTAGCTGACTTGGTAGCGTGGCGGCCCATGCCTCAATCGCCGGCCAGTTGCGATAATCGCCCTCGCGCCAGCGGCGCACCAGCATTGCGCCGCGAAACAACATTCGATAACCCAAACTAATTTTGCTTAAATCGAGCACGCCCGCAAATAAACCTTCGCTGCGTGGCTGCACCAAATTGCGCACAGGTTGCAGCCATTGGGTCACATCGGTGCGGGTTTTTTCAGGCTGTTTGGTCATTGCCAAGGCCAAGCAGGTCAAAAAAGCCGCAAATGGTTTGGTTTGCAACGCCGATTGATGGTCTTTGACAAAGGCTAGCGCCTCAGGCAGCCAATTATTTTTGTGGATGGCGCTGCCTGCGACAACCGCCTGATAGTTGCTCAGATCGGGAACTTGTTGCATTGGCAGGAGCGTCACCCGCGATCCCTGCATCGTCAGTACCTTGGCGATTGCTTGGGCCACGCCGATTGTTGCCCCGCCGCGACTCGCATAAGTGACCAGAATCGATTGATGAGCCATAGCAAACTCCTTAAAAAGCCCTCGCCTGCTTTTAAAGGAAGCGAGGGATTGGCCTGAATAGTAGCTAGCGAGTGATACTGGTGAGCTGCCAAACGCCACGGGCTGCGGCCTCACGGGCAAAGTTGCTGAAATCGTTGGGCTGGCGACCTAAGGCGCGTTCGACTCCATCGGTTGTGTAGGCATTACGACCATCAAGCACTTGGCTAAACAAATATTCGACTAACCACAGCATGTCGGCGGGCCATTGTTGTTCGCGCAAAGCTCCCAAATAGGCTTCGATCGGAATTGGCTGATAATCGATTGGGCGGCCATTAGCCTCGGCAATTTCGCTGATCGCTTCGGCAAAAGTCATTAAGCGCGGCCCAGTAATTTCATAAACTTGGCCTTGATGCTTTTCAACGTTGGTCAGGGCCGCTACCGCTACATCGGCAATATCATCGGCATCAATAAATGGCTCTTTGACATCGCTGGCAGGCAAGAAGATTTGGCCATTGAGCAGTGGTTCGTGAAAAAACGATTCGCTGAAATTTTGCATAAACCAGCCAGCCCGCACAATCGTCCAAGCTACACCTGCTGTTTGCACGACTTGTTCACAGGCTTGGGCTTCTGGTTCGCCGCGCCCCGATAGCAGCACCAAGTGTTTAACTCCGCTGGCTACCGCCAACTGGCAAAATGCCCGAATTGTGTCGTTGGCCGCAGGAATAGCGAGATCAGGTTGGTAGCAGATGTAGATACTTTGCACATCGGCTAAGGCGGCGGGCCAAGTTTGTTGATCATTCCAATCGAAACTAGGCTTAGCTGAACGCGAGCCAATGCGTAGCTTGATGCCTTGCGCTTGCAAGCGAGCCACAATTCGCTGGCCTGTTTTGCCCGTGCCACCTGTGACCAAAACCAGATTTTGAGCTGTCATGGATGGTTTCCTCGATAAAAATCAAATCCATGAGTAGTCTAAATCTTCACGTAACGTTAACTGCAAGCCCTATTTTGAGCTTCTCATTGGTTTCTCATTTAATTGGCTCGATCGGAAATTGCACCTCGGTCAGCAAATCGCTGGCATCGTTGGTTTGCGGCAGTTGCAACGAAATTTCGCGTGGCATGCCGATTGGGCGATAGCCATTGAGTTCGGCCCAACGGCCAATTTGCTCGTAGCTGGTCAAAATTCGCTCAAGTGGGCCTTGTACCACGCTGGTGGCCATCAGTTCGCTGGCGGAATGTTGATTGAACTGCAATTCAAGCTGTGGCGAAATTTTGATTGGGGCATGCTTAGTTTGCTCAATAAAACAGCCAATTTCCAAATCCATATCATAGATTGAGATATTGCTATCTTGGCAAATGCAAAAGCACAAGCCATAGCGTTTGCTGGTTGGCAGGTGTTGGCGAATTTGTTGAATTGCCTGCAAGCCTGATTCAAAATTTTCGGCGACGATGCGGGTGCTGAGCACATTTTGACTGGGCATTGGCTTGAGCACCACATTCAGCGGCTTGTCGAAATCGTTGAGTGCATTCAAGCGTGATTCAATTCGATGGATACGTTGGGTTTCTTCGCGCAAATGAGCTTCGATTTCAGCTTTTTTCTGGCGTAAGAGCTGTTGCATATGGTCGGCAGAGATCTGATCGTGGGCAAGATCTTTAATTTGATCGAGCGAAAAGCCCAAATCTTTGAGCACTAAAATTCGATTCAAGGCTGGTAATTGTTCAGCACTGTAGTAGCGGCGGCCATTGGCGTGGTCGATACTTGCTGGCGGAAACAGGCCTAATTCATCGTAGTAGCGCAAAAAACGCTTGGAAACCTGGGCAATGCGGGCAAATTCGCCGACCGTAAACATACACAATACCTCAATCTAGTGGTTAAAATACCATACTTGCAACTAGCTATGCCTCATTAGTCCACGCTTCATTATAGTGCTGTTCCATTCCAAGGGGGATAAATCGTTCGACAGGACGAATAGCCTATAGGCAGGTCTAGGGCTTGGGCTTATCGTGTAGCTTGCTTCCACTACTATTTGGTTGTTTCTTCAGTGCCAGCTTCAAGGCTTGCTGGGTAGTTTAGTGCGCCTTTTTTAGCGAGTGTGCTTGGTAATTGTATAAAGGGGTTGCTATGATTCGCGAAACTAGTAAACTTGCCCGGGTCGTGAGCATGAGTTTGATTCTGCTGCTAGCCTGCCAAATGCTGGTTTATCCGCATGCATCGTCTGCTGCCCCGAGCGATCAAGCAACTTCCCAACAATCACCAGCAACGAGTTTAATTCGTGACCGTAATGAGCAACTTGATCCCTATTTGCAACGGGTTGCTGCTGCTGATCCCGATTTGTTCCAATCCGCTGCCTTGTTAGCGGTGCAAGATGTGTTTAATGGCAATTTGCCCGAAATCGCAGGCGATCAAGCGATCGAGGAGCAAATTAGCTATTATTTGAATCGCGCAGCTTTAGGCTTGCCGATGCAGCCAAGCAGCCTTGATCCGGCGCAGAGTTCGGCAATTCAGGATGATGCCTATTTGTGGCAGAGCAACCAAGCAGCGATCGGCGCAACGTGGCAAATGACCGCCCGCCCTGATGGCGACCCACGCTTGTTTGCCCAAGAATTTGATGCCTTGGCGGCAGCCCAAATGCCTATTGTGGCTCCAGATTCAGCGCTTGCTCCAAGTGCTGCTGTGGTTGAAGTAGCCGCCCAACCAGCGCTTGACCCAGCTGAAATGGTGGTTGTGCCAGCGCTCCCCAGTAGCCCAGTTAAGCTTAAATCGCCAACCTTTATTCCAAGTCACCCTGCTACCAGCCAATTTTTGGCCAACTTGCCCAGTCAACAAGCTGAAGCTGAATTTAGTGACTTGCGAATTCAGCCCCAAGTGGCTTTGAATAACCCAGTGCAAACGCCACATGCCAAGTTGGTGGTTACCGCGACTGCACCACTGCAAACCAGTTTTGATGAAATCATTACCTATACTGTGACTGTTAGCAACACTGGCGGTCAAGCGGCTTCCTTGGTTGAGCTGAGCCAGCGTTTGCCAGCCAACGGCATGTTGCAAGGCTCAGTTAATGATTGTGTATTAAAAGATGGCGAACAACTGGTGTGTGCGGTAGGGAATTTGAATGTCAACCAAAGCAAAACCTATCGAGTGCCGGTGCAGATGAAAGGCAATGGGGTTTTGGTTAGTACACTGACGGTCAAAGATACTTTTATCGTCAACCCCGATACCAAACCTGCCACCGCTAAAATTAGTACCAACGTTACTTCAAGCAATCGTACCCAACAAGATGTTGGCAAGATTGTGATTGCCGCCGAGGAATTTACAACAATCTTTGGTCAGACCGAGGCCAGTGGCGCGGTTGAAATAGGCTTTAAAAAAGATGGCAAATATACCTATCATCTTCGGCTTGGCCCCAACGATAAAATTAAATGGGATGCTGTGGGCACGCCAACCATTATTGAAACCTATGGTAACGTTGCCCAAATTCAAGAAAATTTTCCTTTGTTCAAGGGGGATTTTACGATTGACGTAACTAAAGATAAGCCATTCATCAAGCCAAGCCCCACGATTACCCCAACCATTAAGCAGTTGGCGGGCTTCCAGCTTTTAGGCAGCGCCGTGATCAGCGATGTGGCGATTTTATCGGGCGAAGCGGGCTTTATGACTGAACTCAAAGTTTCGTTGCCTGCGATTACCACTACCTCAACCTTGACTCCAACTGCAAATATGACCACTACCAATTTGTTGCAGCCAAGCAGCATTTTGACGGGTACGAACCCGATTACTGGAACGAATCCTGTTTCTGGGACGGTCAAGAAAAATACCTTGCGCGTGACGGGAGTGATCAAGCCTGGAGGGAAGGGTGAAGCCAAAATCAACGAATTTGAAATGTATTTTGCAGGCTTGAAGGTTAAAGTTAAAAATGCAACCTTCAGCGGCGATAAAATTAAAGTTAAGCAAGCTCTTTTGACTATGCCTAAGGAACTTGGTGAGCTAACTGGAATTATTTCGGAGATCGAAGTAACCTCGAACTCGATCAACTTTGGTGGGGTTGGGGTCAAAATTCCGCTGCCCAATATTTATCCCTTGGGCAAGCCAATTACGGCCACAAACCCGCTTACGCCGACCAGTTTATTGGCGCAATCAGTGGCGCTGAGCGAAACTGGAGCTTATACACCAGCAATTTCGTTTATCAAAAACTCGGCCACGATTATGTACGACAGCAAAGATGGCTTTAGCCTGCAAATTGATAGTACCCTCGATTTGCATGTTGCCGATAATCATCGCAAAATTCCGGTCGAATTGAAAATCGACTGGAAAGGTAATGTTAAAGGCACAATCAAAGAGCTAAAGTTGAAAATTGCCGGCCACGATTTAGAAATGAAAGAAGTTGAGATTAGCAATGCTGGCTTGAAAGTCAGCGAAGCGAGCTTTACGATCACCTTCCCATCTGAGAAAAAGGATGCGCCCCCCGACCCTGGGGCAAATCCACCAACCGCGCCTAAGGAAGGCGATAAGAATAAAGAAGATAAAAAACTAACGATCACGGTCAAAAAAGTTTCAATTACCAAGCAAGGCTTTGCGATTGGCGAAGGCGCAATTGCCACCGATTTGCCTGATTTTGGGCTTGGCGAGAGTATTCGTTTCACCAAAAATAAAGTTAAATTTGTCGTAACCAACCCAATTACCAGCCCAGCCATGGAGCTAGAGATTGAAGGCACGCTCAAGGTGCTGATCAAAAGCAGCGAAATGGAAACTAAATTTGCCGCCAAATGGGATAAAAAGGGCAAATTCTCGGGCAAACTCAAAGAATTAACCCTGACGGTTGCTAGCTCTAAGCTTGAATTGAAAAATGTTGAGTTCAATACCCAACGCTTTTCAACCAACTCGGCCAGTTTGACCTTGCCGCCAATTCTTGGGCGCACCCAAATTGCATTAACTAAAGTAGTAATTGACGAAAATGGCCTCTCGTTTGGCGATGCTGCGGTCAAAATTCCGGTTAAATTTACGATTGGTAAAGAGAATGGCGAGCCTAGTCCAACCAATTCGGTCACAATTTCTGGCACGCTCGGCCTCGATTTCAAGCAGGATAAATCGTATAGTTTTGTGTTTGCTGGCAAAGTTTCAATTACCCTCGCCTCGCAAACTGCCGAAGCTGAAGGCCTTGTGCGGATCGATAAAGATGGCAAGGTTACTGGCGATGTTGATAGTTTCGAGTTGACGATTGCTGGCATGAAGTTGGCGATCAAAGAGGCTAGCATCGAAAATGGCACGCTTAAGGCGCGTGAGGCGACGTTTGCGATTCCCAAAGAATGGGGCGGGCTATCAGTTTCGGTCTATAACATCGAAATATCCAAAGAAGGTTTTTCGATCGGTGGTGGCTCGTTCAAATTGCCCGAAATTAAAGTTGGCGATATGTCGCTAACCCTCGAAGGCACGCTCAAGAAGGAAGGCAACGGCTGGATCATCGCTGCTGGTGGTGAGTTGAAGTTGCCCAATTCGGGTGGCGCTGGCTGTAGCGGCTTAGGTGTGAGCGTCGAAATTTTTGCTGGCAGCAATCAAACTGTCGCAATGCGGATCGCGCCTGCTTCGGCGGATGCGCTGAACGAATTCCAATTGCGCAAAGTTGGGGTTGTGCTCAAATGTACGATTCCTTTGGGCGCAAGCGGCTTTGATCTCACGCGGATTTCGGGCACGGTTACTCTAACCAGCAATGTGACCAAAATCGAAATGAGCGCCACCATTGAGAGCAAAATGGGGATTGGCAGCTTCCGCGCCGTGACTGCTGATGGCAATATGTCTATGGAATATGTCAAAAATCCCTATAAATTTGAGATTGGCATCGGCGCATCGATGAAAATTTTCTCGATGTTCGAGGCAGCACGGGCCAGTGCCAAGATGCGCTTTACCGATGGCGCGGTGCCCTTCCTGTTTACCGCCGAAATGAATATCAACGCCGTGATTGCCCGTGGCAATATGAAATTGACCGCTTGGACCAAAGATGGTGCGTTCAACTTGGTTGGGCGGATCTATGGCGAGGTTGGGGTTAAACGCGGCGCATTGGTTGATCGTTGCTGGCGGATCTGGATGCCATGGCCCTTTGATGATCAAGATGTGTGTTTGACGCTTCCAGGCAGCGACCTATTTTTTGGCGCAGGTATGGAGTTTGGCAAGTTCAAGCGTGGCAATGGTGATGCTTGGGGCTTCAAAGCCAGCGTTAATATTGCCGGAGCCAACTATGGAATTTACGTCGATACCAGTGGCCGATTTAGCGTGGGCAATGTTGATGATTATCGTTTGATCGATGCGCCATCGCTGCGCCGCGCCAAATATTTGCATGATCTGAATGCTCAACAGCAACTCAATCGTGCTAGTTTGAATGCTGAAGATCTAGCGTTGTTCAACGATTATAGTTTCAACAACCAAGAAATTATTATCAGTACCGTCGAAATGACCCGCCCCGGCGACTTGATGATCAATATGTTGCGCTTGAGCTATGATACCGATATTCAAGTGAGCTTAGTGCGCCCCGATGGCTTGCGAATGACTGGCAGCAACGCAGCTGGTAATCTGAATTTCAGCGAGACCTTGGTTGACCCACGCGATATTCGCGACCCAATTACCCATCAAGGTAACGCTGCTGCACCACCAATGCTGCAAACTAGCCTGAATGTGACTAATGCTGCACTTGGTGAATGGAAGTTGGTGTTGAATCGCGCTCCTGCCTATGATTTTATTATCAATGTCAGCGGCACGATTTATGGCCCGCCGATTAGTAATTTGGCCGTAACCAACCAGAACGATGGCAATAATCTCGTCGATTTGGCTTGGACGCAGAGCACGCCATTTACTTCGACGGCGACGATTTATGCCAGCCAAGATACGATTACTGACACCGCTAGCTATACCAAAACCAACAATTTTATGCGCCCCGATGGGATTATGGCGACCGAAACGATTACGGTCGATGTTGGTACGGTGACCAAGTTTAGTGGTTATCCCTTGGTCAGCTTCGATTATGCCGAAGGCTTGCAAAATGCTGACGAAACGCTCGATCTTTCCTCGCTCAAGAGTGGGGTTTACAATCTGTGGCTCGAAGTCAACGACGGCCAGAATCCACCAAGCCGCCACTATTTCCCGAACACGGTAAGCGTGTTGCACGCTTGGGAACCAACATGGACAACCACCAGCGTGATTACCCCAAGTTATGGCAGTTTGGATGTGGCTTGGACGAAGCACCCTGATCCTGACGTTGATGGCTATGAAATTCACGTGCGCAATGAAGCTGATCAATTTGATGAAGATAGCTACATTGTTGATGTTGGCGATGCTTTATCACAAACGATTACTGGCTTGAATGCGGGTGAAAACTATGAACTAACGATAATTGGCTACGATTCGGGTACTGGCCGAACTTCGAAGGCTGCGCCCGTTACGGCTACCCCATTGGTTGCACCATTCAGCATCACGGCCAACCCAACCGAATTAACCTTGGATGCGGGGGTAGCGGGTACAAGCAACTTAACGATCGCTTCGAACATCAATCCATATCCAGAGCAAGTATTTATTGAAGTCGCTAATTTGCCTGAAGGTTTCGCGGCCCATATCACCACGCCAATCGTAACTCCAACCTTGGCTGGCGTGCAATCGAGTGTGGTACTCACGCCTGCCGCTAGTTTGCTTGGCGACACCTACACCGTCACCTTGGTGGCGCTATCGAATGGAACCGAGCACTATCTCGATATTCCGGTGGTGTTGAATGAGCCAAACTTTACGCTGCGCACCAGCGTTGATGCTTTGACCTTGACCAACTTCAATAGCACCAGCGTTGCGATTGATGCGACCTATCAATTCAGCGAACAGGATGAAATTTTCGTTGATGTACTGGATATGCCGTTTGGAGTCGATTGGTCATTTACCCGACCCAGCTTTATGCCAGGCGAACAAACCCGCCTGATCTTGACTGATACGATCGATCTGGAGTATGGCGACTATCCAATCACCTTGTTGGCCTTTGATAACGAGCATGCCTACACCAAAACCCTGACCTTGGCGGTCACTGGCTTCTATATCGAAGTCGCTGAGGATCAAGCCGCCCGACCGCATGAAGTTGGCGCACCCTACGTTTTGACCATTGATGGCAACGAATGGGATTCGCCAATCGAATTCAGCATCGAAGAACCTGCCGACGAAGCATTGTTCTTTGTCAGTTTGTCGAGTGCCACGGCTGAAGTTGGCCAATTGGTCAACCTTGAACTGAGCGCATTAATTGATACAGCACCTGGCACCTATGAAGTGTTGCTGCATGCCAGCAGCGAGGGCTATACCCAAACCTTGCCGTTGTATGTCACGGTTGAAGCGAATGCCATGGCTACCGATTTGGTGATGGGCTACGAAGGCTTGATTGGTGGCTATATCGTGGCGGGCGAAAGCTATAGTTATACGCTTGCTCCCAAGAATATTAGCTTGAATCCAGCGCTTGATGTTGCCGTGATCGATCGAATGTTGGCCAACAGCCTCGTCACGTTGGATGACCCTGATGGCTGTGGGGTTGCGACGAATGGCGCTACGACAACCCTCAATTGTAGCCTTGGTGATATGGCGGCTGGCAGCCAAAATAGCGCCACAACCCTGACTTGGCAGGTCGAGCCTGAGGTTGCCGAAGGCACGCTCATCTCGCATACCAGCGAGTTGCTGATTTACGATACAGCGATTCATAGCGAAACCTCGGCGATCGATAATTTTGGTGAGTTGGCTTTTACCGTCGAACGTTTATCGGATTTAGCCTTGACTGTAGATTATGATCAAGTGGTGAATGCTGGCGAATTGACTACCTTGACCGCGACAATCACTAATACTGGCCCTTCGGATGCAGCAAATGTGGTGGTCGAGTTCTACTTGCCAGCCGGAACCAGCCTTACATCAGCGGCAGTTGGCTGTATCCAAGAGGCTGAGTTGGTGCGCTGCGAGGTTGGCGTGATGAGCGTTGATCAGGTTGAAACCTTCGCGATTCAGCTGGCGGTTGGGGCAAATCAACGTGACTACCTCGAAACCTTGGTGGCAGTTGATAGCGATTCATATGACCAAGATTTGATCAATAACTCGGTGTATAGTTTCGCCGAAGTTGTGGCGGTCGCTGATTTGAGCATGACAATTGCGCCAAATCGCACAGCCATCAACGAAGGTGAAGTTGTTGAATATCTCTTGACGATTGTCAATCAAGGCTCAGCAACCGCCAATAATCTGCAGATTGAGCTTGATTTGCCCGATGAGGCCGATATTGTTGATCTGCGGATTGGCAATGTGTTGGATGTGCCCGAAGCATTGACGCTTGAGCCAGGTGCAACATTAACTGCAACGGTTGGCATTCTCTACCCTGAGGATGATGCTGGTACGCCAATTAGTGTTGAGGCCTTTGTGATTGCCGATGAAGCCAATGAGGTAACGGCAACCAGTGTCGATGTAGCTGTGACGAATCTGGCTCCAAGCGGCATCTTTACTAACACGCTGGTAGTCAACGAAGGCGAATTCGGGATTTTGGCACTGATGATCGACGATGCTGGCAATGAGTATGATCCATTGACCGTTGCTTGGGATCTCGATAATGATGGCGCATTTGACGATTCGACCACTGCGATCACCCGTTTCGATGCTCGCTCGTTTGACGGAACCACCACTCGCCCAGTCGCGGTCAAGATTCTTGATGATGATGGCGCTGAAACGATTGTCAATGGCACAGTGCTAATCCTCAACGTTGCGCCAACCGTCGCAGCTGGACCTGATCAGTTCCAACGCTACGATCAACAATTTACCCTCGATTTGGCTTTGACCGACCCATTTGCCAATGACACCAAAACCGCCAGCATCGATTGGGGCGACGGATCGATCGATACGATTCCGTTGGCGGCTCAAGTGACTAGTACCAGTGCTAGCCATGGCTTTAGCGCAATTGGCAACTACACGACCAAGGTTTGCGTGACCGACGATAATCAAGGCCAAGGCTGCGATGAAGTTGTATTGTATGCAATGTGTCGCGATAATGGTTTGTTGGTGCGGGTTGGGCAGCAAAACCAGCAAATCAGTATTATTTTGGAGAATGCTAGCGGCAACCTCGCAATTCCAACTGGTATGCCATTGAGCTTGTATCACGGCAATACAGTGCTGCAAACCTTTGTGCTTGATCAGCCGTTGGCAGTGGGGACTTCACGCACGCTCAACTATACTTGGGCCAATGCGCCGTTGAGCGCTAACTTACGAGTTGCTACCGATGATGATGGCACAGGCTCGAAATCGACCGATCTCTGTTCAGGTAGTGTTTACAAGTGGGCAATTAACACCACAATCTATGCTCCGGTGATTATGGTCAATCGCTAAAATTTAGGGTCCAGTTGTTAGGGGTCAGGGATCAGGTTTAAGCAAAGCCTGCATTCCTGACCCCTTGCTTGTTTCTACAAAGCGATATTCTAGGCTGTGAGCTATCGGAAGAATAATTCGTGCAATTCGTGGCTAAAAACAGCCTTCGTGCTCTTCGTGGTTTCGTCCTTCGGCTGCTTCGTGGATCAAATATGGAAGCGACATCTCGCTAAGGAACCCAAATGAGCCAAATGGGACTACTGCCAACCAGCGATCCATAGACATCGCGAAAGGCAATTTCAAGCGGTTGACCTACCCACGTTTCAAGCGTCGCACGGGGAATTTCCACGATTACTGGCGTTGTAGCGATCTGGCTAAATTGCACTTGGCCGTTGATTCGCACCACCAGTTCATCATCAACCTGGATTGGCTGAATGCTCTGTGGTGATGATGAAAAATAGAATTTGCCGCCTGGTGGTAGGCTTGTGGCAAGCTGAATCGTGGTTGTATAGTAGGTTTCGCCTTGGACAGTGATTGGGCGAATCGGAATCGCTTGATCATTGAGCGTTGCCAAAACGCTGATTTGACGTAGCGAGACTAGGGGCAGATAGGCCGATCGTTGACTGCTGGCGCTCGGTGTTGGGGTTATGCTGGGGGTTGGGGTTGGTGGTGGCGCAGCTGGACAACTATTCAACAGCACGACCAAGGTGTTCGAGAGATAATTAGCTCCCGCCAGATCGATCTTGCCATCGTGATTAAAGTCGCCAGCACTTAAGCCGCGGTTGGCAACCCGTGGGCCAAAACCACTGAGCGCAGCAAAGGTTCCATCGCCATTGCCACGGGCAATCGTGACACTTGATTCTGAGGTATACGATACCGCTAAATCGAGCCGCCCATCAAGATTGAAATCGTGGCTCAAGACATCCATCGGCAACAGATTACTGGGCATGGTGGCGGTAACGCTGAATGCTCCTGTGCCTGTGCCGCGCAAAATCGAAAGTGTGTGGGCGCTACGATTGGTGACCGCTGCATCGGCAATGCCATCACGATTCCAATCGCCAAAGCTCACCGAGGTTGGGCCAACCCCAACCGCCGTGTTGATGGTTGGGTCAAACGTGCCATTGCCATTGTTCAAGCGAACGCTCAGGGTATTCGCCACATAATTAACCCACGCCAGATCGATCGCGCCATCGCGATCAAGGTCAACACTGGTGAGTTTGAAGGGATGCGCGTCGCTTGCATAATCAGTTGCCGCACCAAAAGCACCGCTGCCATTGCCCATGCGCACGCTAATCGAATTGGCATTGTAGTTGGCGCTGGCAAAATCAGGGCTGCCATCGTTATTGAAATCGGCAATTGTTATTTCCACTGGATTAAAGGGCGTTGGATAGCTGGTGGTGGTGAAATTTCCAGCGCCATTATTCAGCAGCACAAGCGCTTGATTGGCCAAAAAGGCGGCCACAATCAAATCGTTGCGGCCATCGCGGTTGATATCACCCACCGCTACATCGGATGGTTGCAGCCCAAGGCTGATACTGATGGCGCTGCTAAACGAGCCAGTGCCATTATCATAGCGAATAATGATGCTGTTGGTGCTTGGGTTGGCGATTACCAAATCGAGATCACCATCGTTATTCATATCGCTGGTGGTGCTGCCAACTAAGGTTTCGGCTCCAATCGCTGTGGTCGTTGCGCTAAAGCCAACGCCACCACATTGGCTATCGCTGCGGTTCAGCAAAACCCCAACGATTGCACCTTCGTTGCTGGTGACTACATCGTTGCGGCCATCGCGGTTGAAATCGGCAGCGGCAACCGCCCGTGGCACAAATGCCCCGCTAAATGAGCCTGCGTCATGAAATATGCCGTTACTGCTGCCTTGCAAGACCCACACATTGCCGCTGATCGTCGCCACCGCGAGATCGAGGTTGCCATCGTTATCAAGATCGCTGGCGGTGAGCCATTCGGGGGTTGGGCCAACTGGATAGTAGGTTGGTGTGCCGAAACTACCAGTGGCACTGCCAAATACTACCGCGACCTGATTGGTTGGCGGGCGGATCACGATTGCCAAATCGCGGTTGCCATCGTGGTTCCAATCGCCATGCACGATGCCATAGGGAAGATCGCTCAATGGATAATTGATTGCGCCAGTGAATCCGCCTGCGCCATTGCCGAAACCAACGGTAAAAGCTTTGTCGGTATAGATCGTTTTGGCTACATCCATCCGATTGTCGTGGTTAAAATCGGCCACGGTTAGGCCATAGCCCCCGCCGCCAACTGTGCTCAGCAAGGGACTGGCGAACCCGCCACTACCATTGCCAAGCGCAACCCCAACATTATTGGTTGCTGTTAATCCGCCAACAACTAGGTCGGGGTGACCATCACGATTCAGATCGGCAATTTGAATTGATTCTGGTGCGCCAACCGTTGGCAGATTAACTGCCGCGTTGAAACTGCCTGTGCCTGTTCCAAGCAACAACGAGACCGAAGCTGAGCCAAAATTAACCACCGCCAAATCGTCGTTGCCATCGTGGTTGACATCGCTTACGGCGACTGAGATTGGAAAATTGCCAGTTGCATAAGCTACGGTTGCGGCAAATGTGCCATCACTATTGCCAAGTAACACATTAATTTCATTGGTGGCTCGTGAGGTTGCCGCGAGATCAGCCACGCCATCGCGATTGAAATCGCCAGTTGCCACAAATGCCCCGCTGCCGGTTGTGGGATAAGTTACCACCGGATCAAACTCAATTGTGGCGGCTGGAACTGCTTGAGCTTTGGGATGCTGCATGATGGTGATCAACAGCGCTGCCATGAGCAAACCGCTAAGTATTTTGAGCGAAATAGCCATTAATTTTCCTCCAAAGGTTTCACTGCGGTAAGCATAGGGTGTGAGCGTAATCAAACCGTATCCAGCGCATCAATATCGGAGTAGAGCCGCAGGGTTTGGGTTTGCTCACCAATCAATGCTGCGAAGGCAAACCAAAAATGGTTGCCATGAATAATTGGGCTAAGTTGTCGCCCTTGCAGTGGGCCTGCTAGCGCTCGCCCGCTAATATCCCAACGACTGTTGGTTTGGTGGTCGTAAATCGCTTGCTCACGCCATTCAAAGCTCAGCAGCATGCCATCTAATTGGCGCAGCCAAGCCGTGCCCATTCCAGTTGCATGCGATTGGGCGATGGTGGCAGCATCGACCGCCGAAGCCATGCCTGCTTGATAGAAAATTGCGATCGAAGTATCCAGATAGTGATCGTTAATCACCAGCCGACGTGCTAAAATACTGAAGGGATAAGCGAGCGCAGCGTTACCAAGCACCAAACCAACCACCCGTTCCAGCGCTGGTAGTTGAGGATTGGGGCGTTGTTGTAGTAGCCATGGAGTGGTTTGTTGATCGTAGGCAATATAAGGATTTTGGCCATAGCTGCGCCGAAAGCCAGTTTGACGCGATAGCACACGGCTGGTCGGGGTTTGCTCACGGGCAATCTGCCATGCAACCAAGAGGCTTGGCAGCATTTGGAGTTGGCTTCCGGCAAAATGGCCAACCAAACCCAAGCCCGTTGCTTGTTGCCACAACGATTCGGTTTGCCGGTCCCACATTACTAAATCACTTTTGCGTAGCAAACCTGAAACGCCAAAGGTTAATCGTTGGTCGGCAATTTGGCGCTCGAACACAACACCAATATTGCATAATGGGCAAAAGGTCACGGCAATTGGCAGCTGGCCAAGCCAATCGTTCACAATTTCATGCCACATCAAGATTTGCAGCGGGTAGATTGTGATGTGCTGCTGGTTGGATACGACTAAAACAGGATCATCAGGGCTGAGCCAACCATTGGCTTGATCAATCGACTCAAATTGCGGCTGATCGATCGGTGGAATACCATCGCGTCGTGGATTGCCCAGCGTGAACTCGCGATAATCAACCAGCTGACGGCTAAAATCGGTCTGCCAATCGTGGCCAAATGTGCGCGTGTTTGGTTCATGGGCGCTTGATTGCGGGGCTTGTGGTCGTGTGTTCATCAGGGGTATCCTCCAGTGTTCAAGAATCGGTTTTGAATAAATTCGGGGTGAGGGCATGCACCCAAATTTTTTAAGAATGCAGCTTAGCGTCCGAGCGTAGTCAATCCGTAATCACCGAAGGACATGGATCATGCAGTTTTGCTTTTTTGGCCTTGTGCGTGCCACATTCAACGATCAACCGCTGCAATTTCGCTCGAATAAAGTTCGCGCACTTTTGGCGATTATCTGGCTTGATCCGCGTCGCCAGTGGGCGCGTGATGAGCTGGCAAGCTTGCTTTGGGAAGATTATTCGAGTAGCAAAGCTCGCACCAATTTGCGCGTAACCTTCTCGCAATTACAACAAAGCCTGCATCCGTTGTATCAGGCCTTGCCTGAGCGTGCACCGTTGTTGGTGGCAGATCGGGCGCGAATTGTGCTGCAAGCCCAAGCATGGCCCGAATTGAAGGTTGATGTCTGGCGGTTTGATCAAGCAATCGCTGCCTATCACACCCATAACCATGAGCATGAGGTGATTTGCGTTGCTTGTATTGAACAATTAACGAGCGCGGTTGGGTTGTATCAGGGCGATTTGTTGACTCCCTTTGCGATTGAGGCGAGTAGTGGCTTTGATGCTTGGCTGGAACGTCAGCGCGAGGCGCGACATCAACAACTGCTGCTGGCCTACGATGTTTTAGCCGAGCATGCCCTGCGAATGCGCGATTTTCATGAGGTTCAGCGGCTTTCAACCGCCCAATTGCTGCATTTACCTTGGCATGAGCAGGCTCATCGGCGCTTAATGATTAGTTTTGCCGAGTTGGGCCATCAGAGTATGCTACGCGAACAGTATTTGCTCTGCCAACGAACGCTTGAGCGCGAGCTGGGGATTGGCCCTGATTCGGAGACCCAAGCGCTTTATCAGCGTTTAATCACAACTTCGACCGCTCTGCCTCAGCCTAATCCAACCCTAAAAACCTTGCCTGAACGAAGCAAACCATTGATTGGCCGAACTCATGAATTAGCGCTCTTGCACAGCTTGATTGAGCAAAAACAGCAACGTTTGGTGACATTGCTCGGCTTGGGGGGCATCGGCAAAACGACGCTAGCCTTGGCCTATGCTCATGCTGCCCAAGCGGCCTTCGATGCTGTATGGTTTGTGAGTTTTGCGGGTAGTGCTGGCGAAGCGCTCGCTTCCGATCACCATCGGATCAGCGCAACCATCGCGACGACGCTGGGCTTATCGCAACAATTGCACACGCCCCAAGCAGCCTTGCTGCATTACCTTGGTCAGCGCTCGGTCTTATTGGTGTTGGATAATCTTGAGCATTTGGTGCACGAGGCGCTGCATGTACAAGCAATTCTGGATGCTTGCCCGCATGTGGTGGTGCTGGTAACTTCACGCGAACCACTCAATATTCAAGCTGAGCAGCGGGTGCAACTGCATGGCTTGGCGTTGGCACATGCTGATCAAACATTCGCAGCCAGTGCCCAATTATTTCTGGCACATGGAACCAACGCTACCAGTCAAACCTTGGTCGATGCTGCCAGCTTGGAATGGATCGATCGAATTTGTCGCATGCTTGATGGTAATCCATTGGCAATTGAACTGGCCGCTCGTTGGGTGCACTATCTTGGGTTGGATGAAATCGCCACGGCGATTGAGCAGGATATGGATTTTCTGCAAACCAGCGTGCGTGATTTGCCTGACCGTCATCGCAGCATGCGAGCAGTATTTGATGGCTCGTGGCGCTTGCTTTCGCGCCACGAACAGCGCGTGCTCAGTCAGGCTAGTTTGTTTCGGGGCAGTTGGTCGCTCACGGCGATGCGCAGTATTTGCGCAGTTTCGCGGCTGACCATTCGCGAGCTGATCGATAAAAGTTGGCTAACCCAGCATACAGGCCGCGCGATGATCCATCGTTTGATTCAACGCTATGCCCATGAACAATTGCAACGGATGCCGACTACCGCTGTAACGACTGCAAAACGCCATAGTATTTACTACTTGGCCATGCTTCGGCGGCATACTTCGGCGCTCAGTGGCTCGCAACCACAAGCGAGCGTTCGGCTGTTACGCGACGATCTTGATAATATTCGTCAGGCTTGGCTTTGGGCGGTTGAACATAGCGCAACCCATTTGGTGCATGCAAGTCTGGCAGGTTTATCGCAACTCTATGATCTTTTAGGCTTGTATCACGAGGCGATTCGCGTGCTGCAAACCAGCATCACCCAGATTCAACGTCAACCAACCAGCCTCCAGCAACAACGCCTGCTGATGCGCTTGACGATTGCGCTCGCCAGCCATTTCAATGCAGCAGCGGATTATCGGACTGCTGAGCAGGTTGGGCAACAGGCCTTGGATTTAGCTCAGACGCTTGATATTCCACAGCAGATAGCCGCCTGTTTGTTGCAAATTGGCATCGCCCAACGTAATTATGGGTTGTTTGCTGCCGCCGAACAAAGCCTTCAGCGCTCGATCGCGATTGCCAAACCGTTGCCGTTGAAGCAGGTCTATGCCCATGCGCTGCGTAGTTTGGGCTTTTTGGCCTATCTCCAAGGCAATTATTCCGTGGCGTTGCGCTACCACGAGCAGGCGTTGGCGTTTTATCGGTTGCTTCACGATCAACGGAGTATTAATTTGGCCCAAAATACCTTGGCCTTAATTGCGCTTGCTAAGGGTGATCATCAACCTGCTTGGGAGCAATTGGCGGCGGTGTTGACGCCTTGTCAAGCGATTGAGGATGGTTGGGGTGAGGCTTTGACCCTGAATAATCTGGGAGCTGTGGTGCATGCTCAGGGTGATTCAGTTCGTGCAATCGATTATTATCAAAAGGCATTAAGCATTCGCCAACGGATTGGCGATCGTTGGGGTGAGGGCATTAGCTTGAGTAATCTGGCGGCGGCGTGGCACGAACAAGCAGATTACCAAACTGCCTATCAAATTGCAATTCAAGCCATTCAGCATACCACTGCAATTCATGATTTGCCGACCAAAGCCTATGCCCTGACTACCCTTAGCCAGATTCTGCGGGTACTGGGCGATCAGGCTGGGTCAATCACCGCCCGATCAGAGGCCGCAACGTTGCGCACCCAGCTTGGGCAAGCTCATCTATTAGCGTAATTGAACCCTGCAATCAGCCCGTAATCGTGTTTACGATCCGATTACGGGCGCGAGTTAGACTGGCGCGAGTTAGCTGGCTCCATGATTAAAGGAATCATTTATGAGCACACCAAAACCAATCATCTATACCCGCATGCTGCTTGGATTATTGTTGATCAGCATCAGTTTTGGCCTTGGATTGCCGCGAATCGCCGCCCAAGCTCCACGTGCCGAGGGAACGGAGCGCTTAACTTCAGCCGATTGGGCGGCAATTCAAGGCCTGCTTGCACCAACCACGGCGATCACTGGCTCCAAATTTCAAGCAGCATATTTGAAGGCCGCCCAAGTTTCGGCTGGCGATAGCTTTGGCGCGAGTGTGGCAATCTCCGGCGATACGGTGGTGGTTGGCGTTCCAGCCGAGTCAAGCAGTTTAGCGGGCGTGCAAAATAGTGCTACGCCGACCATCAATGCTTTGGCTGCACAAGCAGGTGCCGCCTATGTGTTTGTGCGCGGGAGTGCTGGCTGGCAGCAACAGGCTTACCTCAAAGCCTCTGAGGTAACCGCCAATGATCAATTTGGTTGGAGCGTGGCGATCGCTGGCGATACGATTGTGGTTGGCTCACCGAGAGAGAGCAGCAGTACGGTTGGCGTGCAAAATAGTGCGACACCGACCGTCAATAATGATCTTGGTGGGGCTGGCGCAGCCTATATATTTGTGCGCACTGGCTCCACTTGGAGCCAACAAGCGTACTTCAAAGCCTCACAAGTTACGGCTGGTGATTGGTTTGGCTGGAGCGTGGGTTTGGCTTCAAACACGATTGTGGTTGGAGCTTATGGCGAGGATAGCAATATCGTTGGCGTGCAAAATAGTGCTACGCCGACCGTCAATGAAGCGGCTACCGCTGCAGGTGCGGCCTATGTGTTTGTGCGCACTGGCTCAACTTGGAGTCAACAAGCCTACCTTAAAGCCGCCCAAATCGATAATGATGATGTGTTTGGGTGGAGTGTTGCAGTAGCTGGCGATACGGTGATCGTTGGTGCACCAGGTGAGGATAGTAGCCATACGGGAGTGCAAAATAGCGCTATAGCCTTGGTCAATGAGGCGGCTCTGGCAGCAGGGGCAGTCTTTGTATTTACCCGCAGTGGCTCAACCTGGAGTCCGCAAGTCTTTGTTAAGGCCTCACAGGTTACGCCTGGCGATCAGTTTGGCTTTCATCTGGCGATCGCTGGCAATACGATTGTGGTTGGCGCTCCCTACGAAGATTCAAGCATCTCGGGCGTGCAGCATGGCGCTAGCCCAATCGTTGATGAGCTTGCATCGTTCGCTGGAGCTGCCTTTGTTTATACCCAGAACGCAGGAGCATGGAGCCAACAAGCCTACCTCAAAGCATCGAATGTCACAGATGGTGATCGCTTTGGCATGAGTGTGGCGATTGATGCTAATACGATTGTGGTTGGTGCGCCTGAAGAAGATAGTGGCATTGCTGGGGTGCAAAATAGTGCAGTACCCACCGCTGATGCAAACGCCATCCAAGCCGGAGCCGCCTATGTTTATGCGCGGAATGCTACAACCTGGAGCCAACAAAGCTATCTCAAGGCTTCGCAGGTTTCGACCGGCGATTATTTTGGGCGTGGGGTCGGAGTTTCAGGCGATATGTTAGTTATTGGGATTCCGCTTGAAGATAGTGCTCGCAGTGGCATCCAAAATAGTGCTACGCCGAGTGTCGATGAACTTGCTGCTGATTCAGGTGCGGCCTTAATCATTGATACAACCTATCGTTCATATAGCCCGTTGGTTCAGCGGATGACTCTCTTGGCGTTGCTTACGATCAATTCGACGGCTATTCCCATTCGGGTGGTGACGCAACAGGGCGAAGTATTTGCCAGCTTCACGGCAACGTTGCCTGCCACGATTCCGGCTGGTGGCCATATTTATCTTTCGGCTAGCCCTAGCTCGTTGCAACCAACCTTGGTCGATGATCGAATTATCATTCGCGATGGGGCTAACGTAATTTTTCAACATACCTACGATCTTGCGAGTAATGGTGAGCTTGTTGAGATTCCATGGGCAGTTATTAGCGCGGCCAGCGGCCATACCCTGACGATCACTTTTGTGGATGTTTCGGCAGGGCTGGTTGGGGCAACGCCGATCTATCTGATTTGGCTTGAATAGATGATCCACGAAGGGCACGAAGGTTGGGTTGGTTGGATGCTTGGAATGGCTTTAATTCCAAAAACCATATTAACTAAACTTAGCGATCTTCGTGCCCTTCGTGGTTTCGTGTGCCTCGTGGATCAAGCGAGCTGTTTTCATGTACAACGTTTTCGGGTATCATGGCAGCAGTCGAACCAACGAGGTGTCCCCATGGCTGTTGTCAGTGTCGATGTTCAACCCAAAACCCAACGCAAATGGCTACTGTTTTTCGCGCCGTTGATTGGCATTTTAGGGCTGTGGCTGGCCAGTGGCTGGCTCGTACCAAGCAATTTAGCCCCATTAACCAACAAACTTCAAGGCTTAGTCACCACCTTTCAAGGGATTTTTATCGAAGCCTTGCCCTTTTTGAGTGCTGGGGTGATTGTTTCGGTCTTAATTGGCGAGTTTGTCAAGCCGCAGCATTTGGCCAGCTTCGTGCCGCAAAATGCCTTTGGAGCTTCAATTTTTGGCTCACTCTTGGGCTTATTGTTTCCAGTCTGCGAGTGTGGGGCGATTCCAACCAGTCGGCGTTTGCTGCGTAAAGGCGCACCAGCCTCAATGGGGATCGCCTTTGCCTTAGCTGCTCCTGTGGTCAACCCGATTGTGCTGATTTCAACTTCGATTGCCTTTGGCGATGTGCGTTGGGCCTTGGCGCGGGTTGGTTTTACAATTATCATCGCCTTAACCATAGGCTTGATTATTGGGGCTGGAATTAAACGCGAAGCAATTTTAACCCCGCTTGCCCTAACTCCCGATGTTGAGCATGATCATAGCCATTGCGACCATGACCATGGTGCTTGCGACCATTCCCATGAACAACCCAAGGGGCGTTTGGCCGGCTTGATTGCCCATGGCAGCGTTGAATTTTTTGAAATGGCCCAATATTTGGTGATGGGTTCGTTGCTGGCAGCGACCATGCAAACCTTCATCCCCCAATCGGCCTTGCTCACCCTGAATGATAGCGGTATCGGCTTTTTTGCTCCATTGTTGGGGATTGTGGTCTTGATGTTGGTGGCAGTGCTGCTTTCAGTTTGTTCCACGGTTGATGCCTTTTTAGCCTTATCGTTCCTTGGCTTGTTCCATCCTGGTGCGGTTATGGCCTTTTTGGTCTTTGGCCCGATGATTGATATTAAAAGCACCTTGATGCTGACCACCACCTTCCGTCGCTCAGCGGTGTTGGCGATGGTTGTGCTGGCGGCTTTATTTGCGATTATTGCTGGCTTGATCAGCTATGTTGTTTTGATCTGAGGTGAATGATGCAACGTCAGGTGCTTGAGCGCTGGCTCTCGGTTGGAGTAATGTTCGGGCTGGGAGCCATGATTATCTACAAGTGGCAAACCAACCGCTTGAATTTGTATATTCACCCACGTTATACTGGCTTATTAGTTGCCACGGCGGTCGTGCTATTGTTGGCGGCAGTTGGCATGGCCTTGACCAAAGCGCCAGCTATTCCCAAACGCATGTTGGCATTATTGACCATTCCAGTGGCCTTTGCGTTGCTTGTGCCTGCCCGCCCGCTGGGGGCAAATTTGGTTTCGGGCAAGGCCTTGAATGCCAATTCGAGCGATAATTTGCTAGCACGCTGGAAAACCAACTTATCCGATGATAGCAAAAGCTGGACATTGCTCGAATGGACGACCGCAGTGCGTCAGAGTGATCTCGAAGTATTGCGCAATAAGCAGGCAGCTTTTGAAGGCTTTGTCTATCGCACGCCCGATTTGCCTGCCGATGAAGTGCTGGTTGGGCGCTACGTCGTGACCTGCTGCACCGCCGATGGCACGGCCCTGTCGTTGCGAGTGAAAGCGACCAATGGCGCAGATTTTAGCAATGATCAATGGGTGCGAGTTGAAGGAACCTTTGTGCCAGCCGAAATTAATGGCTCGATTGTGCCCCAAATTGCTGGCACTTTAGTCTCAATCGAAATGCCTAGCTCGCCATATTTGTATCCATAATCGTATGAGGAGTTTGTGATGAAACCATGGCTTCGTCGAACGATCATTCTCTCGGGAATTAGTTTGTTGCTTGGCGCGATTTTCAAAGAATTTTCGCAGCCACGCGGGTTGCGGGTTGGGGAAGGCAAAGTCTTGGGCGTTCCCTATAGCCTGCGTCTGCCAAATGGCCATGATCTGCGCCAACGCTACTGGAATGCTGAGGGTAGCCCAGTTGCGCCGCCATTGTTGGGCGTTGGCTTTTATCCTAATATTCCTGCCTTGTTACGCAAGTTGCAAAAGTAAACGAGGGGTCAGAGGTCAGGGATTAGGGGCTAGGGGCTAGAGGTGTAGAGAACCACGAAATGTAGAAGCGGGGTTAGGGATTAAGGACTAGGGTTCAGAGTTAGGAGGATAAGGGAATCATGGATCAAGGGCTAGGGGTAGATACCTAGAATCGTTACGATTTCAACTCTGACCCCTTCGTAGATCAATTTTGGAGATTGGTTGCTATTTATGACCCGTGTTGCAATTATTGCCAATCCAGCTTCAAGTAAAGATATTCGACGGGTGGTCAGCCATGCCTCGAGTGTCTCGAATAACGAAAAAACTAGTATTGTGCGGCGGGGGTTACAAGGCTTGGCGGCCACGCCTGTGCAAGAAGTTTGGTATTTGCCTGATCATGCTGGAATTGTGCGCAACGCTGCCGAGCGCCAACAATTGCCGTTTCGCTTGTTGCCATTCGAGGGCGAATGGCACGATCACGCTGATGATACAACCTTGGCTGCGCGTTTGGCCGAACAGCATGGCGTTAGCTGTTTGATGACGCTTGGTGGCGATGGCACGGCTCGGGCTGCGGTCAAAGGCTCGCGCTCAATTCCGATTTTAGCCTTATCAACCGGAACTAACAACGCCTTTCCCCAAACGATCGAGCCAACTTTGGCAGGCTTGGCGGCAGGAAGCGTAGCCTGTTTCGCGCCTGAGGCAGTGACACGCCATGCCTTGCTCGAAATTTATCGTAACCAAGAATTGCTTGATCTCGCGTTGGTTGATGTAGCCAGCGTTGCCGATAGCCTAGGTGGGCGAGCAGTCTGGGAAATTAGCAAGGTGCAACAGGTTGTTACTACCCGTTTAACTCCAGGCACGGTTGGGCTTTCGGCGATTGGCGGCCATTGTGGTGTTGTGCCTGCTGATGCCCAAGCAGTCCATGTATTATTGGGCGCTGGGCGCACGATCAACGTGCCAATCGCCCCAGGCCTGATCACACCCGTAGCCTTGGCGGAATCCAACTATTTAGCTGCTGGCGAGCGAATTGCGTTACGCAGCGGCGCGATTGCCCTTGATGGTGAGCGCGAATGGATGGCGCGGGCAGGCGAGCAATGGCAAGTCCAAGTGCTTGCTGAAGGCGTAGCAACCGTTGATCTTGCGGCTGCCCTAGCGGCTTTTGCCCAACAGCAAGCGAGGTAAGCTGTGGCACGCTTAGATTTAGCGCTTGATGATATTGTGCAATTGCGCAAGCCGCATCCGTGTGGCGGCTATCGTTGGCGGGTCACACGCTTAGGAGCCGATATCGGCTTGCGCTGCCTGACCTGTGAACATAAAGTGATGCTGCCGCGAGCGACCGTTGAGCAACGCACCAAAGCCCATTTTGATGCTGAAGGCCATCCCAAGCCTGTGGCAAACGGATCGGCATCCTAAAAATAAGCCTCAGCTTCAGGTTTGTGGCTTGATACTTGACTCTCATCTAGCCCCAACATTGTGTTGCCAGATTTCTAGTACAATAGTACCACCTGTGAAGGAGGTGGCTTATGCTTGAACGACCATGTTGGCAGTGCCAAACTGGCAATAGCCTCGACCAAACTCATTGTGCTGGGTGTGGGGCCGACCTTGCCCAACCAACCACGACGACTAGCCTCGCAACCAAGGCTTCAACCAGCTTGACGACGCGCCTGCGCCAATCGCCGATTTTGCGCAGTCCCGTGGCGAAGTCGGTGGCACTTGGCTTGGCAGCGTTGGCCGTCGATCTTGGCTCGAATTTGTTGAGCAAGCGCCAAAAACCTGCCGCAGCACCAACCACCAGCTTGGCAACTAAACCTGCTGCCGCGCAACGGGTCTTTTTGCGCCAACGTGAGTGGCAAGAGTTTGATGAACAGGGAACCTTGCGTCGCCATGTTGTGGAGCGTTTGATCATTCGCGATGAATAAGCCTATTTTTATCAAACTTGGCGGCTCGATGTTGACCGATAAAACCACCGCCGAACGTTTGGTCGATCAAACGCTCAAGCAGGTTGTGACCGATTTATCGGCTTGGCGACAAGCGTATCCTAACCAGCCGATCTTGCTGGGCCATGGCGGTGGCTCGTTTGGCCATTATTGGGCTGAACGCTATCAAACTGCCCAAGGCATTATCAACGAACAAAGCTGGTGGGGCGTGGCACGGGTTGCCGATGCCATGGCACGGCTCAATCGCGCGGTGGTTGGCGCTTGTTTGGATGCCGATTTACCCGCGATTGGCATTCAACCGATGGCCTCAAGCCTGGCTCATGCTGGCGAGATTCAACAAATTGGTAGTCAAACGCTCGCGACCTTGTTGGCTGCTGGAACGATTCCGGTGATTTATGGCGATGTCTTGCTTGATGCCGCCCAAGGTTGTACGATCGCCTCGACCGAACGGATTTTTAGTGCCTTGGTTGGCCCACTCCAGCCAACCCAAATCATCCTACTTGGCGAACAGGCCGTCTATGATGCCGACCCCCGCCAACACGCCGATGCTCACCCAATTCCTTTGATTAATCGGACAAACTACGCTACCATTATTGCTCGGCTCGGTGGCTCGCATGGCGTTGATGTCACCGGAGGCATGCGCAATAAAGTTGAAGCAATGTGGCAATTAGTCCAACAAGCGCCGCAGCTTGAAATTTGGATTTGTGGTCCTCAACAGTTGCAATCTGCGTTATCAGGACAATTAAATGGCCCTGGCACGATCATCAAGCTTGATTAATGCCCTGCTTGCTGATCAATTATGATCTGCCATGCCTTTGGAGGTTTTTATGCAACGGCTTAAATTATTCACGTGGTGTCTGTTTTTATTGGTTGGTTGTGGCCAAATTGCCGTCGAACCCAAGCCCGCCCCGCCAGAATCAGTCGCTAGTGATGATTATGATGTTGCGGTGGTCAGCGTCGATTTCGACCCGGCATTGCAAGGTTCGCGCTTGCCAATTAGCGATAAATATGCGGTTTTAGTGGCTTTGGAGAATCGTGGCCTGCTAACCGCCTACAATATTAAGCTTAATGCGCGTTTGCGCCGCAGTAGTGATGATATACTTATGCTCAGTGGTAGTAGAAGCGTGACCGAATTGGCTCCAGGCCAAATCTTGGTTGTGCGGATCGAGCCTGAGGGAGCGATACCAGCCAACGCTGATGTTTATAGCCTGATTGTGCGGGCTGAACCACTAAGCCAAGAAACTCTGACTAGCAATAATACGCGTGAATTTACCATCCGCGTCGAGCCATAGTCTGCGGGAGCACCTATGCGTCAACTATTACCTCAGCATCGTGCCATTTTGTCGCTGTTCGCTTTGCTCTTTGGTGGGTTGTTTGTCGGCATGCTCATGTCGGTACGACCCCAAGTGGCACTTTCGAGTAGTAGTAGTTCGCGCAATAGCTCAGCTAGTCTAAGCGTCGATCGCATCGGTACGCTGCGTGAGCATCAGCAAGAATTAAATGCTGAACTCAGCCGTTTACGCGATGAACAAGCTGAGTTGCAACAACAATCAACCTCCAGCCAAAGCAATTTTGAAGAAATTCGCACTCAAATCGATCAGCAGCAACAATTGGCGGCCTTGGTGGCGATGCGCGGGCCGGGCGTGGTTGTGACCCTCAACGATAGCAATGCCAATTCGTTGCCCGATGAAGTTGCCGACGTGAATCGCTATATCATCCATCAGCAACAGCTTGTGACCTTGGTTGGTGTGCTGTGGAGCAACGGCGCTGAGGCAATTTCGATCAACGATCAGCGCATCACCGATCAAACCTCGATCTATTGTGTTGGCTCAACGATTTTGATCAACCAAGAGTTGATGGCTCCGCCGTTTACGATTCGCGCAATCGGCGACCCCAACACCCTAGCTAATGCCGCCAGTAATTCGCCCTTGCTCAGCGATTTATGGAATCGCCAGCGCGAATTTGGCATCGGTGTCGATGTTAAGCAAAAAGCTCAAGTGCAAGTGCCGGCCTACACTGGCCCCTTGGCCAATCGCCATCTGGAGGTTGCGCCATGAGCCGCTTTCGCATTCGACGAGGGATTTTGCGCCAAAGCTTGTTGACCTTGATGTGTATGTTGATTGGCTTTGCGGTAGTGACCCAACTGCGCACCTATGAAAATATTGCCAACGATGTGGTTAAGCTTTCGCCTGAGCAACGTGCCGAATTAATGATTAGCTTGATCGATCGTAATGCGGCTACTGAACGCGAAATTATTGCCTTGCGCCAGCAAAATGAAGATTATCGCCGCACTCAATCGAATGGCACCAGCACGCTTGATCAATTGGCCAACGATTTGAATCGTTATAAATTGCATACTGGCGCGGTGCAAGTCCAAGGCGGCGGGGTCACAATTACCATTAATTATCCCCTGCGAGCTGCCGATGTGATTGCCCTGACCAATGAAGTGCGCAATGCCAGCGGCGAAGCAATTGCGATCAACGGGCGGCGGATTGTGGCGCGAACTCGCATCGAAGAAGATGACAATGCTGAATTGTATCTTGACGGCCAAATCCAACACGCACCCTACACAATTCAAGCAATTGGCGATAAAGAAACCTTGATGGGCGCATTGAATCGGGTTGGTGGTCTGTTGCGGATTTGGAACGAAATTGATGGGGTTGATATTACGATTGAGCCAACCAACGTGATTACCATGCCGCGAGTCAGCAACCAACCTGAATTTCGTTATGCCCAACCTGCGCCCAAAGAGGGCCAATAGTACAGCCATTTTGGGCTAAAATCAGCCGCCACGCCAGAGCATCCTTTGGTACAATAGTGCAAACATCATTGCACATCAAAGGAGATCGTTCGGAATGGTTCACCAAGCACAGGTTGTCGTTATTGGGGCAGGCATCATTGGGGCTTCTGTTGCCTACCATCTTGCTGCGCGGGGCTGTACCGAGGTAGTGGTGTTAGAAAAAGAGGCAGTTGAGGTTACTGGCTCGACTGCTCGTTCTGCGGCTGGGGTTCGCCATCAGTTCTCATCACGCACCAATATCTTACTTTCCCAATATAGCATCGAACGCTACAAACATTTTACCGAAGAAATTGGCGGCCATGCCGAATTACATCAACATGGCTATCTCTTTTTGTTTAATGATTCCGCCACCTGGCAAGCCTACCAAGCGGTGCTCGAATTGCAACGTAGCTTAAATGTACCAGTGCAGGTGCTTACGCCAGAACAAGCTGCTGGCTATATTCCCGAATTAAATATTAGCGATATCGTTGGCGCAACCTATTGTGCCGAAGATGGCTTTGTTGACCCGCATGGCATTGCAATGGGCTATTTGAACAAAGCCCGTGAGTTGGGCGTGAAGGTTTTACGCGATGCTCCGGCGCTGGGCTTTGAATTTGCCGATGATCAGGTGGTTGGGGTGCAAACACCGCAAGGCACAATTCATTGCAAATATGTGGTCAATGCTGCTGGCCCCTATGCTGGTGAGGTTGGCAAAACCGCTGGCTTTGAGATTCCGATCAAGCCGTATCGCCGCTGCATCTATGTTTCCGATCCATTTCCGGCCTTGCCCAAGGATATTCCGCTAACAATTGATGTTGGTACGGGAGCCTACATTCGCAAAGAGCAAGAGACGGTGCTGATGGGCTTGAGCAATCTCAACGAGCCATCATCACACGATACCACGGTCGATTGGGATTGGCTGGATACGGTCTTGGAAGCCATGCTGAATCGTTTTCCAATTTTGGAGCGGGCGGGGCTTTCCGAGCGCCAATCGTGGGCTGGCTCGTATGAAATTACGCCCGACCACCTACCCATTTTAGGCCGGATGCCCAATTGCCCTAATTGGCTGAATGCCGCCGGATTTAGCGGCCATGGCGTGATGCATGCGCCCGCGACTGGTTTGCTGATTGCCGAAGAAATTCTTGATGGCCGCGCTCACTCAATCGAGATTGACGAGTTGCGAATCGAACGCTTTGCTGCTGGCGAACTACACGCTGAGCGCAATGTAATCTAGGGGTGTTTCAAGCCTGCGTCGGTTGAGGCAGGCGCAGGCTTGAATGGAGTGTTGAGCAACGCCTATGCAGAGTATCGACAAACTATTTGTAAACCGCGAAAAACAAACTGCTGGCTTTGTGAAGATGGTGCAAGGCGAAACGCCCAAACGCATCATGATGATTGAGGCTGGTGGTGGGTTGGGTAAATCGTGGACTGTCGAATTTATGCGGGCTGAATGTCAACGGCGGGGCATTCCGAATACTGAAATTGATTTTGCCGATAGTGTTGTTTATGATTATTTGGCGATGTTGCGCCGCGCCCGCGATGGTTTGGGGCCAGCGGCATTTAATCAATTTACCCAAGCACTCAATGAAGTAACCCAGCCAACCGTGCGGATTGAAACCGGCACGGCCAATACCAATGCCATCAACAATCTCTTGGGCCAGGGCAATACCTTCTCTGGCTCGAATGTGAATGTTGGCGAGGTAGTTGCTGGTAACGTGATCAAAGATAATTCGTTTGTGATTAATGCTGATAATGCGGTTGTGCGCCAGGCCTTGCAGGATCGATTGACCTTGGCATTTTTTGAATGTTTAACCGCTTTGGCGGCTCAAGGCCCACTCTGTTTTTTCTTTGATACCTATGATAAAGTCACGGTCGAAGCTGAAGCATGGCTCATGGGCCACCTTTTGCCGCGAGTGCGCGATGGCTTGATTCAGAATGTGGTGGTGGTGATTGCTGGGCGTTCGGTGCCCAAACTCGATAATCAATGGGATCGGATGATCGCGCGAACTGGGCTGGATCTCTTTTCTGAACCGTATGTTAAGGAATATTTGGTTCAGCGGCGCGGCCTTAACGACGATCCAAATGTCATTAAAGCGCTCTTTCAAGGGAGCACCGGACAACCCCAACTGCTCGCGATGTTGGCTGATAATATCCTACGCTCACAAGATAGTGGAGGCGATGATGACTGGCTCTGAAACGCATCAATGTCCTACATGCGAAACTGTCTTGCGCCCTACTACCTTATTTTGTCCGCGCTGTGGCACGCCGATTATGCCAACTGTCAGCAATGCCTTGCAACTCTCGATCACCCAAATTCTTGAAAGCATGAAGCCTGGTCAGGCCGAGGTGATGCGCCGTTGTGCGATTCCGCGCTGGTTTGATGAAGAAATTTTGGCGGTGCTGCGCGAACGCGACGATGGCAATAATGCCAAAATTCTCCAGCAAGTGATCGAATATAGTTTTGTGCGCCAAGTTGGTGATGGCCGTTATGCCTATATCGACGATGTACGCCAATATTTGCTGGAAGATTGGCGGCTGCGCCCCGATGATTTGCACCCCATTCAGCAGCGTTTGTATCGCTATTTCGAGCGGCGCATGGGTTCGACTATGGCTGATAATCGTGCGACATGGCTGCGTGAAATTGTTACCTACGATTTGCTATTGGCTTCAACAACCAGCGTTAAGCATCAAAAACAAGATGATAATAATCCGTGGCTCTTGACTCAGGCAGTGGTCGCGGCGCGGGTTGAACGAGCCTTGCTGCGGTTTCGCAATTTGTTCGAGGGTGCTTTTAATGCCCATCGCATGGCCGAGGCCGAGGCAATTTTGTTGGCGGCCGAAGAACAAAGCAATATTCTCGCTCCGTTGGTGCGCGATTGGCTGCTGTATTATCGCGGCAAGATGAATTTTGCCATGGTGCGGCTTGACGAGGCGATTAGTTGCTTTGAAATTTTGCTCAAGCGCGATGATCTTGATTCTGAGTTGCAGGTTTTGGTGGCAATCAGCCTTGGCGATGTGCAAGTTGAGGCGGGCAAATGGTCGGCTTCGATCTTGTCGTATCAAAAAGCCTTGGCAACTCCCAAAATCGAGCCAGCGCAGCAGGCCGAAGCACATCTTGGAATTGCCGATGCCTACAATGAAATTGCAATTAGCTCAGGTGGCTGGCATCAACCGCAAATTCAGAAATATCCAATTGCACGAGCCTTGTCTAAACTATTCCAATCAATTGCGATCATTCCGATGTTTATTTTGGTGAGCATTTTGCGGCGTTTAGGTGCGGCTGTGCCGAAGCCCGTGATTTTGCTGCGCTACCAAAATTGGCTGCTAGCGCGAATTTTCCGCGCCTCGCGTGACCAAACCATGGCAGCATACAAGATTTTTAGCCAGCAAAATGATCAAGTCAATATGATTCGCTGCGAGATGCGTTTGATCGATATTGATGTGTTGTTTGGCAGCGTTGATGAAGCAATTGCCTTGGCTCAGCAAAGCCTGGCACGACCTAGCTGCGAGGAACCTTATCGCAAAGCTCGGGTTCAGGTAACCTTTGCCCGTGCATTAATTGCCAAACAAGATTATGCGCAAGCAATTGAAGTTGTGAATCAAGCCTTGACCGTGTTTCGCGCGGTTGATGATGGGCGTTGGGAATCACGAGCTTTGACTACGCTAGGCCGCGCCTTACAAGAATCGGGCCAGGCCGAAGCAGCCTTAAATGCCTATAAAGAAGGCTTGAGCCGTGCACGTGGCATTGGCTCGGTGCTCAGCCGCGAACGAATTTTATATGAATTACGCAGTTGGCGACGCTCGGAACTAAGCTACCCCAGCGAAATTGGCGAAATTCTGCGCGATGAACCAACCCAACGCTTTGTCGCACGCTTTCCGCGCTTCTTGTTGCCCTATTTGCAAGTTGGACAAACCCTGCTAATTCCGTTGATTTTGGTGTTTGCGGCGATCGTTGCACCAACACTTCAAGCCCAAACGATCATTCAATCGAGCAGCAATTTGGTTTTGCCAGCGCCTGATGTTTATGTTTTTCCTTGGTATCGGCTGATTATCGCCCCATTGACAATGTTGGTGTTGACGGGAATTGGTTATAGTGTACTGGGCTTGATTGTGCTGTGGCGCATGCCGATGAATCAGTTGCGCAATAATCAGCCAATTGTGCATATTATCACCCCCAATGAGCTGATTCATCAAGATCAATATGGCCAAGAATCGCATCGCATCAAATGGAAGGACGTGACCGAAATCATCACTGCTGATCGGCGGGTTTGGAAACGCCCGTTGATGGTGTTTTCACGTAGTTTTGTGCGCTCAACGATGCAGCCCTTGCTGCGGATTGATGGCATTACTGGTTGGTACAATACCTTGCTGTACCTGATTGATAAGCGGGCAAGTGAAGCAGGCGCAACAATTCGCTATTTGAGCGCTGATATTAGCTTGCTACGCAGTGTTTGGGGTTCGGTGATTGGGGTTGGCACGCTGTTGCTAATTCTGCTGATCACGAGCGTCAATGGCTGGATTCCCAATATTGCTGAGTTTTTGCCAGCGACGTTCTATTCAGCACTCCAATTATTGGCATTTAGCGGCATTTTGCTGATTGGCCCAACGATTTTCTGGACGGTGATTCGCCCATTGCGGCTTGATAATGAATTTGCCTTGGATGAGCGTTTGCCAACTTTGGCGGCGATTATCGGGCTGATTGTGATGGTGCTGTTTATCATCACCGATGGCTCAATTGTGCGCGTGCCAATTTTCAGTGTGTCGCTGTTTATTGCTGGGGTCTATGTTTTTAGCGAAGGCATTTATCAACTAGGTGTGCGGCGTGGCAAGGATCGAAGCTGGCGAGCTGGGGTGACAATTGTAGGGTTTGGTTTATTGCTAGCAGCAATGCTGATTGTGCGCGAAACGGTTTGGCGCGAGTTCTATCATGCCCGCTCCTATGCCTATACCGTGCAGGGTAACGAAGCGGCGGCAGCTGATGATCGTTTACGTGAGGCAGCTCAAACCACCGCGATGTTCGAACGGCCCATGGTTTTAGAAGAAGCTGTTTTGGCGAGTCAAAACAGCGATTGGGAAGAAGCCAGTCAGCAATATACAGCGATTGTCAATAGCCGCCAATATGATGCGCGACTTCAGGCGCTGGCTTATCATAATTGGGCATTAACCGAGCTTGCCCGTTGTAAAGCCAATGTATGTAGTGAGGCTGAATGGGTACGAATTGCCCAGTTTGAGAGCGAATCGATTGCATTAATTGATATTGCGATTGAGCAACATCAAGCCAACCCTGAAGAACGAGCGGTATTGCTTGAAGCTCAAGGCTCGGCCTATATCGAGGTTGGCCAAATTCCTGAAGCGATTCAAAAATTAACCCAAGCCTTGGCCAGCACCCGTGAGCCAAAGGTGCAACAACGGATTGAGGGCTTGCTTGATTCGCTGCAACGCTAAATAATCGATGAGCAGCATGCCCTCCTTGCCCCGCTCCCGCAGAGCGAGGCGAGGGGGACCATCGCCTCATAAACATTGAACTCCCCTCGCCTGCCGCTATTACCGCTAATCAAGCGATTTAAGTTGATCAAGTGCGATATTTAATTGCAGCACATTTACCCGTGGCTCGCCTAAAACCCCTAACGTGCGCTGGCTTGTATGCTGCTCAACCAATTGTTGGACTTGCTCGACCGCCAGGCCGCGTGCTGCGGCGACCCGTTGCACTTGGTAATTTGCCGCAGCTGGCGAAATTTCGGGATCAAGCCCGCTGGCCGAGGCGGTGACCAAATCAACCGGAATCGGCAACTGATTGCTGGGATCGGCAGCCTTGAGCGCATCAATTCGCGCTTGAACTGCTTCGGCTAAGGCGGGGTTGAGCGGGCCATAATTCGAGCCGCTTGAGGCCGCTGCATTGTAGGGTACTGGGCCAGTTGCCGAAAGCCGACCCCAAAAATATTCCGGCTGATCAAATTGTTGGCCGATTAAGCTTGAGCCACGTTGCTGGCCTGCTTGCTCAATTAGGCTGCCGTTGGCTTGGTTCGGAAAAGCCACTTGGGCAATCACGGTAACTAACGCTGGATAAATAACTCCAGTCAAAACACTGAATATAATGATTGCAGCCAAGGCTGGGCGAAAAAATGTACGCATTATTGATCTTCCTCGTCACTAATCCATCGATAGGTCGTTGCTTGTTGGTCGCGCCGAATGTATTGCAAATGGCCTTGGGCGTGATTGGTCGCAGTTTGATGCCAAACCCACATGCCAAGCGCAGCATAGCCAATGATCAGCACGACGATTGATAAAAATGTAGTTAAGGCGTGGCTCAAATGTTGAATTTCAATTTCGCCAATCGTTAAAATCATTCCAGCACAGATTGCATCGAGCCAAACCCAAGTGGTTGTGCGGCGTTTCATTATGTGCTCCTAGGCTAAACCCAATGCCACCAACAATAAATCAATCAGTTTGATTCCGATGAAGGGCACAATCAAGCCGCCAAGCCCGTAAATCAGCAGATTGCTGCGCAAGGCCTGAGCAGCAGCGACCGCCCGATAGCGCACCCCGCGCAAAGCCAAGGGAATCAGAAAGACAATAATCAAGGCATTGAAAATCACCGCTGAGATAATCGCGCTTTCAGGCGATGCTAAACCCATAATGTTGAGTTGGTTCAGCACTGGGTAGGTGCTGGCAAAGGCCGCCGGAATAATCGCAAAATATTTAGCAATATCGTTGGCGATTGAAAATGTTGTCAATGCACCACGGGTCATCAATAGTTGCTTGCCAATCTCAACCACTTCGATCAACTTAGTTGGGTTGGAATCGAGATCGACCATATTGCCCGCTTCTTTGGCGGCGTTCGTGCCGGTATTCATCGCCACGGCGACATCGGCTTGCGCCAAGGCGGGTGCATCGTTGGTGCCGTCGCCAGTCATCGCTACCAAGCGCCCGCCAGCTTGATATTCGCGAATTAAGCTTAGTTTGGCTTCGGGCGTGGCCTCGGCTAAGAAATCGTCAACTCCCGCTTCGGCAGCAATCGCCGCAGCGGTCAAAGGATTATCACCAGTGATCATGACGGTTTTGATGCCCATGCGCCGTAGTTCGCCGAAGCGCTCTTTCATGCCACCTTTAACAATATCCTTGAGTTGAATTACGCCCAAAACCCGTTTGCCATCGGCAACTACCAAGGGCGTGCCACCAGCGCGGGCAATTGTTTCAACATTGGCTCGCACATCGCTTGGTAAATTGCCTTGTTGGGTTTGCACATAACGTTCAATCGCATCAACTGCACCTTTGCGAATTTGGCGACCAGCGATATTGATGCCACTCATGCGGGTTTGGGCAGTGAAGGCCACAAATTCGGCCTCAAGCTGGTTGGCTTGGCGTTCGGCAATGTTGTAGCGTTGGTTAGCCAGCAACACAATCGAACGACCTTCAGGCGTTTCGTCGGCCAGCGAAGCCAATTGAGCAGCATCAGCAAATTCGTTGATATCTACGCCAGCAGCTGGCATAAAGTTGGTTGCTTGGCGATTGCCCAAGGTGATCGTGCCGGTTTTATCCAACAACAACACATCAACATCGCCTGCCGCCTCAACCGCTCTCCCCGACATTGCGATCACATTGGCTTGAATCATGCGATCCATGCCTGCGATGCCGATTGCTGAGAGCAAACCGCCAATTGTGGTTGGAATCAAGCAGACCAGCAGGGCAACTAGAGCGGTGACCGTAATTGGCAAGGCTTGGCTGCTTGGGTCGAGCGCCTTGACGGCCTCAACGCTATAGATCGAAAATGGTAGCAGCGTTGCGGTTGCCATCAAAAAGATGATCGTCAAGGCCGTCAATAAAATGTTCAAGGCGATTTCATTTGGCGTTTTTTGGCGTTTGGCTCCTTCGACCATGGCAATCATGCGGTCGAGAAAGGTTTCGCCTGGATTGGCACTAATTTGCACAATCAACCAATCGGAGAGCACCCGCGTGCCACCAGTAACTGCCGAGCGATCACCGCCACTTTCGCGAATCACCGGAGCACTTTCTCCAGTGATTGCACTTTCATCGACTGCCGCCACGCCTTCAATCACATCGCCATCGCCCGCGATTGTTTCGCCAGCGCTAACTAGAATGTAATCGCCTTTGCGCAAGGCACTAGCAGTGACAATTGTTTGGCTGCTGCTGTGCTGTGGGCCACTTAATTTAACCGCCTGCACATCGCGGCGTGATTGGCGTAGGGTGTCGGCTTGAGCTTTGCCCCGACCTTCGGCCATAGCTTCGGCAAAATTGGCAAATAACAAGGTGAGCCAGAGCCAACCAGCGATTGCCAAGCTAAAATTGGCTGACGTTTCGCCGCTGCCCAATACAGCCTGAATCCATAAGCCTGTGGTAAAAATTGCGCCGATAAAGACCACAAACATCACTGGGTTGCGCACTTGTAAGCGTGGATTTAGTTTGAGCAAAGCCGCTTTGAGCGCTGGCACAACAATCGCTCGATCAAATAATGAGCGGTTTTTGGGTAGTGAATGATTCATCGTTCTCGCCTTATAAACTCAGCAATAAATGTTCGACAATTGGGCCAAGCGCCAGCGCTGGAATAAATGTGAGCGCACCGACAATTAACACCACGCCAATCAACAAGCTTACAAACAACGGCGTATGAGTCGGCAGGGTTCCGGCGCTTTGTGGAATCAGCTTTTTACCAGCCAACGAGCCAGCAATCGCCAAGGTTGGCACAATCAGCCAAAAGCGCGAAACCAACATCGCAATCCCAAGCCATGTGTTATAAAACGGGGTGTTTGCGCCCAATCCAGCGAAGGCGCTACCGTTGTTGTTGGCGGCTGAAGTGGCGGCATAGAGCACCTCGCTAAAGCCATGTGCTCCGCTATTGAACACCGTGGCGCGGCCCGATTCGCTGCTCACCGCAATTGCCGTGATCAACAAGGTCATCACACACGGAATCAAGATAATCAGCGCTGCCATTTTCATTTCAAAGGCTTCGATTTTCTTGCCCAAATATTCTGGCGTGCGGCCAACCATCAAGCCTGCCACAAACACCGCGATGATTGCAAAAATCAGCATGCCATACAGGCCTGAGCCAACGCCGCCAAAAACCACCTCACCCAGTTGCATCAGCACCATTGGAGCCAAACCGCCAAGCGGCGTATACGAATCGTGCATCGAATTGACTGAGCCATTGGAGGCGGCAGTGGTTACGGTAGCCCACAAAGCCGAGTTGACGATGCCAAAGCGGGTTTCTTTGCCTTCCATGTTGCCGCCAGCCTGTAATGCCGAGGCTTGATCATCAACACCTAACTTTTGGTAGAGCGGATTGCCTGCTTGTTCTGCGCTTACAGCTAAGGCCGTAAAGCCTAGCAAAATAATTGTCATCGTGGCCAGAATCGCCCAGCCTTGACGTTTGTCGCCGACCATCAGGCCAAAGGTGTAACACAATGCTGCTGGAATTAGCAGAATGCTCAGTAATTCTAAAAAGTTGCTCAACGGCGTTGGATTTTCCAAGGGATGGGCCGAATTGACATTGAAAAAGCCCCCGCCATTCGTGCCAAGCTGCTTGATCGCAATTTGCGAAGCGGCTGGGCCTAGCGCAATCGTTTGTTGGTTGAGCGTTGTGCCATCAGCATTGACGATTGGCTGAATTAACTCAATTGTTTGCGAAGCATTGAAGGTTTGGACAACCCCTTGCGAAACCAAGGTAACTGATAACACCAAGGCTAATGGCAACAAAATATAAATAGTTGAGCGCGTCAGATCGACCCAGAAATTGCCAATCGTGCTGGTGGAGCGGCGAGCGATGCCACGAATCAAGCCAATCAGTACGGCCATACCTGTTGCAGCCGAAACGAAATTCTGCACCGTCAGGCCTAACATTTGGCTCAGATAGCTCATGGTGGTTTCGCCAGCGTAGCCTTGCCAATTGGTGTTGCTGACAAAACTGGCGGCTGTATTAAAGGCCGAATCGGCGCTTACCGCTGGTAATTGTTGCGGATTGAGCGGGAGCCATGCCTGCATCCGTTGCAACCCATAGAGCAACAGCATACCCAGCGCATTGAAGCCTAACAAGGCTAGGGCATAATGCTTCCAATGCATTTCGCTCTTTGCGTCGATACCCAACAAGCGATAGATCAACCGCTCAATTGGGCCGAAAAAACGCTGAAGTGGTGGATTTTCGCCATAAACTTTGGCCATATAGCGGCCTAGTGGCACAACACAGGCCATCAGCACCGCCAAAAAGATCCCAATTTGGATCACACTATTGCTAATCATTTAAAACACCTCAGGCTGCATCAAGGCCCAGAACAGATAGATTACTAAGCCCAGCGTTACGATTGCTGCGATCAGATATAACGTACTCATCGATTGCCTCCCAACGCAGCACACATGCGTAGCAAGCCCCAGGTTAGGAGCGTCACAACCACAAACAGCCCAAGAAACCATAGATCCATGACAAACCTCAATCAAACTTGAACAGATCTATTCAACCAGAAAAGACCTCAAGTAGGCATCAAAATCGATCAAAAGGAGATCAAGAAAGTATCAAGATAAAGGCAAAAGGCAAAAGGCAGAAGGCAGAAGGCAGAAGGCAAAAAGGAGGGGCTAGAGGTCAGGGGTCAGTATGGGCTGCGGAAATGGAGGGAGGCCCGTTGGGAATAGTAATATAATCCTGAACATCTGTGCGTATCTGGGGCTAAAATAATAACCATTCGTGTAATTCGTGGCTAAAATAACTTCGTGGATCAAAAATTATTCGATTGCCAAACGATAGCCTACGCCTGGCTCAGTCAGCAAATAGCGTGGTCGAGCGGGATCAACCTCAAGTTTGTGACGCAGTTGGCCCATATACACCCGCAAATAGTGGTTTTCCTCGGTGTAGGCTGGCCCCCAAACTTCGCGTAAAAGCTGGCGATGGGTCATAACTTTGCCTGCATGCTGCACCAAGGTTGTCAGCAAATTGTATTCGTTGGGCGTGAGATGCACCTCTTGATCGGCGACAAATACCTGCCGCCGTACCAAATCGACGCGTAATGCACCAACTTGAAATACTGGCTCGCCTTTTTCGCCGCCATGTTGGTGTAAATGGCGCAAGGCTACCCGCAAACGGGCCAATAGTTCGCCCATGCCAAAGGGCTTGGTCAAATAATCATCAGCCCCCGCATCAAGCGCCGCAATTTTATCGTCCTCGCGGCCACGCGCCGAAAGCACAATAATCGGCGTATTCGTCCATTCGCGCAGCCGTTGCGTGACCTGCAATCCATCAAGGTCGGGCAAGCCCAAATCGAGAATGATGATTGCTGGTCGTTGCATGGCGGCTTGCAATAAGCCATCTTCGCCATTTTCAGCCTCGATCAAGTGATAGCCATGGCTTGGCAGCGAAGCTCGCAAAAAACGCCGAATGGGCGCTTCATCTTCAATCACCAAAACGTTAATTTCATTTGACATAAGCGTTATTCTCCTCGAATTTGCGGTGGTTGGCCTTCGATTGGCAAGGTGAAGGCAAAGATTGCGCCGCCATCTGGGCGATTTTCGGCCCAAATTGTACCACCATGGGCCTCGATAATTCCACGGCAAATCGTCAAGCCCAACCCAACCCCGCTGCTGACTGAACGTTTGGCCTGCACCCGAAAAAACTTCTCGAAGATTGTTTCAAGCGCACTTGGGGGAATCCCTGGCCCATGATCGGCAATCTGCACTTCGATTAAACCAACCCGTTCAACCGCCCGAATTTCAATTGGGCTGCTGCTGGGGCTATATTTGAGGCTATTTTCTAGCAAATTAACCAATACTTGCTCGATCAAAATGCTATCGAAAGGCACAAACGCTTGGTTTGGTAGCTCGATGCTGATTGAACGTTGGTCGATTTGCGGGGCTAAGCGTGCCAAGGCAGTGCCCAACACTTCTTCGAGCGCTTGCCATTCTTTATGCACTTGAACTGCGCCAGCCTCTAAGCGCGTCATATCCAACAAATTGCTTAATAACCGATTGAGTCGCTGGCCTTCATCGGCGATGGTTTGAATTAATTCGTGCTGGATGTGTTGATCAAGCTGATTGGTTTGATCAAGCAAGGTGCTGGCAGCGCCGCTAATGGCCGCCAAGGGTGTGCGTAAATCGTGGGAAACGGAGCTAAGCAGCGAGTTCCGCATACGCTCAGTTTCAATTTGCACGCTGGCAGCTTGCGCTTCTTCGGCCAAGTGAGCGCGTTCGATCGCCACGGTCGTTTGGTTGGCAAAGGTTTCGAGCAAATGGACATGGCTAGGATCAAGCAAACGGCGTGGTTGTTCGGGCTGCAATGCCAATACCCCTACAACTCCACGCGTCGCAATCAGCGGCAGATACATAGCTTGGGCACTGGGCAAGGTGTCGCTGTGCATTCCAGCTTTTTGCTGATGATCATAGACCCATTGCGCAGTAATGAGTTCGCGTTGATCGCTGATGAAAGGCCATTGTTGACCGACAATGGCCCGCAGTTGACCCTTAGGGTTGGGCAATAAAATTGCGGTTTGGCCTTCAAACACGCTACTAATATGTTGGGCGGCAGTTTGCAGCAAATTATCCAAGCCGCGAATGCTAGCAAATTCGCGGGTCATGGCATACAGCGCGGCGGTGCGGCGTTCGCGTTGGCGAGCAGTTTCGGCTTGTGCTTGAATTTGCACGGTCAAGGTGCTGATCGTCAAAGCCACAATTAACATCACAATAAAAGTCAAAATATATTGCACATCAGAGACGGCGAAGGTCAAATAGGGCTGGACGAAAAAGAAATCAAAGGCTGCTACGCTTAAAATCGAGGCGCTGATCGCAGGCCCACGCCCGTAACGCGCCGCCACCCACGTTACCCCCAACAAATACAACATAATCAAATTCGATAATTCGAGATGCGGAAAGATGCCATAACAAACCATTGTGCAAGCTAACACCACGCCGCTCGATTTGACATAATTTATTTTTGGCGAATGGGTTTGTAGGCTTGGTTTGGCTTTGGGTTTATGGGTATCGTCATGCTCGCCGCTGATCACATACACATCAATTTCACCACTCTGGCGAATCAGTTGATCAACAATCGAGCCAAAGAGCAGCTCGCGCCAACGTGGCTGAGCTGGCTTGCCCACCACAATTTTCGAAACATTGCGTTGGCGAGCGTAGCGCAGCATCTCTTCACCTGGATTGATGCCGCCAAGCGTGACGATTTGTGCGCCCAAACTTTCGGCGAGGCGCAAGGTTGCGGTCACGCGATCGCGATCGGCCTCACTGAGCCGTAGGTGTTTGGGTGTTTCAACATACACCACCAGCCATTCAGCCTTGAGATCATTGGCCATGCGGCGGGTTGCGCGAACCAAGCGCTCAGAAAGTGGGCTTGGGCCAACCCCTACCAACAAGCGTTCGCGGGTGGGCCAGGTTGTGGGAATCGCGTGATCATGGCGATAGCGCTGCATTTGGGCATCAACCCGATCGGCAGTACGGCGTAGCGCCAATTCGCGTAGAGCAATCAAATTGCCTTTACGAAAGAAATTGCGAGCCGCTTGCGCTGCTTGGCTGGCGATATAAATCTTGCCCTCATTCAAACGCCCAAGCAACTCATCGGGTGGTAAATCGATCAATTCCACTTCATCGGCAGATTCCAGCACGGCATCGGGCACGGTTTCGCGCACGATCACCCCAGTGACTTGGGCTACCAGATCGTTGAGGCTTTCGAGATGTTGCACATTGACCGTGGTATAGACATCAATGCCTGCATGCAGCAACTCGTTAATGTCTTGCCAACGTTTGGCATGGCGCAAATTGGGTGCATTGCTATGCGCCAATTCATCAACCAAAATCAGGCTTGGTTTACGTTCCAGCGCAGCATCAAGGTCAAATTCGCGTAAGCTTGTGCCACGATATTCAACCTGCAAGGCTGGCAGTTGAGGTAAGCCCACCAACAGGGCATCAGTTTCGGCGCGGCCATGAGTTTCGATATAGCCAACCAGTACATCTACGCCCTCGGCGCGGCGTTGTTGGGCGGCCTGCAACATGGCATAGGTTTTGCCAACACCTGCTGCCGCCCCAAAAAACACCTTCAAACGCCCGCGTTGGGCTTGTTGGTTGGCACTCTGAATCCGTTCGAGCAGCTGATCTGGATTTGGGCGTTGATGTTCCATCGAAAAAAGCCTTCAATAGGTTGGTAGAAAATGTCAAGTTTTAAGCAATATGTTGGGCTAAGCTAGCGCCATCGAATCAACCAACAGGAGTTGTGTGATGGATGGACTGAACAAACCACATTCACGGCGAAAGTTTTTAGCGACGAGCGGCTTGGCGGCGGTTGCAGCCAGCAGCGTGTTGGGCAAACCCGGGCAGGCCGCAGCGGCTCCGGCGAGTGCTCCCAATGCGAGCTTAACTGCAACCAACGTGATGGAATTGCCACCAAGTGCCAAAATCAGTATTCGCTGTTTGCGCTCACTGACCATGCTAACGATGAGTTCGCAGATCGCTGATCCCGCATTTAGTGCCGAAGTCTACGAGATTGGCCTCAAAGATTTTGAGTCGAATTTGCAAGAACTAATCGGGCTTGGCACGATCGATCTGGTGAGCTATCGGCCAAACCCCGAAGAGAGTTTGCCGACGCGGCCATGGTGGTGGCCCAAACGACGTGTTCGGCGTTATCGCAGCCAACTCGGCAATGAATCGATCCCCGAAGCTGGCCAACTGGTCTTGGATATTATACGCAGCCTTGACGGCTATACGGTAGCGTTTTATTCGCAACAGCTCGAATTTGCCGAGTTGAGCCAACATTTGGCCTTGGTTGAAATGCAAACGCAGTTCCAGCGGCTGATCAATGTGCCAAGTCTAGCAGGCTTATTCCCCGATGACGATGATATTTGCCCGTGGTGGTGGCCGTATCCCCAGCCCAATTGGCTGCATTTGCACGACCGTGATTGGCCTGTACCACCGATTCCGATTCCGCCCTGCGATTTACGCGAGTTGGCGGTGAATGTGCAACGCGGGTTAATTCAATTGGCGGTTGCCGAGCGCTATAGCGATATCGAACAAGCCAGCTATCGGCGTGATAGCATTCGCGCAACCATCCACGATCTGGCCAATCAGATGTCGGCCTATGCTGGTACACTAACAGGTTGGCTTGAGCATGATATCGTCGATCGGCCACCACCAGATCCTAACGATCCCTATCCATGGCCATTCCATGATGGTTTAATTGATGAGCTGGTTGATTTTGCTGATCGTCCACCGCCATTACCCTATCGAATTAAACTTGGCGACCAAATTATGCGAGCCAGCCACTTGGTTGGCGTGGCCTGCCATATTCGTGAACGGCACTTGGCTGGGCGGTTGCAGGATGCCAGCCTGACCCAAATCAAGGATCTTGCCTACCAAATTTAAGTTCAAGTTCCGACCCCGTTCATGCTTTGGTATGAGCGGGGTTGATTATTGGTTTAATCGATGGTTTGGCGGCAGGCTGCAACGAACCGTTGAGCCATACTTGGATTAGCCAGCCAATGCAGATGAATATAACTTGCCAGCAAATTGTCTGCTTGATAGCCCTCGAATTGCTGAGCCGTGCCATCGGGCGCAATTATGCGATAGGCGGCTGTGGCTGGCTCAGGGTTTTCCCAGCGCGAATAGTGAAATTCATGGCCGCGTACTTGGCTGTTGGCACTGAACAAGGGATTATCATTGTAAACGCTGATCGTGCGATAACCCAAACTGACTTTTTGGTGCATCTGGCTGCTGCCTGGCAATAAACCTACCATCGGCCAACGCTGGTCTGATTGGTCAACAATCGCCTCGGTCAAGTACATCAGCCCGCCACATTCAGCATAAATCGGCAAATTTGCAGCGTGAACTTGACGTAATGCATCGAGCATGGCCTGATTGGCGCTTAACTCAGCAGCATACAACTCAGGATAGCCGCCACTCAAAATGATTCCGGCGCAATTGGCGGGCAATTGCTGATCGGCGATTGGGCTGAATAAGGCGATTTCGGCTCCGGCAGCCTGCAAACATTCTTGCATCTCAGGGTAGATGAAACTAAATGCTGCATCGTAGGCCACCGCAATCACTGGCCGCTGTTCATAGTCAACTGAACTTATTGGCAGTGGCTCTAGCTGAATTGGCGGCGCACTTTGGGCTAAACTGACTAATTGCTCAAGCTGGCAGGTGCTGCTTAGCGTCGTCGCCACCGCATCAAGTGTTTCCAAAATAGTCTGCTTAGCAGAATCAGCAGTAACTAAACCAAGATGGCGTTCAGGTAGGTTGAATTGCGCTTGGCGGGGCAAATAGCCCAAGCATTTAATGCCGGTGTGCTGCTCAATCGCCGTAGCACATAAATCGGCATGGCGTGCGCTGCCAACCTTGTTCAGTAACACCCCGCCGATCTGCACCTGTGGATCGAAGTGCTGAAACCCTGCGACTACGGCGGCGGCGCTACGGGCCATGCCACCAGCATCGACCACTAAAATAACGGGTGCTTGCAATAAGCGGGCAATATGGGCGGTACTACCAGTATCATCGAGTGCGCCATAGCCATCGAACAAGCCCATCACGCCCTCGATAATTGCCAGATCGGCGGGGGCAGCGATTTGGCAAAAATGGCGTTGCAATTGCTCTGGCGTAAATAACCAGGCATCTAAATTGCGACACGGGTGCTGGGCAACTAAGCTATGATGGCTAGGATCGATATAATCGGGTCCACATTTAAAGGGCTGAACATTGAGTCCCAGCCGCCGAATCGCCCCAAGCAAGCCAGCAGTTAACAAGGTTTTGCCGCTGCCACTATGGGCGGCAGCAATAATCACACGGGCAGTCAAACGATACTCCTATCCACAAAAAAGCCAAGCACCAATCGCTGATGCTTGGCTACCTCGATTATTCAACCAATTTAGCTATGGCTGGCAGCGGCTTCTTCCGGCAATTGATTGCCAGCATCGTGAATGGCTTTGGTAGTGTTGGTAAGCAACAGAATTACAATCCCACCTGCAAACAGCGCAATCAACGAAAGAATCGCTTGGCGATACGAACCAGTGGCGGCGATTACCCGCGCAAAAATAAACGGCCCAATCCACGATGTGCCACGCTCAGAAATTTCGTAAATGCCATAGAAAGCAGCTTCGCGGCCATGGGGAATCATACGTGAGAACAAAGCACGGGAAAGTGATTGCGAACCGCCGAGCACCAAAGCGATTGCCGCACCCATAAACCATGCTTGGAACACGCTATCTAAGAAGGCATAGGCATAAACGATCACGCCTGTCCAGATAAACAGCGAGATCAAAATCGCCCGTTTGGTGCCAACTTTACGTGAAATTCGTTCGAAGCCCAAGGCTCCGCCAAATGCCACAAATTGAATCATCAATACTAAACCAAGCAAGAACGATTGAGCATCGTCCGAGGTTTGGCCCTTGGCCAGAAATAGCTCGTTGACCAAAAAGACTGATGAAATGCCAATCACGGTTTGAATGCCATCGTTGTAGAGCAGATAGCCAATCAAAAAGCGCAAGGTTTGGCGCAAACGTCCAAGGTCACGAAAGGCACTCCAGAGTTCGCGCACACTAACCGTGAGATAATGTTGGCCAGCCGGAACCTTGCGAGCTGAAGCGCGATTTTTGAGCCGTTGAATGCCGAAGTAGCCGAAAATACCCCACCACAACCCTGCTGAAGCTAAGGAGATGCGTACAGCCATAGCGGTCGTCAGGCCAAATTTTTCGGCAAACACTACTAGTACGAGGTTGATCGCCAGCAAAACCCCACCGCCAATATAGCCAAAAGCAAAGCCTTGACTCGAAACCTTATCGCGCATATCTTCGGTGGTAATTTCGTTGAGGAAGGCATTATAGAAAACGATTGAAGCGCCAAAACTGAGGTTGGCAACCACAAACGCTAGCGCCGCAAAGAGATAGGTTGCTGGTGTGGCGATAAAGAGCATGGTCGTGGCGGCAGCACCCAGCAAACAAAAGAACATCAACAATTGCTTTTTGATATTAGTGTAGTCGGCCAACGCTCCTAGCAAGGGCAAAAAGAGAAATTGCAATAACACCGATAAAGAAACTGCATCGGGGTAGAGCGATTCGGCAGTAACTTTGTAGATGCCTAAACTTAGCACTGTGCCACCATCGCCAACTGCCTCTTTGGCCAGGGCCTCTAAAAATGGACCAAATAAAGCGGCAATCACGGTGGTGGTAAACCCTGAGTTTGCCCAGTCGTAAAGCCGCCAACCTGCGATCTCCCGTCGATCATTGACTGGATGAGCTGAATCTGTGCTCGGAACTGAATTGGCCACTGGTGGTCTCCTTGTGCCATGCAAGAGGAAGAATGGGTGTTCCGTGGGTGTGTGCGCCTAAGTATAGCCGATTGTAAGCTTTTTCGGATACACCCAAGGGTACAAGCACAGGATGATGGTTTGTTAAAGCAGCGGTTAAAAGCAAACAGTGCTTGATTGGAGCAGATGCAAACGCAAACGTAGATCAGGATTATCATGGATGCTGATTGTAGCAGGGCATGGAGTTAATTCCATGCCCTGCTGTTTACGGTTTAATTGGCCGCCAAGAAGCCGCGCTGCAAAATCGATTGAATGATCGAGCGCTGTGGATTGTTTGCGCGCAGCGAGCTTTCTCCTCGCGTAGTCTGCGGAAGATAAACGGTATAGCTAGGAACCGGATTCGTCGCCGTCGCTGTTGGTGTGTTGGTTGGTGTATTGGTCGGTGTGTTCGTTGGCGTGCTGGTCGTCGTTGGCGTGCTGGTCGCCGTTGCTGTTACGGTCGGTGTGTTCGTCGGTGTGTTCGTCGGTGTGTTGCTCGGCGTATTGGTTGGTGTATTGGTCGCCGTCGCGGTTGCCGTTGGCGTGCTGGTTTCGGTCGGTGTGTTCGTTGGTGTATTGGTCGGCGTATTGGTTGCCGTTGGTGTACTGGTCGCGGTTGCCGTTGGTGTACTAGTTTCGGTCGGTGTATTGGTCGGTGTATTGGTCGGTGTATTGGTCGGCGTGTTAGTTGGCGTGTTGGTTGGTGTATTGGTTGGTGTATTGGTCGGCGTGTTAGTTGGTGTATTGGTTGGTGTGTTCGTCGGCGTGTTAGTTGGCGTTGGGGTTAACGTCGAAACGCCATACCAAAAACCGCCCTCAAGCTTAAAATTGCCACCAGTATGGGCAACACTAGCATCGGCCTGACCAATCGAGCCATGCAGATCAAAATTGCCGCCAGTGCTATTGCCACCGCCGCTATCAATCGTTGACCAATCGAGGCTAAAAACCCCGCCAGTTTGAGCTTGGGCTAGCTGGACTGCTAGCATAAGCGCGATCAATGGGATCGCCCACCAGAGCAAACGACGTTTCATGCGCGTTGCCCCTTGCTGCGACGACCAAGCATCCAGCCCAAGCCCAAGGCAACTGCGGCAATCGCGATCAACCACAGCCATGGGAGACTGGTTTGAGTAGTTTGGCCATGTTCCAAGGCTGTCAGCCGTGCATCAAGTGCCGCCATGTGCTCAGCTTGTTGATCGAGTAATTGGGCTTGTTCAGTGGCTAAATTATATAACCCTTGGACCCCAGCGAGGGCCACGCCATCAGCATCAACCGTGGCAATGTGGCGATCATCAGTGCCTAAACCAAATGCGGCATAAAAATCTTGAGCGGTTGGGCCAATATGGCGAACTGCTGCGCCTTCGCTGTTGTAACTCCAGGCTTGTACCGGAATACTGGCAAGCTGATCGAGCAATGCTTGGGAATCGATTGCAGCGAAATTTGATTTGAGATTTTTATCTGATGAATTGGCCCATGTGCCACCTTTGCTCAGGAAAGCGCCACTTTCGGTTGCCAAAATTGCGCCATCAGGCATATCGACCTTGGTGCTGCTGCCAAACCAGGCCCCACCTGGCGCACGCACGATAAATTGGCCTGGTGCGGTTGTCGAAATGTTGTCGTCCTTGTTGGCTTGTTGGCCTGCCCAGACAAAACTCCCAGCGTGAGCGGCGACGGCGTTTTCGCCCGCAGCAATGCTATAGTCGCCCAAGGTTGTATTGCCGCTACCACCCAGAATTGCTGATAAAGTGCTGTTGGCATTATTATTTTGACCGCCACCAACAAATGTACCTGCGCCTGCTGCTTGGTTATTGATACCGCCCACAACCGAGGAATACGTATTAGTGGCATCGTTATTGACACCACCAGCGACGACTGAATATTGACCAGTCGCTGTATTGGTTTGGCCGCCACCGACATAGGCGCCAGAGTTGGTGGCTTGATTCGATTGGCCACCACCAACTCCTGCAATCATCGCAGAAGCAGTATTGCCACGTCCACCAGCAATGACTGCGTAGCTACCGCTGGCTGCATTCAGTTGGCCGCCGCCGATACTGCTGGTATCGCCACTGGCGGCATTAGTAGTGCCACCAGCAACTGTGGTGTAGTTGGCGCTAGCGCTATTGCCACTGCCGCCTGCAACCGTCGCACCATCTTCGCTGGCGGTATTACCACTGCCACCGCCAACTGTAGTGTGTTGCTGACTAGTTGTATCGCCAGTTACGCCCGCTACGTTATTTGTGCCACCGCCGATGGTGCCATAATCGTCGTAAACACGGTTAGCTTGGGCACTGTTGGAATTGCCACCGCCGCTGATCGTGGCATATTGGGCAGCAGCGCTGTTGTTGTAGCCGCCAGCAATTGTTGAGTAATCGTCGCTGGCAGTGTTGCTGCGGCCACCGCTGACGATGGCATAGTTATCGCTAGCAACATTGGCCCGACCACCGCCAACCGTCGCATACATTTGGCTCACGGCCTCGCCAGTTAAGCCTGCAATATTTTCGCTACCACCAGCGATGGTGCCATAATCGTCGTAAATTGTATTGCCAGTTGTGCCGCCACCCCCAGCAATCACGCTATAGCGACTATTATTGATAACGTTGTTGATCCCGCCGCCGATGGTTGACCAAGCGCCGCTGACGTTGTTGGTTTGGCCGCCGCCAATGACAATATATTCTTGGCTAGCGGTATTGTTAATCCCGCCGCCGATCGTTGAATAGACATCGTTGGTGACTGTGCCATCGTTGCTGCCGACGCTATTGCCAGCGCCCCCACCGATGACACTATAGTTATCGTAAGCGTTGTTGAGGCTACCCGAAGTTCCCCCACCACTGATGATGATCCCAACTGCGCTGGTATTGATACTATTGCCTTCGTAGCCGCCAATTAAGTTGGGGCTCGTACTATTTTGGCGCGTCCAGAAGCCTGGTAAGGCTAAAGCCAAGGGCGCGGCTGTCACTTGTTGCCGTGGGGTGAGCGTGGTATAGCTGCCGCTAGCGTCGGCCTTAACTGCCAGCTCGATCCAACGGCTTTCACCATTAAATAAGCCTTCGCCAAACGTCAATTGTGTAGTAAACAACCCATTGCTAACATTCAAATCATTTTGGGTGACTACGCCTAAGGATGTTCCACCTGTTAAGGCAGTGTACAAGGTAAATTGAAAATCAAAGATACCATTCGCAAGGCTGCCACTTTCGCGCAACATGCCTTGGTAGGTAATTGTTTCGCCTGAAGGTGCTAAAACTGCTGATGGTTGCTGGTTGGTTTGATCTTGGGCCGCAACCGGTAGCAGCCATGTGCTGGCTAAAACGAGGGCGATTAGCATAAGATAGCGTTTACGAATCATGATTCTGGCTCCTTTGAATAAAATGCTGCCATGGTTCTTCACCCTTATCCCTCGTTCACGGCGACGCGAGGCTTGAGACCTGAACTATCTAGATGGTACGACCTTGGGAATGAGTTCATTTATAGCACCATTAGCGGCTGAGATCTAGGTGCAAAGAGCTTGAGCCTAAAAAGAAATGACAGATAGATCGTAGATCCATCTGTCATTTGAGTTAAACAGAGTTTTAATTATTTAATTGCGATTGGCAGATAAATTGAGTTAAATCGAACATTGCTAATTGCACCAAACTCAAATGCGCCGATATCGCAGACTGCTTGATTATCGTCATTGCCATCGACAGGCCGTTGATAATAACGCTGATCGGTTTGGCCACATTCGCTAGGGCCAGCATCGATCGCCGGGCTATCGGCAGCCAGGCTAAAACTGCGGGTGAAACCATCATGAACATCAAAGATCGCAACCTGTGGATCAACCCCAATTTGATCGCTAGTTGTTTGGCTCAGATTACACATCGAATCGACATGCTCAATCAAATTGTAGCCTTGGCTGGTGATCGTGCCTGAACAATCGCGTTCGAGATTGGTAACCGAATTACGATTACCCGCCAAAATCGTGTTAAACAGCCGAGCCTCGGCGCTCAGCACGCTAATGCCTGGACCATCATCTTCCATAGCGTTTCCGCCATCGGGGTGGAGTAAGCGGTTGGTGTTGGAGACAATCGTTGAGTTGCTGATGATCAAGGGATTGGAGTTATATCCGTGATAAATCGCCGCAGCATAGCCATCGGCTTCGTTATAGGCAAAAGTGCTGGTATCAATGCTTACCTTGCCACCATAGCCAGTGCGAATTGCCCCGCCATGCCCACGACATTCATCACGGCCAGTTCCGGTTATGTGGGTATAATTTTCGCTAAATTCGCTATGATCGATGGTAACTGTTCCGGTAACTACTCCAATTGCTCCAGCTTCATTGGCCCAGTTATCGACGAAACGTGAGTTGCTAATGGCTAAGCGACCATAGCTTGAGATTGCCCCACCATATGAGCAGTAGAACGAGCCACCGCCGCCGTTACTACTAAAAACACTGTTGCTAATCGTAGCCGAGCCGCTGCCAATGCGGATTGCGCTTGGATTATTCGCTGTAAAGCTACTATTGTCGATCACCAGTTGCCCAGAGCCAATGCTAATCGCCGCAGAGTAATCACCTTGGCCAAGCTGACCGATAATGTGGGAATTATTGATGACTAAACGACCACTATTATTGTAGATTGCTGAACCACCACGAGCACTTGAGCCACGGAAGGTCGAATTGCGAATGCTCACATGGCTTGTATCAATATAGAGACTGCCGCCAGTGCCAGTTCCACCCATATAAACATCGCGCACGCGATTTTCTTCAAATATACTGTTGGTAATCGTCAGATAGCCACTCATCGAGGTGATCCCACCACCATAATTATCGTAGCCAAAATTATTGGGATTGGTAATGATCCCATTGGCGCGAATCAGGCTGCTGTCGATTGTCAAGGAGCCTGCTTGATGCAAAATTCCATGGCCATAGACCGGATCACCATCTTCAACTCCAGGCATAAAGCCATGGCGGATATGCAGATTGCGCAGGGTGACATTGCCACCCACAATATTTAAGGCGCGATAGGCCCGATTAGCATCGATAACTGTAGCAGCTGAATCAACTCCAACGATTTGAATCGTGCCATTCAGCTCGAGATCGCCAAATTCAAAGCTGACTTGGCTGGAAACATTTAAGCGGTATACACCAGCAGCAAGTTGAATGATATCGCTAGCTGAGCCAGCCGGACAAGCATCAACTGCCAGATCGCTGCTGGCCGCCTGGGTCGCCTCGCGTAAGGAACAGGTTCCATTATTCGGAACCGAATCGTCAGCTAAGGTCGTTACCGTAATCGTTGTTGCCAAGGCCTGCGGCTGATTAAGTGTACCATAGGCCGCTTGCCAACTCAGCGCCAAACCAACGCCAACGATCCCCGTCCATCGTAAAAAACGCATCAACAATACCTCGCCGAACCTAGAATCAAGTCACCTCACAGGCTTGATCAAATAATTTCGAAACCGATTGAGTGGCTATTCAACATGACCCGTATGATCCCACTGGTGTTCTATCGGGGCATACTCAATTGCCTCCAACAATGTTCAGCATCCCTAACTTCGTTGTTTGAACAATAGGCGTAGTCTCCTTAGACCTGAACGGGTAGCTAGCTAATAGGCTAGATGGGCTATTAGTATAGGGACTTTGGTCCTGATTACAAGATTAGTAGCTAGTTCTTTTAGGCTATTTTTTGATTATTTTAGTGCTTAGGATTTATTTAAACTTTTTATTAATATTTGTGCTTGACAAAGGACTAGGCTGTGCTTTATAAATTCACTGAAATAAGTTAATGATCTTAATCTATTGTTGGGAGTCGTTATGCAACGCTTTTTTTCATTGATGCTTGTTTTGAGTTTAATTGGAAGTTTTTTATTCGACCAGCCCACCCACGCCGCACCAAACCCATGGGCCGCCAATACGGTCTATGCAGTTGGTAGCCAAGTTAGTTACAATGGCACGATCTATGAGTGTTTACAAGCCCATACAGCCTTAGTTGGTTGGGAGCCAGCTACCACGCCCGCGCTCTGGAAGCAGGTTAATGCAACCCAAAGTCCTACGGCAATTCCCGCAACCAGCATTCCGCCAACCGCACCACCTGCCACAAATGTTCCACCAACTGCAACTGCAACGCCAACGGCTGGCTGTTTAAATCCAGCGGCGGGCGCAGGTTGGCAAAGCCGCAGTTTAAGTAACCAAACTGGGAATTTTAGCCTAACCTTTGAGGCAACGCCGAGCGCTAGCCCCACCAATGCGGTAATTGGCTTGGCCAATGCTATACCAACGGATTACACGGGTTTGGCAATCGCTGTGCGTTTTAATCCAACTGGCTCAATCGATGCCCGTAACGGCGGAACTTATGCTGCTGCTACAAATGTGGCCTATAGCGCTAATACGCGCTATCGTTTTCGGATCGCTATCAATCTTGCATCGCATACTTACAGCGTTTATGTTACGCCGCAGGCTGCTAGCGAAATTTTGATCGCCAGTAATTTTGCTTTTCGCAGCGAACAAGCCAATGTGAGCAATTTAAACACCTTGGCAACGGTAGTTGGTGGTACAGGAGCTGCTGGCTCACTTAATCTTTGCAATATCAGCCTGAATCTCCCTGCAACGCCAACGCCGCTGCCAACCGCAACGCCAACACCACGGCCAACCGCAACTCCAGTGCCAACCGCAACGCCAACGCCAACAGGCTATACCCCGGCTTTCTGTGCCAACTATCCACCAGCAATCGTGGCAGGCAGTTGGCAATCATCGGTGGTCAGCTATAACAATGGGCGTTTGCAATATACCAGCGATAGTGCCCAAAACCGAATTCCCGATTTTAGCTATGCTGGCTATTATTCAGGCCAACGGCCACTGCCAAATCTGGCGGTTGTCCAAACTCTTAGCCCGATTAGTGGCGATAATACCGCCCGCATTCAACAGGCGCTCGATGCGATTGGCAATCGCACGCCCGATGCCAATGGTTTGCGCGGAGCATTGTTGCTTGCACCTGGCCGCTACAACATCAACGGAACCTTGCGCATCAACAAAAGTGGTGTGGTGCTGCGTGGCAGTGGCGATGGCAGCGATGCTAGCAACTCAACAATTTTGCTAGGAGTTGGCAACACGCCCCATCAACGAATGTTGATCGTGGTGGGCAATGGCGATTCAACTCCATGGACAGCTGGCTCCGCTACCAACGTGACCGACCAATTTGTGCAAGTTGGCAGCAAAAGCCTGAACGTTGCTGATCCCAGCCGTTTTACGGTTGGCCAAGAAGTGATTGTGCGCCATCCATCATCACAAGCATGGATCAACGCGGTCAATGGTGGCGGAGTGGTTAGTGACGCTTGGTGGGCGGTCGGTGCTTTGGATATGACTTGGACTCGCCGAGTAACCAAGATTGCTGGTACAACCCTGACGCTTGATGCTCCAATTTTCAATCATTTGGATCGGGCATTGAGCCAAGCGACGGTTGCTCCGGTTGCTAGCCGCAATATCATCGCCAATGCTGGAGTTGAAAACCTGCGCGTTGATATTCAGACCGCTGGCGGCGAGGATGAGAACCACGTTTGGGATGCAATTGGGATTGTCGGGGCAGAAAATAGCTGGGTCAAAAATGCGACAGTCTTGCACTTTGGCCATGCTGGGGTGTTTACTCAAGGCGCAATTCGCATCACGGTTGACGATGTGCAGGCACTTGATCCAGTTGGCATTCGGACTGGTGGCCGTTTTTACAACTTCGATGCCGAATCGAATAGCCAACTTGTGTTGTTTACGCGGGTTCATGCGACTGGTGGCCGCCACAACTTTATTTCCAATGGAACTCAAACCACATCGGGGATTGTTTGGCATCGCTCGACTGAAGGCGGCGGCTCAGATAGCGAAGGCCATCGCCAATGGAGCCAAGGTCTGTTGTTCGATACAATTAATGCCAGTGCCGCCAGCAATATCAAGCTGATCAATCGTGGTGATTATGGCACATCGCATGGCTGGGGCAATGTGCATTCAGTCATCTGGAACTACAATCGCACGATGATGGTGCAAAAGCCGCCAACTGGCCAAAACTATGTTATCTCCCAAGCTGGCACGCGTAGCACCTCATATCCCTTCCCCGGATCTGGTGGTTTTGCCGATATTCGCAGCGGCAGCTTAGTGCCCAATTCGCTGTATGAGGCTCAACTTTGCGATCGGCTAGAAAATTAAATATTCAAGCGATTGTAGGAATTTTTAGATGATTATTTGATTGATATAATTATTTTATTATTCTTATACAGCAATTCAATCACCATTCAACTAATCATCTATTCTTTAAATTGAATTTCAAATTATTCAAAACCGCAGTATTCCTGCGGTTTTTGGTTGTTAATCTGAGATAATTAGTCTTTTTGGTTATAAATTTTTTATTAATCGCTTAATTGAGAATAATATAATTTAATCGTACATATAAGAAATATCTGCATATGATAAATAGAATTATAAAAATAACTATATCAATTAATCGTAGCTAGCTAGATTTTTGAAGTGTCACAACTAGCGATCTACGAAGAGTATGCTATAATTCGCATTTTGTAGGTGTACTTTGGAAAGGGTTGCAATGACGATGATTCCTGTGCTTGAGCATTGGATTTCCGATGAGCTGCTCGCGATGCCCTTTGATCAATATCAGCGTTATCGTGTCAGTGCTGAGGCGATTTTTTTGCTAAAACAGGCTGCTGGGGCCAGCGATCAGCGTTGGCGCATTCTTGATGTTGGCGGTTTTTTTCCGCCACGCAATGGCATGATGCCACTTCAAGCCTTTTTTCCTGATGATCAAACCTTGGTGGTTGATACCGCCGACTATGAAGGCGTGGGCTATCAGCGAGCTGATGGTACGCAATTACCCTTTGATGATCAGTCGTTTGATATTGTATTGAGTTGCGATACGCTTGAACATATTCCACTTGAGGGCCGCAATAGCTTTTTGGCTGAGTTGCGGCGGGTTGCCAGTCGGGCGGTTTTTTTAGCCGCACCCCACGCACTCACCAATGTTGCCACATCTGAGGCTATGTTGCGCGATTATCTTGGCCAATTGCAGATGCACAATTCAATGTTGAATGAGCATGTTCAATATGGTTTGCCCCAATCGACCTTGGTTGAGGCTTGGCTTCAGGCCGAACAGCTCGATTATTTGGCTTTTGAAAGTGGCTATTTGCCGCATTGGCAATTATTGATGGTCTTGAAGCATTTGTTGTTTCGTCAAGACCAACGCGACGCAATGCATGCCAATTTCGATGCACTCTATAATCAGCGCTTTTATGCATACGACCAACGTGGGCCTGGCTATCGCCGCATCTATTTAATTGCTACTGCTGGTCAGCTTGACCCAAGCCTGCAAGCCTTGGTTGAGCGATCGCTACAGGCAACGCCAACCGATCCTGCTAGCGATTTATTAAGTATGGTTTTACCAATCCTGACCAGCACAGCTTATGATACGGTGCTCTATCAACGCACACTTGATCAGAAGTTGCTTGATTTAAAAGCTGAACATGGCTTGCAAATCGAGAAATTAGATTGGCTGATTAATGTGCAACACTTTGATCAAGATATTGCTGACTTACAAGCTGAGCATCGCGATCTTCAGCGGCGTTTGCTTGATGCCTCGGTGTTAGCGGCGCAGCTTGAGGCCGAAAAACGTGGCGTGCAAGCCCAACTTGACCAGCTGCATTGGCAACATACAACCTTGCAACAACAATTTGCGGCCTCGCCGATCGAGCGACTTTCGCGAGGTTTATCGCGCTTGTTGAAGGGAATTCGCCGATGACTCAATTAAATGTGGTTTTTTGGAGTGGCTGTGGCGGCGAAACCCAGCGCTACCGTTGTGAGCATGCGATTGCGCTCTTGCAACAGCGTGGGCATACGGCCAGCTTATTTTGGCAAACCGATCCTGCGGTTATCGCCGCGATTGCCGAAGCCGATCTGGTGATTATTCATCGTCCACAGCAAAGCCATTTTTGGCAATTTGTGCGCCAAGCCGCTGCTGGGCGACCGTTGGTTTATGAAACCGATGATCTGCTTTTTGACCCAAGTTTGGTTGATGCAATGCCGATTGTGGCCCAAAACCAAGGCTTTGAGCGCCAACGTTGGCGAGCCTATGCGCTTGGTAATGCGCCAGTCTTTGAGCAATGTGTGGCGGCAACCGTCAGCACGAGCGCTCTAGCCGAGGCCGCGACAGCGTTGGGCAAGCCTGTTTGGGTCCAGCGCAATGTCATCGGTGATGATTGGTTAGCCTGGTGCGAACGAGCCTATCGTGCCCGTACAACTCATAATCAGCTAACGATTGGCTATTTCAGTGGCACGTTTTCGCATAATGCCGATTTGGCCTTGATTGCGCCAGCGCTGGTAACGGTGCTCCAGCAATATCCCCAAGCGCGTTTATTGTTGGGTGGGCATATTGACCTGCCTGATGCGCTCAAACTGGTTGCTGATCAAGTTCAGTTTGCGCCGTTTGTGCCTTTGGCCGAGCTGCCAAATATTATGGCCCAAGCGGATATTGTGATTGCACCGCTCGATTATGAGAATCAATTTACGCGTTGCCGCAGCGAACTTAAATATCTCGAAGCAGCGGCCTTGCGTTTGCCGATGGTGGCTACGCCAATTCCGGCCTTTGCCCAGGCGATTGAGCATGGCCAGAATGGCTTTTTGGCCCAAACACTTGAGCAATGGCAAACTCATTTAATCCAATTGCTGCAAGATTCAGCCTTGCGTGAGCAGATTGGTCAAGCAGCCTATGCCCATGTTTGCGCTAAATATACGGTTGCTACCGCCGCCGCTGGCTATGAAACCAGTCTGCATGAGATTCTTAGCCAGTTCCAACAGCCTCATGCACAGCTTGATTATGCCCAATTGACCAAGCAATTTGAAGCTGAACTTGGGTTGATTGATCAACAAGTGCATATGGTTACTGGCTGTGATGTTGGCAATGCTGGAAATTATCGTTGTCGCCATCGCCAAGAACAATTGCATTGGTATACGATCCAGAGCGAAGTTACCAGCCTCTATGTTGACCCAATGGAAATTGCTAAGGCGTTACGTTATGATTTGCTGATTTTGCATCGGGTAGCGCATGACCCGATGATCGAGGAATTAATTTACTCGCATCAAGCGCTGCAACACCCAGTGATCTTCGATACCGATGATTTGGTGTTTCGGCCAGATTTGCTGAGCTATGTTGATGCGATCAAAGATTGGCCGGCTGAAGATGTGGCGCTGTATCGCGATGGAGTCGAGCGTTATCGCCGCACAATGTTGATGTGTGATGCAGTGATTGTCTCAACTGAGCCATTAGCTGAGCAGGTGCGAATTTTCGGCTTGCCAGCCTATGTTGTGCGCAACGCCTTGAGTCAGCAACAGCTTGATCATGCACAACCTTTTGCCGCTCAACGCCGTGCTCAACCCCTGCCCGCAGCAACCGATCCAGTGACTATTGGCTATTTTAGTGGCACTGCTACCCATAACAGCGATTTTCTGCAAGCTGAAGCTGCTATCTTGCAGATTTTGCAGCAATATCCCCATGTGCGTTTGCGGATTGTTGGCTTGCTAGAATTATCGTCGGCCTTTGATTCGGTGCTTGATCGGGTTGAACGGCGTGGGCTTGTACCACTGCCTGAACTCGCTGGCGAAATTGCCGCAGTCGATTTTGCCCTAGCTCCGTTAGAGCTTGATAATCCCTTTTGTCAATCCAAAAGCGAAGTCAAATATATGGAAGCGGGCTTGGTGGGTGTGCCATTGGTGGCCTCGCCGATTGAAGCTTTTCAGGTAGCGATTACCCATGGCGTAAATGGCATGTTGGCGGCCAACCACCAAGAATGGGTTGCGGCGTTGACTGCATTGGTGACTAACCCTGAACTGCGTCGCGAGCTAGGCGAGGCTGCACTTGTCGATGTCCATGCTCGCTATACGCCGCAAGCTCGTAGCCAAGAATTATTCAAGGTCTTGCAAACGATTCGAGCGCAGTATCAGCCGCGTCCGGCCCGTGGTAGTGCCAACAATGTAATTGTTGATCAATTGAATGCTGCCAATAGCGATATTCAACGCTTGAAGGATGAAATTCAAGCCCTAACCACGCTCTATAATCAAACCAAAGACTATGCCCAAGGGTTGGAACAGCATATTCAACGAGTTGCCAATGGGCGTGTGATGCGCCTAAGCAATCGCCTAAATCAGCTATTTCAACGAGTGCTAGCACGCAAAGGATAAGCAATATTTATGCAATCTTCCCAACCGCCACGTCTGCGGATTGCTTGGCTGTTATCGGCCCCCATTGTTGGCTCTGGTGGCTATGCCAATATTTTTCGCATTATTAATTTATTAGCCACATTTGGCCATGAAAATGTTATTTTCATGAATCCTGATCTGTATCCAACCGACTCGGTTGATCGGCCAGAGCGCTATATTCAGCGTTTTTTTGGCGTAGTCCATGCCAAAATCTATTTCTGGCCTGAGCGAATTAGCGGCTATGATGTGGTGTTGGCGACGCAGTGGGGCACAACCCGTGGCTTTGAACGCTGCGATCCTGCGATTCGTCGCGCCTATTTTGTGCAAGATTTCGAGCCATTTTTCTATGCAATGGGTGACGATTGGTTGCGAGCTGAGGCAACCTACAAACAGGGTTGGCCGTGTATTACGTTGGGCCATTGGTTGGCAAAACATCTCCACGAGCAATATCAAGCCACAACTTATCCCTTTGATTTTGCGGTCGAGCATGAGCGCTACTATCCTCGGCCTGAATTAGCTAGCAAAAAACCGCGAGTGATTTTCTATGCTCGACCATCAACACCCCGCCGTTGTTTTGACCTAGGAATTAAAGCGTTGGCCTTGGTTAAAGAGCAACGGCCCGATGTCGAAATTGTGTTGTTTGGCGATAAAGGGCTGAAACATTATTGGACACCGTTTGAATTTACCGACAAGGGCATTCTAACGCCCGATGAGCTAGCCGAGTTGTATGCATCAGCAACCGCTGGCCTGGTTATTTCTTCAACCAATCCTTCGCTGATGCCACCGGAGATGATGGCAACTGGCTGCCCAGTTATCGATTTGGATTTAGCGCCGAATCACTTTTTGGTTGATCATGGTAAAACTGGGCTGCTAGCCCAAGCTGAACCCGCCGCCGTGGCTAAGGCCTTATTGCAAGTATTGAATGATCATGCCTTACGCCAACGCTTGGTCAATGCAGCCTTGGCGCATGCCAAAACCTTGAGTTGGGAGCGCTCAGCCCGCGATGTTGAGCAAGCATTAGGGCAGATTGTTGGTAGTGCTGTGCAATCGCTAGATATACTCCAAACCATGCCCGACAGTGAACATCCCTTTGGCGATGGCGTTACTCCAGCATTAAGCGCCAGTTTTCAAGTTGGGCAACGTTTTGTCGCCCAGCACGATGGTTTATGTCGCTGGGAAATTCCCTTGGCGCAAGCGCCGCAGCAGCCAATTCGCTTGCAAATTTATGATGCCTTGCTCAACCCCGATCAATCAATGGTTGATAGCAAGCAGGCCCAGTATGGCGATGGCTGGTTGAGTTTTGAATTTGCCCCCTTGCCAGCAAGCCGCAATCAGGCGCTCCATGCTGTTTTGAGTTGCGACCAAGCACCTGGCTTACGCTTCGATTTTCAAACTACACCTGGCGGATCGTTGAGCTATAACGGTATGCCGCAAGTCGGGCGACTCTGTTATCGTAGTGCCTATGCGGTTGCCTATGAAGACCAGCGCGATCCTGAGCCACAGCCTGAAGCGGCCTATCTAGCGGCGCAACAAGCCTTGATGCAGGCTGAATATCTCCAATTGAGTGCCTTTGCCGAACGCTTGCACGCGGCGTATGTTCCCAAGAAAAGCTTTCCAGAGCGAGCAACCAAGGCCGTTAAGCTATTGCGCTCAGGCAATGTATTGGGCTTGGCCCGCGAAAGTACGCGCTACTTGCACTGGCTCTATGATCGAGCCAAAGCCCGCTGGCATAACCGCGATTAATATTGGTGATATAGTGTTGGGTAGTTGTTCGCGACTACCCTTGTTTGTTGTTGCTTGAAGTTTTAGTGCTTGTACTACACAGACCTAAAATGGATTGCATCAACCTGAAATTTGCTGTTACATTGTGATATAATGAACACAGTAGCGCGGAAAGGAACTGTCTATGGCTATTCTGTTGGCGAAGTCGCCACTCTCCGATATTGCTGAAAAAGTTGAAGCAGGCGAACGTCTTTCGTTTGACGATGGAATGCGTTTGTATCAAACTAACGATATTTTAGCCTTGGGTAAATTGGCCGATACGGTGAATCGCCGCAAAAATGGCGATGTGGTGTATTTTGTGCAAAATCACCGCATTACACCAACCAATGTTTGTGCGTTTCACTGTAATTTCTGCTCGTTTCGACGTAATGGCAACGAACTCGATGCCTTTGTGCGCACTCCCGAACAAATTATCGATCACGTTGGGCGTTTGTTTAGCGAACGCACCCGTGAATTTCATATTGTCGGCGGTTTAGTGCCCGATCTTGATGTTGAATATTATGCCGATATCATTCGTGAATTGAAGGATCATTATCCCAATGTTCACGTCAAAGCCTTTACGGCAGTCGAAATTGATTATATGGCTCAAATTTCGCATCTCGATTGGCGTACAACCCTTGAGATTTTGCGCAAGGCTGGGCTGGATGCCTTGCCTGGTGGTGGTGCTGAAATTTTCCATCCAGCAGTACGCCGTAAAATTTGCCCCGAAAAGGTTGATGGCGATGGGTGGTTGGAGATTCATGGCATTGCACACGAATTAGGCATCAAAACCAATGCAACCATGCTCTATGGCCACATCGAAACCCTCGAACAACGGGTTGATCACTTGTTGCGCTTGCGCGAACAGCAAGATAAAACTGGTGGTTTTGTAACCTATATTCCGCTGGCCTTCCACCCTGAAAACAACAACTTGGGGCGGGTCAAAAAGCTCGATTGGACGACAGGCTTCGAAGATTTGAAGAATTTGGCGATTGGCCGTTTGTTGCTCGACAACTTTGCCCATGTCAAAGCCTATTGGATCTCGCTCACGCCACGTTTGGCCCAAGTCGCTTTGTCGTTTGGGGTTTCCGATGTTGACGGCACGGTGATCGAAGAAGAAATCTATCACGCTGCTGGGGCTAAAACCGAACAAGGTATCTCACGGGCAGAGTTAGTTCATCTGGTGACGACTGCTGGCAAAACCGCAGTTGAGCGGGATGCACTTTATAATCACATTGCTGTGAACTAATAGCAGGGTTTGGGGCGCTTGCCCAAAGCCTTGCCTATCGCGTGAGTCGCCTAGCGTACTCACGCTTTTAAATTTTATGCTTGGTGTAATTGATTATTTAAATACACAACCGATGGATTATGGCATTACCGAGCGTTTGCCGCATGTGCCTGTCCAACGCGGAGTGCCAACGGCAATCAATGCGGCGGTTTTACGCGGCGAGGTTGCGGTTGCTCCAATGTCGGTCTATGAATGGGCTTTGCATGCTGACGAGTTGTTGGTGGTGCGCGATTTTTCAATTGCCACGATTGGCGCAGTCAATAGTGTCAATCTCTTTTCGTGGTCGGCTGATCCACGGCAACTCGACGGCCAGCCAGTTGCATTAACCACTGATTCGGCCACCAGCATTAATTTGCTCAGGGTGCTGTGCGAGCGCCATTATCGCATTCAACCAGAGTGGCGTTCGATGGCCTCGAATCTTGATGCAATGCTGGCGGAATGTCAAGCTGGCTTGATGATTGGCGATAAAGCGTTGGTTGAAGCGGCCACGCGGCGGCATTTGGGCGAACGCGGTTTGCCCTACTGCTTTGATCTCGGCGACGAATGGCTGAAACTCAGTGGTTTGCCGTTTGTCTTTGCGGTTTGGGTGGTGCGGCGCGATCAAGCTGAGGCTGTGCGCGAAGCCGGAATTGTGCCAGCCTTGCGGGCTGCCAAAGCCGAAAATCTCACCCGCATCGATGAATTGGCTCAGCTGTATGCACCGCGAATCAGCGTATCGCCTGGCGTTTGTGCCAAATATCTGCGCGATTTGCGCTACCACTTGACCTCAGTGGATTTGGAAGGCTTGCACACGTTTTTGCGCTATGCTGTGCCAAGCTTCCAACCAAGCCAATTGGAGTGGTTTAGCGAATAATTAGCGCGACTTGCGAATGGCGTAGATCGCTTGTAGTTCGCGTTTACCTTTGAGTTGAACTGGTTCAAGCTCCTCAAGTTGGCGTTTATGCCGCTTCAAACGTTGGGCCAAGGGCTGGGTGATGATAATTTGCCCAGCCTCGGCAATCCCCACCAGGCGGCTAGCCGTATTCACCACATCGCCAATCACGGTGTAATCCATGCGTTGGGCTGAGCCAATATTACCAACCACCGCCCGCCCACAACTCATGCCAATGCCTAAGCCAATTGCATAACCAAAGCTGGCTTGCCATTCAGTTTGCAGTTTGGCAAAGGTTTGTTGCATATCGATCGCGGCATTCATGGCGCGTTCTGCATCGTTGGGTAATGGCCGCACTGAGCCAAAAACCGCCATCAAGCCATCGCCCAAAAACTTATCGATAATTGCATCATATCGATAGAGCACGGCGGTCATTTCATCGAAAAATCGATTGAGAATTTGCTTGACCACGACTTGGGGTGCGAGATTTTCGCTTAACGCCGTAAAACCGCGTAAATCGGCAAACAACACCACAATATCACGCTCGCTGGCCTCGCCAAACCCACCTTCACTCAACAATTGCTCGACCAGTGGTGGAGCCATATAGCGTTGTAAATCGGCGCGTAAGCGTTCTAGGCGTTGGGCTTGCAGCTGTTGGTTTTCCAAGGCTTGGGCGAATAAGGTGGCGAGGGTTTGGAGCAAATTACGGTCATTCGAGCGCCAAACATAGTGCATATCAGCGGGCTTAATCAACAAAAGGCCGTGCAAGCGTTCGGCGCTATACAATTGAGCTACCACGATCGTGTTAATTTCTGATTGACGTAATGTTTGGCCCAAAGCCGAGGCATGTTGATGGTTGAGCATTTGTACCCGACTCTCGTCGAGGCTGGCCAACAATTCGGGTAAAGCTGGTAGCTCATGCAACCACGACTGCGGGTAGGCAATACTGCGGGTAATCTGGCGCTGCTCGGGATCAACCAACACCAACATACTTTGAGGAGCCTGAAACATGGCCGCAACTTGCTGCATAATCTCATGAAATGCAGGCTCATTGGTAGTGCTGGTCATTTGCAGCGCAATGTCGTTAACTCGATTGAGTTGTTGAATATATTCTTGTTCGCGCAAAAACAGTTTAGCGTTATCCAAACCAACGGTCAACTGAACGGCAATTGCCCCTAAAATTGATTGAGTCAGGCCATCTAAGGCGCTTGCATCGCTATGCCCAATCACCAAGAGACCTTGAATGCCTTCGTGGGTATGCAGGGGCACGATCAATTCGGCGACGATCGTCGGCTCGCCCCACTCATAATTCAAGCAAAATTGCTCACTATTGCTGCTGAGCCAACTTTGGTAATGATCCAAGGCTTGTAAAATCCGCGCATCAATGCTCAGTGGTTGGTTGTAGGGATGATAGGCAAAATTGTGGGTTCCTGCCCGCAGCATAAATTCATTGTTATGTTTGAGCAAAATTGCCACGCTATTAAAGCCAAAACTATGGCGAACCAATGAGGCAACCAAGCGCAATAATTGATCAGGAGTCATCAACTCGGCAAAATTACGGCCTAGCTCAACTAATAATTGCAATTGATTGGCCCGTGTATGTTCGCGGGCAAACAAACGATTATTGTTGACGGCGGTTGTGCCATGGTTGGCGAAAACTTCGAGCGCCTGAATTGTGGCCAAATCGGGGGTAATCAGATTGTTGGGCAGATCGACGATCATCAGCCCAAGCAATTGTTGCGGGCTGCCCAGAGGCACAAACAGATAATCAGCTTGGCGAATGCCAATCGCTCCAAATGGCAGTTGATTGGTTTCTTCGTCGTCGAGTTTATAGCCTGAAGGCACGAAATACGAGCGACTGATGCGAAACCGCTCACGCAGCAATGGTACAATGCTTTGCTGAATCTGGGCATTCGTCCAGAGTTGTTGAATTTGCTCGCGCTGAACTCCGGCCACGCCTTGGGCTGGCTCAACATCATCGATCCCAAACACATGAATAATAACTTGGCGAAAACCCAACGAACGATGAATGGCTTGGGCTAGCTCATTCAAGACATCTTGCAAGGGCAAATTGAGACTTAAGCGCTCGCCGACATTCAATAACTCTTCCAACATTTGCGAGCGGCGTTCGAGTAGGCTCTTTTGCTGAACAGTCGTTTGAAAAAGTTGAGCGTGATTAAACGCCGTAACGCTTTGGTTGCCAATATTTTGAGCTAATTCAAGGTGTTCTTGGGTAAAATAATTAGTACGGGTGTGCGCAGCGGTGACCACGCCAACCACAATCCCTTGATGAATCAGCGGTACTGATAAAATCGATCGAGTGGTTTCAGTGCGGCGATCAAGTGAGATCCAGCGGGGATCGCGCGTTGTATCAGCGATGATCAACGGTTTCATGGCTCGCATGACCCAGCCCGCCACACCATCGCGAATGACCCGTTGAATACTTTCGGTGTTGAGGGTTTCTTTGACCGACGAGGCATAAAATGGCGTGTTATGGTCGTTAACTAAAATAATCGAGGTGCGAACTGCACCCAAAGCATTGGCTAATTGCAGCACCAAATCGCGCAAAATGCTGTTGATATCGAGCGAACTGTTGAGTGTTTGGCTGATGGCATATAAAATGTGCATTTGGCGGGTCGATTCTTCGAGGCCACGGCGATTTTTTTGCAGCCGTAGCATTACCCGCAAACGCGCCAAAAGCTCGGATAACTCAATTGGCTTGACCAAAATATCATCGGCACCAGCGTCGAGCGCTGCAACTTTGGTGCGCAAATCGCCAAGCGCCGTGATTTGAATAATTGGAATAAAGGGAATTGCCGGGTTACTGCGCAAATGGCGGGTTAGATCAACCCCGTTCATGCCAGGCAAGGAAATATCCAACAAAATAATATCGGGAGTGATGACGCGGACAAATTGTAAAGCTTCTTCGCTGCTATTAGCCAACGATACGCGATAGCCAGCATCACGCAGCAGCAGTTGAAACATCCGGCTAATACTGAGGTCATCTTCGACGATTAACACATGGCCATTGCTTGCATCAGGCATGGGAGTTCTCCATTGCGTCGCTGCCCTTCATTGTACGAGGTGTTCTGGCGTTTGACAATGGCATAAAGCGAAGTACGATCATAGCGCACCTCATTTTATACTTGTCCAGCGGTGCTTATGGAGGTTTCTTGTGAGTAAACATGTCGTCGTGTATGGCCGAACGAGTTTTTGCCCGGATTTAGCTCGTTCGCAGCGTTTTTTGGCCGCTAACAACGTGGCCTACACCCAGATCAATATCGATCAAGATGCCGAGGCTGGCGCTTTGGTTGAGGAGTGGGTTGGCCATCGCAGTGTGCCCACAATTGTGATTGCCGAAGCAGGCAGCAATTTGCCTTTCGAAGAGCCAGCACCCTTGCCAGCAGGCCGCCAAGCCCGCTCGTATGATCGTGGCACGGTGATTACTGAGCCAAGCGATGAGGCCTTAACGGGCTTCTTGAAGCGCAACGGTTTGTTGAGTTAAGCGTATCTTGAGCGGAGTTGAGGGGTGAAGGTTGGCATGAGAGCCAACCGATGAGAATGGTTTTAGCTTAATTTGGGTACGATAGGGCGACCCTGCTATGACCACACCAAAAACACTACAATGGACAGCCGACGTTGTGCATACGCTGTTAAACTACCCGCAACGGCTGCTGGAGCATCCTACTTGGGCGCTGGTTATCGCTGAATTTGGCAGCATTCGGCAACTGCGTCAACACCTCTTAACCTATCCACTTAAAACGAAAGAATTGCGCTTGCTCGAGGCGCTGCTCGATTATCCCGATGCTACAGTTGAATATTATTGCGATGTGTTGGCAATTCATCCAGCCACCTTTCATCGCCAACACAAGGCACTCTGCCAACGCTTGAGTGGTTTATTACCAGTGCCACTTGCCGATGATCAATCTGCCCCAGAATCGGCGCAACTGCCCAACCACCAGCCCAAAACTAGCTTTATTGGTCGAACGCTCGATCTTGAGCGAATTCAATTGCTGTTTGATCAAGGCTGTCATTGGATTAGCTTGGTTGGCGCGGCTGGAACGGGTAAAACGCGCTTGGCCTTGGAAATGAGCCAACGGGTTAGCTCAATGTTTGGCGATGGGATTTGCCTATTGCGGCTGAATGATGGCATTGAGTTGGCGGCGCTTGCCGAGCATTGTTTAAGCCAACTTGGGCTTGATCCGGTATGCGATGATCCACGTCAGCGGTTTCAAGCCTATTTTGGTTCACGCCAAATCTTGCTGATTATTGATAATCTGAATCAACCAGAACTGGCGGCTTGGTTGATTGATGTATTGCAAGCTGCGCCGTTTGTGCGAGTTATATCCACTGGTTGCCAGCGCTTAAATGTGCCGAATGAATGCTTACATCATGTTGAACCGCTTGGCTATGCTCAACTTGATAGTCAAACTGATTTGCTTGCTGAGAATCCTGCCCTGCAACTTATGCTTGAACGATTAACTCCATTTCAGCCGATTGATCTGACCAAGCTAGAACAGCGCAGAATGCTTATCCAGATTTGTCAGCTGCTTGACGGAAAGCCGCTGGCCTTAGAATTGGCCGCTGGTTTAGCTGCGACTCATGATTTGGCGACGCTTGTGGCCCAACTACATACCATGAATATGCAGCCTACCAGTGAAAGGCTAGCCTCACTCATTCAATGGAGTTATGCCGTATTGCAACCAACCACCCAACAACTTTTAGGGCTGTTAGCGATTGTGCCGCAAGCGATTCGCGCTCCCCAACTGATTGAATTGGATGGACGTTCGCTAGATTCAATTAATGCAGACTTGCTTGAAGCTGAAACCAAGCATTTTTTGCTTGCTTGGGAGGCTTGGGATGTTTTGCCAAGTAGTATTCAACGCTTTATTGTAAACTTGAAGGTTCAATTAAGTTCTTGTTAATGAATATCTAGCTTTGTCTGAAAGAGTGCACGACCCTATGACGCAAGCACCACTTCAATGGAACGACACAGTTGTGCATGATCTGTTGCATTATCCGCAACGGCTATTACAGCATGATATGTGGGCCACGATTATTGCCGAGGCAGGTGGCTTACCACAAATGCGCCAACAGTTGCTTGATTTTCCGTTGAAAGCCAAGGAACGACGCGTTTTAGAGGTGATTCTGACCCATCCCGAAGCCTCGGTCGTGCGTTATACCGACCTGTTGGCGATGCATCATGCCACCTTCCATCGTCAGCAAAATGCCTTATGTCGCAGCTTGAGCCATTTTCTGAATTTGGTGCAGATTCCGACAGCAGCCACTGAAACAGCACTACCCGTCGCTCCCCAGTCCGAAGTTGTGCTGCCATGGACGAGTTTTGTGGGTCGTCAAGCTGATCTTGAGGCGTTACACATGCTATTGATCCAGGCTACCAAATGGATCAGTTTAGTCGGAACAGGTGGGGTTGGTAAAACCCGCCTAGCCCTCGAATTGGCGCAACGTTGGCTTGGTGCTGGCTGTGATGAGGTACATGTGTTGCGCTTTGCCGATGTGCAACGCATCGAGGATATCGGTTTAGCCTGCGTGCAGCAACTCCAACTATCAATTAGTGATGCCCAATCGATTGAACAAGCAATTCAACAGTTTTTTGAAAATCGTCGAAGTTTGCTGATTCTTGATAACTTGGAGCATCTTCCGGCTGCTGGGTTGTGGTTGGCGAACATGTTGCAAGCATTACCACAACAGCAGGTGCTTGCGACGAGCCGTGTGCGTTTAAATGTGCCCAATGAATCAATCTATCATGTGGTAGCCTTGGCCTATCCACCTGCGAAGGCTAGGGTAGAACAATCGATCAGTTATCCAGCCGTGCAATTATGCCTTGATCGGATGGAAGCGGTGCGCCTCGTGGATCGTAGCGATGCGCAATTGTTAACCCATGTTGGTCAAGTTTGCCGCCATGTCGCAGGCTTGCCGTTAGCGATTGAATTAGTGGCCGCTCGTGCTGCTGAGTATCCTTTGGAAACGATTGTGGCCGCAGTAAGCGCTGATCTCGGATTTCTCGCCGAAGGGCCGCTCGATGTGGATGCGCGGCAACAAACCATGGCGGCAACGATTGGCTGGAGCTATCGGCTATTACCAGCTGAAACTCAAGTCATTCTGAATAGATTAAGCGTGTTTCAGGCTGGCTGGGATGTGGCGGCAGCGGCGGCGCTATGTGGGCTTGACCATGATTTAATGGAAGATCATTTAAGTTTGCTTTTGGATAATCATTTAATCAATTTGCGCGATACTACTGCCCAGCATCCCTATACGATCTTAGAACCAATTCGCCAATATGCATGGCAATTATTGACGATCCAACAACAACAATCCATACGTTTGCAGCATTGCGATTATTACACTACATGGGTTATACCAACCGAAGAGCATTTAACTGGGCCTGATCACGCAAGCTGGGGGCTGTTGATGCTCCAAGCCTATCCTAACATTCAATTAGCCTTAGCTACCGCCAGATCCGAAGCTGATCAACTGCGATTTTGGCAATTATCAGGCGGGTTATGTCGCTTTTGGTGGAATTTTCAGTTATATGCGGAGGCGCAAACTTGGGTTGAGCCGATAATTCCTACAGTCTTTGAAGCAAGCCCGCATCCCTATTGGCAATGTCGGGTATTACTTACGGTGCTGGTATTCTTCCCTAAAGATACTGCGACCTATTCGCGAAAGCAAACTTATAATCGTTTAATTGATCTGACCCAACACTATGCATTTGAAGCAATCGAGGCTAGAGCTAAAAATTTTTATGCTTTGCTCTTGATGGAACAGAATCAATTAGAGGCTGCTGGCAGATTGTTTTTGGATGTATATGGATTATACCAACGGATGGGAGATAACAATAATCTTCTGACACCGTTATTTAATTATGCAAACCTGATGTGGAAATCAAAGAAATTAGATGAATCGTATGCTATGTTTCAAGATTTAGTGATTAAATATGAGCAAATGGGATACTATGAAGATATGTTTGCGTGTATGAAAAATATCTCACAGGTTTGTGTTTGTCAAAAGAACTATCATGAGGCTGAAAAAATAATTTTTGATGTGATTGAACGAAGTGAAAGCAAGATTGGCCTTCCACTTTATCTCAAGGATTTTAATCTCTATTTACGCTTAATCAAAATCTATGTTTTCTTGCAGCGAGAAAATGACCTAGATTGGTGCATTAAGATCTTATATCCAATTACAATCGAGAGTACATTTTTTGTTGAAAAAGTGTTTGTAATGTGTGAGGCACTTATCTACCTGGCAATTTTCAAAGAATACCAGCTTATTGCTTTACAGATCTATCAGTATCTTTTAAATATTATTCATAGTGAACAGTATGCGATGCGTTGGAATGAAAGCGAATTTTTGGCACAAACTCAAATCATTCTTAGTCAACATTTTGACGATTTTGATTTTGTTGCAGATAATAATTTTTGCCTAGAATATAATGATTTTAATGCTACCATGAATTATTACCTGAAGATAATCTATGGATTTTAATCATAGATTTCAGCTGAATCTATATGATAATAATAGCTGTTTATCATGAGCTGATCGATTGTACATCACAACGATGAACTTTAGATCAATCATTAATTCATTTTTTAGCTTGAATTCACGTAGTATGAAAGAGCATATAAACCTATGACCCAATTACCACTTCAATGGAACGACGCAGTTGTCCACGACCTGTTGCATTACCCGCAGCGTTTGCTCGACCATGATGCGTGGGCCGCCGTTATTGCCGAGGCAGGTGGTTTGCCGCAGATGCGCCAACAGTTGCTTGAATTTCCGTTGAAAGCCAAGGAACGGCGGGTTTTAGAGGTGATTTTGGCTTATCCTGAGGCTTCGGTGGTGCGCTATACCGACCTGTTGGCGATGCATCATGCCACCTTTCATCGCCAGCAAAATGCCCTATGTCGCAGTTTGAGCCATTTTCTGAATTTGGGGCAGGTTCCAGCAGCTACCGAAGTAGCCCAGCCCAGCATTGCGCGTTCGGAATTTGTGCTGCCGTGGACGAGTTTTGTGGGCCGCGCAGTCGATCTGTTGGCATTGCATGAGATGTTGGCAGGTGGAGCGCGATGGGTCAGTTTAGTTGGGACTGGTGGGGTTGGTAAAACTCGCCTGGCGCTGGAACTGGCCCAACAAAGCATTGGCACGATCTGCGAGGAAGTTCACCTCTTGCGCTTTGCGGATGTCCAGCGGGTTGAGGATGTCGGCTTGGCCTGTATTCAGCAATTGCATTTGGCGCTCGCTGAAGCCCAATCGGTTGAGCAGGCTATTCGCGACTTTTTTCAACAGCGCCGCAGTCTTGTGATTGTTGATAATTTGGAGCATATTCCAGCAGCAGGAATGTGGTTGGCGCAGGTATTTCAGGCGCTGCCCCAGCAGCAGGTGCTTGCCACCAGTCGGGTGCGCTTGCATGTGCCCGCTGAACAGATCTATGAAGTTGAGGTTTTGGAGTATCCAGCGCCGGAAACTCCGAGCGAAACCTTGACGAGCTATTCAGCAGTGCAGTTATGCCTTGATCGCATGGAAGCGGTGCGTCTCGTGGATCGTGGCGATGGGCAATTGTTAAACCATGTTGGTCAGCTTTGCCGCCATGTTGCCGGTTTACCGTTAGCGATTGAATTGGTTGCGGCACGCACCGCCGACTATGGCTTAGAAACGATTGTGGCTGCGGTAAGCGCTGATCTTGGCTTTCTCGCCGAAGGGCCGTTGGATGTGGATGTGCGACAGCAGACGATGGCAGCAACGATTGCTTGGAGCTATCAGTTATTACCAATCCAATCTCAGCAGATAATCCAGCGACTGGGCGTATTTCAGGCTGGCTGGGATGTGGCAGCGGCAGCGGCGGTGTGCCAACTTGAGCTTGAATTGATGGAAGATCACTTGGCCTTACTCGTCGATAACCACTTAATTAGCCGAATTCGAGCAAATCAGTATCAAACCTATGCTATTTTGGAGCCAATTCGCCAATATTTGTGGACATCGATTAATTCTGAATTCCAACGCCATTTACGATTAATTCATTGCGATTATTATATTGAATGGGTTATGCCAACCGAAGATCTGCTGATTGGCCCAGATTATGCGCTTTGGGGTCAATCGATGCGCGAAGCCTATGCTAATATTAGTTTTGCCTTGGATACTGCGCGGGCGGAACAAAACCCACTGCGTTTATGGCAATTATTGGCGGCAATGTATCGCTTTTGGTGGCGAACTGATTCAATGGTTGAAGCTCAATCGTGGATTATGCCACAGGTTCCAGCCTTACTTCAACTAACTGAATATCCATATTGGCAAGCTCGAGCATTATATACAACCTTGATTTTTGGCTTGAAAGATACCGCTGATTATTCACGTGAAGCGACATTTAACTATTTGGTGCAACTTGCCCAGCAGCATCAATTTAAACTGATCGAAGCCAGGGCTAAGAATTTTTATGGCATTATAATTCGAAGTAAACATACTCAAAACCAAGTTAATGAACTTTTGATGGATGCAATTAATATCTATCGTGAGCTTGGCGATACCGTTAATATCTTATCACCGATGCTTAATTATGGAAATTCAATGTATGGAATGCGACGTTTAGAAGATGCTTATCAAATTTATGCCGAATTATTAGATAAATTTAGAATCAATGGCGATTACGATGGTATTCATTCGAGTATGAAAAACATGGCGATTATGTGTATTTATTTAGGCAAATACACTGAGGCCGAGAAAATTATCATAAGTATCCTGAATGAAGAAAAATTCGATTCGAACCTGGTAGATTTTGTACTTTTATATGTATTTCTTATTAAAATCTACTTTTTCTTAGGTGATCATCAGCAGATGGATGCTTGTGTTCGGGAAATTTATCCTCTGGCAATTGATAATACAATCTTTATTGGTCGAGTTATTACTGTTTGCGAGTCAATCATCTGTTTAGCAATTGCCAAAGAATATTATGCGTTCGCATTAAATATTTTTCAATATATGCTCAATGCAATTCACTATGAACAATATGAAATGGAATGGTATCAGTCTGAATTTGTTGAGCAAACGAAAATTGTCTTATCACAGCATTATGATCAGCTGGAATTCTTAGCAGATGACAAATTTGTACTAGATTACCATAGTTTTAACGATACGATGAATTATTTTTTGAAAATCATGCATAATTTATAGCGATGGGTCTAGTTTCTACAGCGTGAATGTCGGTTTATGGAGTTCGATGGGAATTGAAGATGCTATTAACTGAGCAACAGGTGGCTGATTTGATTTATGCACCAGAAAAGGTGCTTGATCAGCCACCAATCGCCCAACTGATGCTAACCTGTGGCGGAATTCAGCAATGGTATGAATTATTAAAAACTATCGGCTTAAAGGAGGCTGAGCAGCGCTTATTGCTGGTGATTTTGGCCCAGCCTGGGGCTTCAGTTGATGAATATCTCCAGCAGTTACATATTCATAAAGCAACGTTTCATCGGCATCAACGCAAGTTGATCGCTAGCCTAACCCATTCGCTCAATCATCATCCGCTGTTTCAAACCACCAGCTCAGGCTTTGCGCAGTTGCAGCGCGTCGCCCGTTTGCCAGCAAATGTTGCTGTTGATCGCAGTTTGCCTGCCTATCAGCGGATGTTGCAATTGCTTGGGCAGGGCGTACGCTTGATTAATGTTGTTGGCGATGATTGGGCTTGGCAACAGCAGTTGGTGCTTGCGTTTGCCCATGAGGTTCAGCCAACGTTTCAGGATGGCTGTTTATGGGTTGATTTAACCAACAGCCTAGACCAAGCCTTAGTCCTACGCTTGCTGGCGTATGGGCAGTTTAAACCTGCTCCAAGCCCTGCCGAAATGAGCCAACTTTTTCAAGGTCGCCATGGGTTGTTAATTTTATTGAACTATCAGGCCCATCCTGATGATGCTTTGTGGTTACGCCGTTTGCTCGAAATCGCTCCCAAGCTGACTATTCTGTGCACAAGTTGCCAACGTTTGAAACTCTACGGCGAATTTTTGGTGCCAATTAGCTCGCTACCACCGCGCTAATGCTTATTTGGCGATCACGATTTTAGACATCAGGTGGTGAATCGAGCGCTTCGCTTAGCTCACATTCAAGATCATTCGTGTCGGCAAGTAGCGGAACAATCGGCGTAAAGCCCGTTTGAAATTGTGGCAAATAGTGTTTGGCATGGTTGCGAGTTGAGATGGTTTGTGGGCCGAGCGCCAAGTCATCGAGGGCAATTGCGGCGAGGTTTGGCAAGTTAATGGCTTTAGCCGCTGTTTTGGGATACATGTTGATTTTATTGTTGGTGTGATGTATAATTCAACACTATGGAGTATCAACGCGACGAACATCGTATCCACTTGATTGTATACCACCTGATCTGGTGTCCGAAGCGGCGTAAGCGGATTTTGGTCGAACCCGTTGCTTCGACCTTGCACCAGTTGATTACCGACAAGTGCGTGCAGCGGGGTTGGGAAATCCTGCAACTTGCCATTCAGTCGGATCACGTTCATTTGTTCGTGCGCGTTTTTCCAACCAACGCGGCGGCTGATGTTGTTGGTGAGATCAAGGGCTTTACCTCCCACGAATTACGACGGTTCTATCCGACCATTCTCAGCAAGGTACCGTCGCTCTGGACGCGATCCTATTTCGCATCAACGGCTGGTATCGTCAGCGAAGCAACTATTCGCGCCTACATCGAAGCCCAAAAAGGGAAGTAACTGTGCGAAAAGCGTTCCAATACCGCATGTATCCGTCGAAAGCGCAAGCACGAAAACTTGCGGCAACCCGCGAAACATGCCGCCGCTGGTATAACGATTTGCTGGCAGAACGGAAAACCGCGTATGAAGAACGCAAGGAAACCATCGGCAAGTATGAACAGTTGCGTCGCGTCAAGGACCACAAGGCATCGAACCCGTGGGCAGCCGAAGTCCACAGCCACGTTTTGCAAGTGGTGGTTACCGATCTGGACAATGCCTTCCAAGCCTTCTTCCGGCGTGTCAAGGCTGGACAAACGGCAGGATACCCGCGTTTTCGCGGAGGTAACCGTTTTGATAGCTTCGGCTTCAAAGAATACGGCAATGGCTTCAAGATCGACGGGCGGCGCTTGCGCGTGTCGGGTATTGGGCGGATCGCGGTTCGCTGGCATCGTCCGATTGAAGGTACGATCAAAACGCTCAGGCTGATCAAGAAAGCAAGCGGCTGGTACGCCTGTTTCAGCGTGGAATGCACCCCACACGCACTCCCGCCAACGGGGCGCGATGTTGGGGTTGATGTTGGGATTACCAGCTTGATCACCACCTCAGACGGCGCACGCGTTCCGCCACAGAACTGGTACAGGCATGAACAAAAGAAGCTGCGGGTACTGCAACGGCGGGTATCGCGCCGCACCAAAGGCGGCAAGAACCGCCGCAAAGCGGTTGTCCAGGTGCAGCGGCAACACGAACGTATCGCGAATCAGCGCAAAGACTTCCTCAACAAACTTGCGCACTCCCTGATCCAGCAGTACGACCGTATAGCGGTTGAAAACCTGCGGATCACGAATATGGTCAAAAACCGTCACCTTGCGAAAAGCATCTTGGATGCAGGGTGGGGCTACTTCGTTGCACGAGTACACGCGAAAGCGGCAGAAGCTGCGCGTGTGGTCGTTGAAGTTGATCCTGCCAATACTAGCAAGATGTGTTCAGGGTGCGGACACGTTTTTGAGAACCTACGCCTCAAAGACCGTTGGATCGATTGCGGTTGTGGGCTATCGCTTGATCGCGACCACAACGCCGCAATCAATATCTTGAAACGGGGTGGACAACTCCGTTGGGGCATAAGCACGCCGTTGGGTGTGTTGCCCCAAGAAGCCGCGCCGCTTTAGCGGCTGCGGAGTGTCACATACAATCTCCTTGATTTGAAACGTCAACTCTACACTGAGTTGGGGGGATTTCAGCCAGCATTGAATAGTGATCAAATTGGTGGTAGCAAGCATTGGTTAAACTCACGCCAGATCATGCGTTAATTGCTCGATCGGCAGTTGTGAGCTATCCCCAGCGCCTCGTTGCGTTTGATGATTCGATCATCAGAGCCTTCTTCGCTGATGGCCAGATTGCTGATAGGGGAGGTACTGCTCAGTATAGCTGCTCCATTGGCAATAGTCCAGTGGTTCATCGTTTGGCTCGAATTTGGGGTATTGCCGCTAATTAATCAGCACCTTGCCAAGCTGATAGGTATCCTGCTGAGGATTGAGCGCAACCCGCTGACCAGCTAGATCATACCACCCAACAATGATGAGATACTGGCCGCTTGGCAAATCGGGCGGCAACTGTACCGCTAACAAGTCGGTTTGAGCTTGATCAATCGGCCAAACCTCGCTGCTGGGATTGGTTGGGCTATCAGTTTGAGCCACTAAACGGCCAGTTTGATCAAGCACATGCACAAACCGAATTAAGCTTGGTAATTGAGTTTGAGTTTGCCAACGCAGCCCGATCAGTAATTGGCCTTGGGCTTGGCTCGGCAGTTCCAATCCAGTTAATTGAATACCATTCTGCCATACAATGTTTATTTGATCAGTAAATTGCTGCGGCAGATGCTCGATCTGCCACCAATCACCAATTTTGCGATGTTGTAATCCCAATTCAGGGATTGCTTGGAGCGCATAAACCTGTCGTCCCTGAGCCAATTGTTCACGAATTCGTTGTTGATCAGCTTGGAAGCTGAATTCAAGATCTGACCGTTGCTGTTCGATGGCTTGCAAATAGCGCAAACTTTCGATGCTCCAACCATCGCCAATCACCAAACTATGAGCTGCAAGCGGCTCGGCCAACCGTTGGCGAGCAAGCTGCTCGGGCTGCGCCGTATTTTGCTGGTGAATCTGTGGCCAAGTGTGCCAAGCGAGCCAGCCACTTATAGCTACAGCTAAACCAAAACCCAATCGTTGCCACGGTAAGGCAGCCAAACCAAACCCAATTAATAAAGCTTGCACTATATAGGCGCTCAGCCCAAAAGCCGCGAGATCATCAACAAAATAGGCTAGGCAAAAGCCGAGGATACTACAATAGCTACCGCCGAGCATAACCGCTAATCCAGGGTGTTTTTGCCAAGCTTGCCACCAACCATAGCCAGCCAAACCCCAGCCAAGCCAGGTTAATTGTGGCCCAAATAGCTGAATTTGGACTTCGAATACCCGTTGCCAGCCTTGTTCAAGCGCCCGTTGTGGATCAAACCATGCTCCGCCAGCACTCCCAAGCAGATATTCATGCAAGACACTCCAGCCATTTTGCCAAGCGGGAGCACGCCACACAATATAGAAATATACAACGAAACTTAATCCACCAGCTCCAATAGCCAAGAGCATTTGACGTAGGCTAGGTCGGTGTTGCCAACAGGCTGCGATCAACATCCAAGGCAACAAAAAGATGCTGGTGCGATGATGCCCTAGCATCAAGCCTGCGGCCAGCCCAAGCAGCCAAAACGGCACTCGTTGTTGCTGCCAGGCAACAATTAACCAGATAGTGCCAATTTGCAATAACCCAGCCAAAGCATAAATTTCAGCTTGGGTTGCTTGCTGCCAAAAAGTTGGCGATAATCCTAGGATGGCGGCGCACATGAAGGCCCAGCGTTGCCCAAGGCCTAAATTGAGTGCTGTTTGCCTAAGCAGCGTGAGACTAAGCGCGGCGGCAACGGCAGAAAAGAAATTAACTCGCCAGGCAATACTGCCAAAGGGCAATAATTTGCTCCAAAGCCATGTCAGCATGCTATACAGTGGGTAGCCTGTGCTATGAGCTATTTCGAGGTTCGGCCCAACCCGCTGAAATTCAGCAGTATCGCCGCCGCCAAGCCCAGGTAGCAGCGTTATAGCATAGAGGAATAGGGCTAAACCAAAGAAAATAAACGAACTAGTTTTTGTGCCAAGTTTTAGCTGTTTAACCGCAAATTGCATAGTGTTTGTGTCGGCCTACTTCTCGGCTAGGATTATCAACTTGCTGGACTAGGATGTCAAGCGCTTGGCAGCATTAACCACGCAAAGGCCCATAATCATGCAATTATGAGCCTTTGATCGAATTCAATTTGGTGGTTTAGCGTTGAGTGATGAACATTGGCAAGCCATTGCGTGAGCCAAGCGTGCCATCCATCCAAACTTGCGGTGTGTGATTTGGCACAGTGCGTAGGGCAAAATGGCGAGCCAACATCGCGACCACCACATGCGATTCAAACAACGAGAAATTATTGCCGATGCAAATCCGTTGCCCAGCCGCAAATGGGTGATAGGCAAAGGGGTGGCGCTGGGCTTCACGCTCTGGCAACCAACGATCAGGATCAAAGCGCAGTGGCTCATCCCAAAAATCAGGGTGGCGATGGGTAAGATAGGGCATGATCGTCATCCGTGAGCCAACTGGAACCTTAATGCCGGCAAATTCATCACTAGCGACCGCATCACGGGCATACATCGGGGCAGCGGGGTAAAGTCGCAAGGTTTCTTTAATTACTTGCAAGGTATAAGGCAGTTGTTTGAGATGTTCGAGGGTTGGTGCAGCATCGCCCAGCACGCTATCGATTTCGGCCTGCATGCGTTCGGCAACGTCGGAATTGTTGGCCAAGGCATACCACAAAAATGATAGCGTGCGGGCGGTGGTTTCGTGGCCGGCAAAAAAGACCGTAATTGCCTCATCGCGCAATAAAACTGTAGACATTGGTTCGCCAGTTTCCTCGTCGCGAGCCTGCATCATGCGGGTCAGCAAATCGTTAGGCCATTCATCCGGCGCTTGGCGTTGGCGCTCGGCGATAATGCCCTGAATATATTGATTGACGCGGTTGCGAGCTTCCAAATAAGCCCGATTTTTGGGTGTTGGCATCCAGAGTGGCGCATGCAGTGGATTCATCTGGCGGCTTGAGGCAAAACCAATCATCGTTTCGACCGCATGTTTGACCCAAGCAATTGTGTCATCGGCTTCAAGGCTAAACATACTTTTTAAGATGATCGACGCTGTGAGTACCGACATTTCGGTCAGAATATCGAGTGGTTCGCCCTGTTTGGCAGCCGTACTCCAGCGTTCACGAAACCATGCCCCATCCTCAACAATAATTGGTAAATAGGTTTCAATCGCCCGGGGCGTGAAAAATGGAGCCATCAATTTACGCTGCCGCCGCCAGAGGCTGCCAGTGCTGGCTACCAAGCCATCGCCTAACAACAATTTGCGCACACCTTCATAGCTAGCCTTTTTTGAATAGGTGTCGCGCTGCTCGACCATCACCCGCCGAACGTGATCAGGATGTACCACCAAAAACATATCTTTTGAGCCAAGTTGCAAGTGGGCAAGGTCGCCATAGCGTCGCCACGTCGATTCAAAAAATTGTAATGTGCCTTGGCGTTTAACTTCGAGCGCAATATCGAGCGCAAAACGGCTGCGCCGATGCGGCAGCGAACGAACAGCAAGCGTCATATGCAAAACTCCTGTGATAGCAGTGTTATTTAAGGTTTGGGGAAAAAGCTTCGACTGAGATAGCCCGCCAGTTCGGCTGGCGTGATCTGGCCGCTAGCCAGCAGCCGTTCATAGCTGTTGGGCGAGAGCATATTGACCAAGGTTGCCACCATCACCATGCTTGGCACATTGGGATCAAGTTCGCCATTGCGTTGGCCTTCGCTGATCAAACCACTGATTAATTCCATGGCTTGGGTGCTGTAGGCCGCGAGATCAGGCCGTTTGTTGATCAGGCTGGTGGTTAATCCCAGCCGTGGGTTGAGATCGATCAGCACTTGGTTGCCTTGAGCTTGAATGCGGGTATAGACATCGAGCAGCAAATGTTCAAGCCGCACACGCATTGGCATGCTTTCGCTAAAAATATGCTCAATTTGCTGCAAAAATTGTTTGAACTGTTGCTCAAACAAGGCCACCACCAACTCTTCCTTGCTGGCAAAATGTAAATAAACAGTGCCCTTGGCAATGCCTGTGCGAGCAGCAATCTCGTCGATTGAAGCCTCGACATAACCTTTTTCGCTAAAAATCTGCTGAGCTACCTCAAGAATCAGCGCGGCGCGTTCTTCACGCTGGCGCTCGCGTAACGAGCGCATCGAGAGCGTGGTCGGAGCTGTTTTTGGTTCCATAAATCACCATATTGGTTTGATGACTATTCGGTCATAATTTATGACTTATTGGTCATAATGTAGCATGGGAATTCAAATTGTCAAATCTACGCAAAAGGTTGAGGATTGATCGGGCTGAAGAACGACGACAATCAGGCTTGGGCTACGCATACTTGGGCTAACGATTATTTAAGGAGAACGCCTTTGCGCGAACAAAAAATTGTTGAATCAACCCATTCGGTGGCCGAAATTGGCGTGTGGCTGTGGGCCTTGGAGGATGCTCGACGACGAACGAACGAGGAAATTGCTAAATTAAGCGCGGCCATGATCGATTGGCAACCAGATCATGGCGATAGCACGATCGGCAGTGTGCTCTATCACATTGCCTTGATTGAAGCTGACTGGTTGTATGATGAAGTGCTGGGCTTGGATGCCTATCCTGAGCCAGCCGCAAGTTTGTTGCCCTACCCCCATCGAACCAAACAAGGCTTGTTAACTCCAGTTTTGGGTCAAGATTTAGCTCAGCATTGTGCTCGCCTTGAGCAGGTGCGCGAATTGCTTTTAGCTACATTTAATCACATGGATTTAGCCGATTTTCGGCGGGTACGCGAATTGGCGGCCTATGCAGTTACACCTGAATGGGTGTTGCATCATCTCTGTCAGCACGAGGCCGAACATCGCAGCCAAATTGGCAGCTTACGGATTGCCTTTGAACGTGCACATGGAATTGTTAGCGAATAAGCAATTAAAAATGGCCGTCGATCAAACTTGATCGACGGCCAGTCAAGATATTTAATTATTGATTAGGGTGCATTGACCGTTGCGGTTGCACCATAGCCAGCCTGTTGAACAGCATAGCCAGGGAAAACCCCTGAACTCCACTTCGAACTAAGCGGGTCGAAACCATAACTCTCCATTGTGCCTTGGAGCATGCTCCAGGCAGCTTGTTGATCTTGGAATGAAACACTTAATGCACACGGATCATCGCCCATGAGTTGATAATGCAGTTCATCGCTAATTTGCAAGACATAGACTGCATCGGGCTTGGCCCCTGGATTAACGGTCAGATTAAGGCCAACACCACCGAAAGCCATACTGCTATTGATCGTAATATCGCCTGCTGTGCTTACTCCGAGAACAACTGGGCTGAATTCCATTCCTTCAACCCCTATTTGTGGGCCAAAGAGCATTGTTTCAGTGAGTTCACCACTGAGCACATTGTAAGACACATCATAGCCAACAAGGCCTTCGTGAACTGATGCAGAGATATCTCCAGCAGTATTGACGCTTACGCCATTGCCAAAGCTCATATTGAATGACACTTTCTCTTTATCGCCGAGCACCAACACAACGAATGGTTTGGTGCCATGTAAACGAGCGCGGAAAATATATTCATCACGGAATTTCCGCCAGAATAAACGTTCACGTTCAGCCCGATCATCATATGGCTCGACATAAGGAGTTTCAGCAGGCACCGTATCCGATGTATCATCTGGCGGTGGAATTGATGGCAATGCGGTCAGGTCTTCATCTTCATCATCACCTGGCAAGTGGCCCGAAGGATCAGTTGCGTTGATTGGGTTGTTGTAGACATAGCTATAGCGATTGAAACTTTGGGGATTGCTCGGCTCAGGAATCATGCTGTCGGCACTAATAAAGCGGCCAGTACTCGGTAAATAGAACCGCGCATTCATATACGTTAGGCCAAGCTCACGATTCTCTTGATGTCCAGTAAAGCCACGATTGCTATAGGCTGAGTTGAGGCCTAAGCGCTCCTCGCCAAATGGCAGATAGCGCACATTGTTCAAAATCGCTGTGCCCGTTTGATTCATCAAGGTGTTGGCGCTGCCGAGCTTATCGACATACACAAACACTAATGATTGATCAACCAAGCTTGTGGCGACACTATGTTTGCGGCGGGTCGCGATTGGCGTGCCAGCGATTGCCACGGTTTTGCTGGCAATATCAATCGTATGCGTGGTTAAATTGTTGCCAATAACTTGGAACTCGCCTGCATTACTATTGCCGCCCCATTGATTGGCGACAATGCTAATGCCACTGACAAAGCCTTTGGTTATGCCAAATTCGCTGTCGCTTGCTCCCGCGAGGCTGGTTACTTGGTCGGTGCTGAAGTTGACGCTGGCAACCAAGGTGTCGCTTGCGCGTGGCGTGAAGCCATAGTAATTGCTGCCATCGTCGTATTGCCAAGTGCTGAGCGTGCTGTTATAGCGCACACAAACAAAGTGTTTGCTAGCAAGTTGGGCTGGGATGGATTGGCTAAAGCGTTGGTTCAGGGCTTGGCGACTGTGCATGATATAGCCAGTGCCTGTCGCCGTATCCAAACAATTGATGCCCATGCCTGCCGATGTGATCGTTACTTCGTAGGCTTGCGGCGTGAAATTCAAGCCAGCAATCCCAAATTCGCCAGGGTTGCTCTCGCCATTCCATTGATTGACCGTGATGGTTAAGTTGCTGCTGCTCAGGCCTTTTTGAATGCCCAAGATCGTGCCAGTTTGGCCAACATAGCTGGTGTAGCTATCGTTGCTGAAATCGATTGCGCCGATCAAGCGGTCGCTTTGGCGTGGAGTAAAGGCGAAATAGGCCGAATTATTATCGTATTGCCAGGTTTGGCCGTTGTGGCGTACACAGATGAAGTGCGCGGCATTGTTGGCAAAAGGCGCTTGCTCGGCGAAGCGGCTATGCACCGATTCAGCGCTGTACATCAGGTAGCCTGTGCCAGTTGCATCTTCTTGGCAAGCCACGCCATAGCCATGGTTGGCGACGCTTTGGGCAAAGGTATTGGTTTTAAAGTGGGTTCCAGTAATTTCAAACTCGCCTGGGTTGTCGGTTCCACCAAAGACCTCTTTGCTGAAGGCGAGGTTGCTGGTGGTGTAGCCATAGCGCAGGCCATAAATCGCCCCTGATTGATTGAGATATGGGCTGACTGTGGTTGCATTGTAGTTGAAACTGGCAACCAACAAATCGCTAGCAATCGGGGTGAATGGATAGAAGCCAGCATCGTTATCGTATTCCCAAACGCCAGCATTGTTGCGCACACAGATGAAGTGGTCGCTGATGTTGGCCGCTGGTAAATTGTCAAAGCGCTGTTTGACTGGGATTTCACTGTACATAATATAGCCAGCGCCGCCATAGCTACGGGTTTCTGGGTTGTAATCGCTACACATGATCCCCGCATTCAGGCTATCCACGGCTGAGTTGCTGCTGCTGACGGTTGTGCGTTGATAATTCGGGAAAGGATCGTAGGTGACCGTGCCATCAGCGGCGAAGGTGGTGGTGCGCTGGCCGCTGGGATCGTAGCGGAAGCGCGTGGTTTGATCGTGTTGATCGATCACTTCATACAAGCGTTGCTCAACATCGAAGGCTTGTTGATACAGGCCGCCAGCATCGTTGCGCACAATCATGTTGCCCGCTTGATCGTACTCGAAGAAATTGCCTTGGCTGGTTGAACGCAGCGCATGCGGCTGAGTGCCCGTGCCGTTGTAGGTTTGGACGATGCCATTATTGTTGGTTAAGTTGCCCAGCTTGTCATAAGCATAGATATGGCTGTAAATGCCGCTGGTGCTGGTCAAACGATTCAATTCATCATAATTGAAGTAGGTATTGCCTGAGAGCGAGCCACTTTCGTAGAGGAGGCTGATATTGCCGATTTGATCGTACTCGTAGGTATAGCTCGGCAATAGGCTATGTTGATGATTGATGCTAGCTAGGCGGAAATTGCTATTGCCTGTGTTGGCCGTGCCAGTTGCACTATAATAATTAAAGACCGTGTTATGCCCGCCATTGGCACGATCGATTAGGCTGATGTGGCCCCGGGCATTGTATTCGATATTGCTTACCAACGCGCCATGGCTGCCCAAACTCAGGCTATTTTCGCCTTCTAAATCGTGGGTGAGGGTTGCGACTTCGCCATCGGGATAGGTGATTGTGGTGGCGCGATTAAGCGCATCGAAGTCGCCAAATTGCATGCTAAAGCTTACGCCATTGAGCGTGCGCGTATGGCTGGTGAGCGAGCCAAGGCTATTGTAGTTGAAGCTTTCGCCATCAATTGCCCCAAAGCCATCACGATTCCATTTTACGCCTGCTAATTTGCCAATTTTGCCTGCACCACTGCTGTAGTAGCTTGAGTTGGCTAACCACAATGCCCCGTTCAAAATTGGAGTGTTGGGACAATTAGCGCCAGCGTTGGTGGTATTTTTGCTGGTATTGCGTTGTAACGCATCAAAATAGAAACACACAACATCGTCATCGTTCGTAAGCAGACTATCGTTGAGTGTGCGTTGCTCAATAATCCGCGCATTGGCGTTATAGCGATACTTGATTGTGCCCATATCGGGGTCGTTGATTTGCAACTTATGGCCAAAGCCGTTGTAAACCATGGTTGCTTCGGGCGCGATCAACGCGCCATTACCAGCGTTGCTAGGTTGGCGGCGGCTGATTTTGTTGATATTGCCGAGGGTATCGTATTGGAACTGGGTATCGCTATACACGATTGGGCTATCGGCAGTACCGCGATATTCGCGCCGCAAGACCAACTGGTCTTGATTATTGATCAAGCGCATTTCTAGTTGGTTCTTGGGATTAATTTGTTGATGCTGCCAGAAGAGATTTTGACCAGCAACTGTGATGTTGTTAACTAAGCTCCAATTGGCTTTGTTAAGGCTGCCATCGGCGGCAGTGGTTTGCTTGACCCGCCCAAAATTATCGTAGCTAGTCAGGGTTTTGGCCATACTGCTATCGCTACATGGCGTGGTGACGAAGGGTGACGCTGGCCAAACCAAACCGCGATCGATGTAGAACGGCAGGTTGAACGGCGCAGTTTGGCAGATCATCTGGCCCAGTGCATTGTAAGCAGTTGTGCTATAAATTTCTTGGCGTTTGGCTTGACCATCAACATCGGCCCAAATATGGCGGGTTTGGATGGCGCGGCCAAAGCCATCGTACATGGTTTGATCGTTGTAGGCGAAATTGCCGGTGCTGCTGGGGTTGGCATAGCTGCCAGGTCGTTTTTCATCGCTGATCAGGAATGGTTGGTTGGCCGCAGGATTGGCAAAAATCGCGCTGTCGTTCCAATAATTATCCCAATAGCGGTAGCGAATGACTGGATTGCCGTTCCACTTGGTGCTATCGCCAAAGCCCGTGAAGCTATAGCTATCAAATGTATTGACTAAGCGCCCAAATGGATCGTACTCGTAGCGCACAACCGTGGCATCGGGATTGGTGACACTTTTGAGCAAGCCAGTCTGAATTTGAAAGCCATCAACGGCGGCGATGCTGCCTGCATCGTTGCGGAAACCATAAATTTCGTAGGTTGTAGCTTGATTTAATGCGTTAGTGGTTTTGACTGGATACAGATTGTAATCGCTGTCGTACCACAAACTGGCAACTTGGCTCAGGTTTGGCTGGCCAGTTTCGGTGGGCTTCCAATCGAGTGAATCGCTAAAGTTGGCTTTGAGCGAACGATAGCCAAAGCCACTGTAGATTGTGGTTGTTTTGGGGTTGCCAAAACTATCGTAAGTCATATCGCTGTCGATAGTTTGGAAGGCATGAACACAATTAGGATCAGCTGGTTGCGGCAAACCAGTTGGATTGGGAATCTCGGCACAGGCGATTGGCCGAGTTTGGCGGCTGCGAGTGACTAAGCCTTGGGTTGGGGCAGTAGCATTGGTTGTAGCGCCATCATAATAGATCCAGGTGCCGTTTAAAAATGTGCCTTGTTGATCGTAACGACCGCTGGCTGTGGGCGCGTTGACCATCCAAGCTTGGCCCCCAGTGGCGCGGCCATTGTTGGGTGTGTAATGGATAACCTGTTTTTCGTAAGGTGTTGTAGCAGCAGCACTCGCATAGAGCCAAGTATCGGTGAGATTGCCATATTGCACGCCAGCTTGTTTGGCCACATCGTAGCCAAACGTGCGTTTGGTCGAGATTTCAAGGCCATTGCTATATTGATAACTCTTAACTTCGCTCAAATAGGTGAACATGTTGGGCAAGCCATGCAGGCTGTCGGTGCTATAGGTGCTGTGGGTTGCATCCAACAATGTGCCATCGCCAGCAAAATTGCGCTGAATCATGGGCTTGCCGCTAGTAGTAGCACTATTTTGCGAGAAGATTGTTTCGTTGCGTTTGAGCAGCGTTGTGCCATTAAAATCGTAGCTGCGTTGATTGACTATGGCAAAGCCTGTGATGGTACCAAATTCGGGGGCATCGCTTGCGCCACAGGTGATTGCGCCTGAGGGAACGTTGCTCGACCATTGGCCATAACAGGGTTGGCTATAGCTGTAGGTGGTTTTGACGGCAGGATTACGCCCATCATTGGCCAAAGTTTCGACCACGTAATAGCTTTGGCCAAGAGTTGGCCAAACATAACGATCATAACCCAGGTAGGTATAATCGCCAATCCAACGGTTATCCGAGGCATAATTGAAGCTAATTTCACCACCATAATTGCTGCGCATGCTCTTGAGGTAGTAGAAAGAGAAACAATTGTTGTTGTAATGTGGTTTGGCTTCGTAGGTAAAGCTGGTGGCGGGCAAGGTCCAACCATCGTCAGTTGCTGGGTCGGCATCAACTCCGCTGGCCACCGTGATTGCATTGACCACCCGAGTATGAGTTGAGCGCGGAATATTCGGCTGAGTATCTTGGTTCATACAGGCCGGACTATCGACGAAATGGCCTGATAGGTTAATCCGATATTCTTTAATTGGGGTGCTCAACGAGCCATGATAGACATAAATTGTGTCGATCAGGTAGGCAAACTGGGTTTTGGTGGTAAATACCAAGCGGCTGGCGGGAGTGGTGCCCAATTGAGCAACGGTATCACTGACTGGCAAGGCCGTTACTCGGTTTGGGTAATTGTAACTAATGCTGCCGATGCGGCTTTTCCACGTAGTTAATTGCAAGGTCGATTTATGATTTGAGCCTTGGGGATACCACTCAATTGGCTCGGTGACCGTCCAGTTGACATATTGATAGGTCATCTGATTGCCAGCGCGATCGGTGACCGTATCGACATGCCATGCCAAGGCTGAGCGCTCATTATTGGGGCGGCCTTGATGGCCTTGCACATTCCAATAGCCAATATCCCAAATTTGGTGTTCTTCGGCGTGAGGATAATAACCCAAACGATAGGTCACACCCGTTGGCGTTACCACAATCCAATATATTCCATCGGTATTGGGGGTGGCCGTGTTATAGACCCGTTTGATGTAGTAGCCTGGAGCATCTTTGGCAAAATAGCGCATGCTGCTGGCGGTGGCAGTTTGGTTGGGAAACTCAGGGAAGAGTTCATGGCCAGCGCCGTTGATCGTCAAACGAAAGTTATCGGGGTGTTTGTTGGATGGAAAGCCCGCGACGAATTCAGTTTTTACCCCAACCCGCGCAATGCTAATATCGCTGATTGACCAAGCATCGCCCAGTGGGCCTGCACCAGTGTCATCGCGAATCCGACCATCAAGGCTCCGGCTGTTGTAGCTTAATTCGACTTTTGGTTGTAGGCCGCCGCGACCCATTGGGCCTTCAATTGGGTAGGCATAGGTGGCTGCTCCGCTAAAACTGGCAACCGCTGCTGGAACCCAGCTGGGATTCCAACGCTCTGGCCGTGTGCCAGCTGCCCATGTCGAAAAATGGTCAACATCGGCGCTAATCAAGCCCTTGGCATCGTGCAAAGTAATTGGCACTTCGATCCAGTGGTTGGGATCGGCTTCATCTTGGTAGGCCAAATAAAATTGTTGATAATTGCTGGGAACATCGCGCATAAGTTGGCGCAAATCGAGCACCATGCGCACTGGTTTTTTGAAGTTGGCGACTTGCTCATTGGTTTGGGCTTCGATGTTAAAGCGATAGAGCGTAACTTGCTCAGCTTGGTCGCGCAGGTAGCCTTCACTTTTGCTGCTGCGTTGAAGTTGCTGGTTCAAGCTTGGCAAGGCTTGGGCTTGAAACTCCAAGCGCGTAGCAGGCGCGAAGGTATCGGCTTCGACCAACAAACTCAGTGGCGCTTGCTCGAATTGCACGGCAGTGGTTTTGGCGCTATCGAGTTGGGCAGTGACCACCTGATTAAGTTGTGGCTGAATGCTTAAGTTTTGGGCGGCCACCGGCATAAAATCAGCACTGTTGCTGGCTTTTTTGGGTAGCGCAGTTGCTAAACGCGGGGTTTGTGGGTCTCGCGCTAGGCCAGTATCGGGAGCAAACGCTTGCTCAACCGTTTTGTTGGACTGATCAGTTTGGGCGGCGGCTGGCTGGCTCGCTGGGAAGAGCGACCAGAGCATGCTCAAGAGCATTCCAATGTGAATCAATCGTCGATAGGGGCGGTTTACGGACATACATCCTCCTACGATGCTTGCAAGTACGTCACCTTCGTGCTCTGCGATCTGCTAGAATGTAGGTGATTTGTGTGTCAAAGAGTGGGACTAGCACTCCGAATCTACTCCGAATCTACTCCGAGGCGGCAAAATCTTGGGCTTGACGCAAGTGCAGCATGGCCTTTATAATCGCCAAAAAGCGCGACGAAGCACTTTCCCCTCGTCACGTCTCCGAACCGCCTGTATACGTGAGGAGCATCATTCATGTCGGTGTTTAAAGATTCAGAAGAACTGATCAAGTATCTTGGTGCGTTGTACGATGAGGCCAAGTGCGATCCTGAAATTGCGCCCAAAATTAAGCAATCTGGCCTCTCAATTCAGTATCGCTACGATGATCCCGATGGGATTGTGAGCATTCTGGCTGATCGTCAGCCAAGCCAAGAGGGAGCTTTTTTCGATGTGGTTTGGGGCGAAGTACCTGGCTTAAAGCCCGATGTGGTGATGTCGATGAAGGCCGATATTGCCCACCAATTTTGGCATGGCACAATCAATTTGATGGCTGCATTAACGCGCCGTCAGATTGTTGCCAAAGGCCCGATTCCCAAGATTATCAAGCTTTTGCCAGCAGTCACCCCAATGTATGAGATGTATCCACGGCTGCTGCAAGCGATGGGTCGGCCCGAGTTAGTGGTTCACAAAAAATAAACTTTATCGACTTCTACAACAGCCTAGAGTATTTGCTCTAGGCTGTTTGTGTTTAAGTACTCCAAAGGAACTCCAATGAATTCGACCGAGCCATTCGATGATCAAGCGCATTATCAGGCGGTTTGTCGCTTAATCGAGGCCGATTTAGCGGCCTTGCCCACAGGCTTGAGCCAATCGTTGCAAATAGAATTTAACGCATTCAAACAGGGCAAATTTAGCCAAATTGCCGCTTTATTGCCAGCTTGGTTGGGCCAACAATTTCCAGTCGCAACGCCCGTTTATGCTCAACTTGGCGCGGCTCAATTGTATGGCTGGTGGTATTATTGGGCGCAAGATCAGCTGTTGGATGGTGATGGTGCGGCTGAGTTGCTGCTCGGGGCACATCTGGCCTTGTTGCGTCAGATTGAGTTGTATACTGAATTGGGTGTGACCCAAAGCCCAATCTGGCCCTTGTTTCGTCAATTAACGGTTCAATCAGCCTTGGGACATCAGCAGGAATTACGCTATCGTTTAAGCGAATTAAGCGTGTTAGGCTTTGAGCAGTTGGCAACCTTTGATCAAACGGTGTTGTTGTCCCGCGCTCAGCCTTTTTTCTTTTGTAGCCGAGCACAAGTTTGGTTAGCAGGCGCTGATCCATTTGGTGCTGCGGCGAATCTAGTGATTGAGGCACTTGAAATCTTAACCCTCGCCCGCCAATTGAGCGACGATGCCAGCGATTGGATCGATGAACTCAAACAGGATAAACTCAATAGCGTGGCCTGTCGCTTTTTGAGCTATTTGCAGCAACAGGCGGTTTTTACTGATTTTAGTCAATTGACAGCAGCCCAAGTCGCTGGCCAACAAATTTTGCATGAAGCATTTTGGCCTGCGCTTGAACAGCAAAATCAGCGTTTGATTGAGCAAACATTGCAAAAATTGGATGCAGCAAATCAGCAGCAATTGGCCGGTTTGTTGCGCCATCAAGCCAAATTGAATCACGATCTTTGGGAAAATCATGCGACCTATCGCCAACAATTACGCGGTTTTTTTGGTTTAGCAGCGAGTGAATAATTCTGTATGAAAACGCACTATGAGGTGCTAGGGGTTGCCAGCAACGCCGATGCCGCCACAATCGACGCAGCATTTCGGCGTTTGGCTCGCCAATATCACCCAGATATTAATAAAGCTCCCGATGCGACGGCCTTGATGCAGGCCTTGAATATTGCCTATGGCGTGTTGAAAGATGCCCAAAAGCGCCAAGCCTATGATCGCGAATTGAGCGGCCAGCGTGATCAACCGCACCCACGCCAGCAATCAAGCGGTAATGCGATCAACGATTTGTTTGCCGTGGCTTGGCATGCAGCGCATCCAGCAGTCTATTTGTACGAAAATCATACAGTTGAGATTGCTGGCAATAGTTTTCGCTTTGATTTTGCTTATCCTGCGCAAAAAATTGGGATTATTTGCCAAGCCTCGGCTAGTTCGCAAACAACTTGGGCCGAATGGCAAGTGATTCAATTAACTGCCCAGCAAATTATGAGTAATCCGATGGCGGCAGCCGAAGCAGCCTACCAAGCTTTAGCCGAAACCGCTTATGCAAGCACAAATCCAACCGAATATGCTGCCGCTCAAGCCGAGTTGCGTTGGGCCGAAGAATGGCTCGAAAAATATGATCAAGCCCAGGCCAATGGCGAAGATTTCGAGGAGCAGATTCGCACGAGTCTTGCACCACAATACAAACCGATGCTTGATTTGGTGCTGGTTGGTGGGGTTGGCGCGATTATCGCCACGACGGTGGTTGGGGCAATTATCAAGTTGGCCTTGTTTGGGTTTGTGGCGATGGTAGCGGGTGCATTGCTAGCGGTGCGCTTTGTTCCAAGCTTAATTCAAGCATGGTCGGATGACCTACGGATCAAAGTTTTTGGTGGTAGTGCTGGAGTTTGTTTGCTGCTGTTGCTGGTGATTCATGGCGGCAGTGCAATTGGCTTGGTGGTTGGGGCTAGCTTGATTGGTGGCTTGGTGGGCTATGTCTATGCCATGCGCCAACAAGCCAAGGTTTAGAGGTGCACCATGCAGATGCTACGTTGTGTACCGCATCAACGGTTGCTTTTAGCAACCACGCCAGATCAACCAAGCTGGCGTTTAAAACAGACAATTATTGAATATGAACGCTATGTGCGCCAAATTCCCAATACCGAGCGCTTTGCAATTGTGGGCATGCGGCTGATTCCGCAACCCAATCGTTTGATTAGCTTTCGTGATTTGGCTTTGCGTGATGGGCGCTTTTTGGCCTTTGATGAATTGCGCTGGGCAGTGCATGTGGTTGGACAAACCTTAATCAATGTATTGGCCGAACATCAAGCCCAAGGCCGTTTGATTACAGGCTTGCACTGCGATATTACGGCCTGTGTAGTGCATCCGGTCGATTCGACTGAGCGCCATTTTGTGCAAGCAACCCGCAATATTTTAGAGCGCTGCTTTACCGATGCGCAGCTTGAACAGTTTGAGTGATTGATCTGCTTTATATCCCGCTCACAATGCTCAAGCCGATTGGCATTCATTAATGTTTAAACCTGTAACAAACCAATAATCCGTCCTAGATCTGGCATAACGCCAACCCGATCGTGCTGAGGTTGAGCTGAATAAGTGCAGGCATCTGGGTGTGTCAGCAAACTGCGTAATTCCTCGGGGCTGAATCGTGCCCCGCGCAGCTTTTCGCCAATGGCTTGCCCTAAAATGGCGGCTCCGGCAATAATCGCCGCTGCTGCTGAGGTTCCGCCAAAGCTTAAGCTATAGCCTGAGGCATTGGTGGTAAACACGCCATTGCCCCAAGCGAAGCAATTGACCCGTTGACCATAGTTGGAGCTAGCGGTTCGCGTTGCTTTATTGGGGTCGCGACTGTAAACCGCTCCAACTAGAATTGCACCAGAATCACGATAACGGGCTGTTGCTGGCTCAATTTGATACGTTCCAACGGTATCCCAACAGGTTGCCAAATCGCTAGCGCCATTGCCAGCAGCCTCGATCACAATAATTCCCAGTTCGCTAGCCAACCGAATGGCCTCAAAATTGGCTGGCTCTAATTCGACTGGCAGCAATCTGCCTGGTTGATTGGGCGTGTTGGTGTAGGGGCCGCCAGCCGGATCTTGGTAGATTTGCAATTCTAGAAGGATCAGATTGCCTGGCGATTCAAGCCTTGTTAAGTAGTTGCTTGCAGCGACAATCGTATTGGCAATATTCCAACTTGGTTGGCTGGTGCCATTGCTTGGTTGTTGCCATGGCGAAATGACTGCTACTGCTGCATCGTGAGCGATTCCAACTCCACCCTCAGTATTATTTTGAGCCACCAGCACGCCTAAAACATTCGTGCCATGATCAGCACAAGTAGGATCATGCACATCGCAATGGAGCAGTGAGGGCAACATGGTTATCGGCGAACTGCTATGTTGCAGCAAATCGGGGTGTTCTAATTGCCATGATTTCTCAATATCCACAATCGTGATGGCTTTGCCTGCATGCTCTAAAACCTTCCAAGCCGCTTCAGCGTCGATGCCGCCAATGCTTGGGCCAGTGCTGTTGGGTGGGTTGAGGTAGGTTTGGCGTGCACGGCGAGGGTTCGCTGCGGTTGGCACAGGCGCTGGCGGCGATTCAACATAGGCATACTCAAGCTCTGCCCATTGGTTAACATGCTCAATTATTGCAAAGGGATCTTGATCTGGCTCAACATCAATCGTAAAGAAGGCCAAAAAATTTGGTGCTTGATATTCTGGATTAGCTTGCTGGGCTTGCTGAACTAAGCCAACCAATTGATCGGGATCGACGCTGTTAAAGATCGGTTGAACAACATAGCCTTGAAAATCTTGATCGGTATAGGTTAGTGGAGCCAGCTGATCGTGGAATTTGACCACAATGCGGCGGGCTAGCGGCCCATGCTGATTGGTCGGTGGAATAAGCATCATTGACCTCATTTGGTGTGAATTATGGGTGCAATTTACTCGTTGTTGGGCGTGAGTGTTGCATCAATTGGCGTGGTGGTTGGGCTTGGGCTGGTTTTGGCGCTGGTTGGCTCAGGCGATGCTTTGGGTAAGGTCGGTGATTCAATAATTTCAAAACTCGCTTCGGCCCGCACAGTTTGACTTTGCATTTCAACCAGATAGAAACCAAGTGAAGCATCGACGGGGCTGACATAGACAAACGTGACTTTTCCGGTAGCATCAGCCATCAGTTCACCGGTTGCCACGAGCGCAAAATCTTCGTTGTAGATGGTGTAATTGACGTTTGCGTTGGGTTCGAATTTCTGATAGTGCAAGCTGAAACTTGTGCCAGCAATACCAAGGCTGGGGGTTATCAAAAGCTGATCGTTTGGCCCACTCGGAATCGGGATATCAATCGTGCGGGTGGCGATCGCTGCCAGATCGGGATTAGGCGAGGGTTCGGCTGGAGCCGCTATTTGATTGGTTGGCTCGACGCTTGGCAGCGTGGGCAAGTAGAGCTGTTGGCCTGCAAAAATGAGCGTGTCATTTAAACAATTGACCTGTTGAAGCTGTTCGACGCTCGTTCCGCTGCGGTAGGCTAGCTCGGAAAGCGTATCATTGAGCAAAACGCTGTAGCTGATCCATGTGCTCGGTTTTTGGCAGGCAACTACTGTTATAGCTGGTGTTGGCTGTTGGGTTGCTAATGGAGTTTGGATTGATACAGTTTGGGCAAGCGATGGTGTGATCAGACCAAGGATTGGGCGACTTGGTGTTGGAGCTGTTTGATCTGAACGAGGTGGGTTTTGTGACCCGCATCCTATTAATAACCAGCCGAGTGCTATGAACCAGGTAGCTAAGCGAGGTTTCATTTGGCTGCTCCTTGAGTGAGCCGTTGTTGGACGCGTTTTTGCAAATCGGCATTTGTGGCTAATAGTTGGGCTTGCTCAAATGACCACCGAGCAGCGCTGATTTGATCTGCCTCGACATAAACCACTCCTTGCCAGTAGTAGGCCCAAGCCGTAAGTTCCCGCAAAATCGGGTCATTCCTCGTTGGATCATAGCGATTAATTAGGGTTTGATAGGCTTGTAGGGCACAATTTGCCAGCTTGGTTGCCTCGCTATTCGAGGCTACAGTTCCACCGAGCTGTTGCTGAACATGCTGCAATTGCAAGGTACAAACGTTGCCGATTCCAAAGGTGGCTTTTTCCTCGATATAGCTGCCAAATGGCTGATCTGGCAAGGCTTTGGCTTGGTTAAAGAATTCCATGGCCTGAAACAAATTGCCTTGGGCATAAAAAATATTGGCTTTTGCCAGGTAAGCGCGGCCATAAGCTGGGTTAAGCTGGAGAATTGCGTCAAGGTAGCGCTGGGCGCGGGCGAAACAAGCGGTTTGATCATCCACTTCGAGCGCACATTGCTCAGTAGTGATCACGGCGGCAAATAATAAAAGCACCTCTTTGCCTTTAATATTTGGGTGAATTTCAGCGGCAGCCAGCGCTTGATTGATCGATGCTAGCGCTGCATCGAGGTTAGTTGTTCCCTCAAGCCCTACGTAGACCAAGGCTTTAGTAAATTCAATCAGAATCAGCGCATCAGGTAGATCCAACAACGAATGACCTGCTAAAAGATCAGCCTCTGAGAGTTGCAGTTGAGCGCCAATTTGATGCTCGCCATTGATCAGCTCGCCAATATTAATCCGATGGGGATCGATCACATAAAAACGCAGTGTTACAACTGCCCCCGCACTGCTCGATTGGGCATCACCGTAGATCACCATATGCGCATTCGTGGTTTGGGCTAGCTGCTGAGCAGCCTCAATCGATGGAATAAAACGTGGATCGGACTGAATTTTGACCCGATTGAAGCCACTCATTCCATACAGATTATCAAGATCCTGCGCCAACAGATCATTCCATTGATTAGGAATTTGTTGATTAAGCTGGCTAAATTCAGCGATCACAATATTGACATCGCCTGTCATGCTCTGTGATGAAGATGGTTGCGAGGCTTGGAATTGATTTGAAGCGTGTAAAGGTATCAGCAAACCGACGAAACCAACGATTAACGCAATAATTCGGCGAGCTAGGCCATGGTTTGGCTTAGTTGTGTTTGCGCTTGCGATCGGGTTTGGCATGACAACCGTTATTGTTGTTTGATTGAGGTTACCACCAACGACGTTATAGCTAGCTAAGTTAGCAGTTTGGTCATTAATAGTTAATCTCAGGGCTTGCCCATCAAGCGTCGTTGGTTTTTGCTCAAGCAGATCACAAATTGCCTGCGCCACGACAGCCGGATCGTAGCCCGGCATTTTTTGCTGAAACGCACGAATTAATTCAGCTTTGTCAATTTTATCAATCGCCAATGTGGCTGTTGCAGGATGTTGGGCAAGTTCATCCATAATCAATCTTTCGACGGAGTAATAATGGCCTTTAGGGCAATGGTTATTTTGGCAACGATCACTGTCATTACAAACAACTTCGGTAGCCTAATTATTTTATGCATTAGATTAAAGTCTGCTATACAAAACTAGTGCTTACTAAATATTGATGATATTTGCGACTTAGTATCAATAAAGGAAAGATCATGCGCTTCCGATCAGTCTTTGTGATGTGATGGTTTAACCATTACTGTGGAATGCAACCCATGGATCTGGCCCATGGGTCTAGGCTGTTGTGGAGGTTTATGTGATCAAACGTCCTTTGGTCGGAGTTGGCTTAATTGGGTTGTTGTTGGTGATTATGAGTATGTTTGCTGCCGCGCCACCGTATCGGGCTTCTGCTGTTAGCCCACAATTGACTCCAACCCCAATTGGCTGTGAACATGAGTGGTGGCAACAGACGAGTCGTGCGTTATCCCCAGAGCAATACCAACAAATCCAACAAGCTTTTGAAGCACTTGGTTTTGGTGGCTCCTTCCAGACCTACCTCTATGGTGAAATCGATAACTGTGGTATGTTGTATCTCCCGCTCCATCCCTTAGACGTTTCGTTGGCGGCGCAGACTCCACGATTTGATCATGTGCGGATGCAGCGCCAAGCTGATGCGCTTTACGCGATGCACTCTGAGCTGCGAGCTGCCCCGCATATTGTCATCACCTTGGTTTGGGGCGAATTGCCAAATCGTTGTATTTGGCGCATGTCGTCCAATCGCTGGTCGAATGATGATCCTAGCTCCTGTCCTAGCCCGCGAGAATCAGTTGTCGGTACATTTAACTATCTGCCTTGGGCGACTCGCTAAAACGTAGGCTTGGAGCAACGTTGTACGGTTCAGGCTGACGAATGGTTGTCAGCCTGAATCGTATTTTTACGCTACAAACCGAGCTGTTGGCGTTGTTCAGGATTGAGTTCGATGCTGTTGAGTTGGGTAGTTAATTGTTCAAGTTGTTGATCTTGCTCAAGGGCTTGGGCTAATTCGATTCGTGCTAGCAACGCTTGGGCATAATCAAAATTTGGGGCATCGGGATAGCGGGCAAGGGCATTATCAAGCGTTTTGGCGGCGGCGTGATCATCGTTTTTGAAATCGCGCAAACGAGCGGCGACGGCAATTGCTCGTTGCAATGGGTTTAGCTCAGGGTTTTGGTAGGCTTGGGCAGCTGCCTCATCCTCGACACCTTGTTTGATGAAAATAATCGAATTGCCAGCATTATCGGTGAGGGTAAAGCGGCTTTGGCCAGGTTTCATACGTGAGATGCGCGGAAAGCCTTGGGCGGGAACTTTGCCCAAACTCGTTCGTAGGTGTTGACTAAATTGTTGATGTAATTGCTCAACTTCGGGCACGATGATCAAGCAGGTGCTGTAGTTTTCGGCGGGTGCTAGCTGTTTCAAGCCGAAAAAATGCAGACAATAATCATCAGCATTGATTACAGCGTAGGGGTTAGGCTTGCGTTGGGTGTAGCTAACCGTAAAGCCAAGGCTAGACCAAAAAGCAATGGTTTGGTCTAAATCTGCGCAGGGTAGGGCTGGAATTGTTGTTGGCATAACCACCTCCAGATTTGTAGCTGCTGAGATTGGCAGTATAGCCTTGGCTCGGTTGTTTCGGCTCAGTCTTCGGCTGGATTTTAGGCTTGGGCTGCTAGTGCTTCGAAAAAGCGATCAAGCCCACCTGGAATGGCGGTGATCAAAATGACACAGGTTTCGGCATGATCGTTGCGAAAGAAATGGCGCGTGCGTTGCGGAAAGTGGGCGATACCACCAACTTCAAGTACCCATTGATTGCGTTCATCGCCAACCGTGCAGCGCCCCACTTGAACCACCAAAACCTCCATTTCGACCTCATGTTGATGCATTGCTGCACCTTGACCTGGCGGCAAAGTAACTTCCAAGACCGTACATTGATCGTTGGTGGCAGCGCTCGAAACCTTGCAGCGAATATCGCCAATCAAGGTTGTGCCTGCTTCGGGTAAGACAACAGAAATTGGCATAAATGGCTCACTCATGGGCAATCCTTCCGTGCTCAATTGATGATCTACTACACACTGATGAAGATAATTGGGTTCAATATGATTGGCATAAAAGCTGGATTAAATTTCCATCGATTCAATGATCGGTTTGATCTGGTCGGTATAGTGATCAATGAATAGCGTGAATTCTGCAACCCATGCATCAAGCAAGGCTTCACTCATGGGATTAGTGGCAGTGAAGAGATAGCTTGGCCCGTCAACCGAAAATGGATTATGGTTATGAGTAATGCAGCCATCAAGCTCTAGCCCTTCCGGTTTTTGTGATGTATCTGCTGCGACCACAAGGTGATAGCTATCTTTGGTTTTACCCAATTCGATACATCCATAGAATGGAAACGAATCATTATGGTACATATCAATATTGGTAAAAATTGGCCCTTGAAATTGGGCATGAATCTTGTGTTCCAATGCTACAAAGAATGGTTGGATTTGTGCCCATAAATATTCTCGAGCTGCATTATCCATCGTTATTTCCTTGGATTGCAGTGCTGCGTTCTTCGACGATTTTGCCGACTGCCAAAATTCTCGGCCCATTGAATATGACGATAAATTGATCAGGCTTAAGTCTACCTTCTGGTAATTGATGATGCGATCCAAAGCGACACTTCGCATATCCTTGGCGGGTCATTTCATCGTAATCAAACTGAATCCATTGGATGTCGCGAGTGGCTTCTTCTGGATCACGAAGGTAATGCCGCCAATGAATCTCGGTACGCATATTAGGATAAGGCACACCGTTATTACCACCAAACTGAGGTGGAATCCACATAAACTCGAAATGAATAAATATCGACATAATTCAAACCTCGATTAACCCTATTGCTTACTCTACCGTAGCTGAGCCAAAATAGTTCTCTGATCGATTTTTAGCCTTTTAGACCTAGGATAAGTTGTTAGGATGACCTAGCCGAAGCTAGGTTCACGAGTCCCATTAAAGGTAGTTTTTGGATAGGACTATTGGGACTGTTGACTTTGCTTTGAGGTCGGGTAAACTCAAAGCTATCCACTGACCCATTTGACCTATAATCCCAATGACTGACGATTGATTACTTGATCGATCAAAGACATCAACCTTGTGCTGAGGAGTCCATCTATGAAACGCTTTTCTCTCAAACTCCTGCTCGTAATGGTCATGGCTGCCACATTTAGCTCGATTTCACTGGCTTCGGAAGGCCAAGCGCTCGACAAAGCCCAACAAGCTGAACAGCATCGTTGTCGCCGACCAGGTGTTGATTGTGTCTTTGAAAAGGTTGAAGCCTATGTTGAAGCACGTTATGGTGTAGCTTCATTGCCAGCATTGACTCCGCCAACTGCCAATTATGTGTATGCTTCACAATCAGGCGAAACGGTCTTTATTTCGTCAGCTGGCCCAGAAATTTTGACTGGCAGCGGCGGTTTCCTCAAAGGCGAATTGCCAACCCTCTCGTTGGCAACGGCCCAAGAAGCTGCGATGTTGAGTTGTGTGCGGGGCTTACGCTTCCTGAAATCAACAATTGGCGACCTTGATCGGGTTGAGCACATTGTGATGGTTACCGGAACGGTCAATGTTACCCCAACCTACGACGATGTAACGTCTGGCCCAGTTGTTGGTGCACTTGGCAAAACCGTTGATGGCTGTTCAGACTTCTTGGTCGAAATTTTTGGCCCCGAAGCTGGTAAACATGCCCGTTCATCTGGTGGTAAAGTTGCATTGCCCTTCAATATGGCCACCGAAATCGAGTTGATTGTCGAAATTAAATAAGCTCTTGTATGGGCAGGCCTTGTGTGAGACAATCTCTTACATAGGCCTGCCCATCTTTGTTTAGCCACGCTACCCCACAATGCCCGCCTCATGCTCTCAACATTGTTGCACTAGGGTTTAAGTAAGAAGGAGATCCTATGCAGACTGCAACCAAACGCTCGAAATGGGTTCTTGGCAGTTTATTGGCCGCTAGTTTAGCCGCTTGTGGCACGGCTCAGCCAACCGCCCAACCAACATCCGTGCCTAGTGCAACCGCCGCGCTCAGCCAAACCAGCACCAGCACCACCTATCAAGTTGAAGTCTGGAATCCACCATTCGATTTTGCTAGCCCGCGGACATCAACCGACTATGTGCCCTTGGTTGTGGCCGATAAGGCTGAGACAATTTGTGTTTCAATTCCGCACATCAAGGATAGTTATTGGTTGGCGGTTAATTATGGCGTAGTTTCCGAAGCCGAACGCTTAGGCATCAATGTGGAAATTGTTGAAGCTGGTGGCTATGGCAATTTGCCAACCCAAATTACCCAAATTCGCCAATGTGTGGCTAACGGAGCCAAGGCTGTGGTGATTGGGGCGATCTCGCTTGATGGCCTCAACGATTTAATTGTGGAGCTGCAAAGCCAAAAGATTCCCGTAATTGCCTTTATGAATGATATTTCGTCGAAGGCCATTACCGCTAAATCGCTTTCAGTCCCCGGCGAAGGCGGCCAAGAAATTGCTAAATATTTAGTGCAAAAACATGCCAAGGGCAGCGATGCGGTTGATGTCGCTTGGTTCCCTGGCCCCGAAAAGGCTGGTTGGTCGAAAGCAGCCGATGAAAAATTTAAGGCTACTATTACTGGTGGCGCAATTAACATTGTTGAAACCAAATATGGCGATACTGGCAAAGAAGAGCAAGCAAAATTGATCGAAGAGGTCTTGATCGCACATCCCGAGATCGATTATATTGTAGGCACTGGTCAAACTGCGGTAACTGCTGCCGAAATTCTGCGCGAACGCAAGCTGCAAGATAAAATTAAAATTATGGCATATTATATCAGTCCAGAAGTGTATGCCGAATTGCAGAGTGGTGGTATCCAAGCAGCGGCGGTTGCTCCACCAGTTACAATTGCGCGAATTGCCATCGATCAAACGGTGCGCATTTTGGAAGGCAAAGAATTTATGGCCCATGTTGGCCCGAAGAGCTTCGTGATCGATACAGCATCGCTCACTAGCTTTGATCCGACGACTTCGATCCCACCCGAAACGTTCAAAATTACGCTGCGTGTGTCGCAATAGGTTGTTGTAGGTGGAGGATGGACGATGCTCCATAGTTTACGCAGGCAAGTTATTGTTATCCTCTTATTGGGAACATCGCTCTTGGCGTTGCTCAATTTAGCAATTAATGCTCGTGGCTTGGTGGCAGTGCGCAACCAAGCCACCAACGATAGCACCGCCGCGCTGCAAGCCCAAGCTGAACAATATCTCCTGCGCATTGCCCAAAGTCATGCTGCCAGCACGGGGCAAACAGTCCGTGGTGTGCAACAATTAGCGGTCACCACCCGCACCTATTTGCAACAGCCAACCAATCAAATTCCAAACTTGCCTGAGTTGAACGTAGCCCGTAATGGTCGCCAATATGCCAGCGGCGCAACCACAGTCTTGGTGGTTGCTAATCCCGATCAGGCCCAAGCATTAGCTGACATTCGTTATAGTCAACGGCTCGAAGATGTCTTGCCAAGCTTGCAAATCAGCGTGCCTGAAATTGTGCGTATCTCATATCTGACCGCCAATACCTTGCGCACCTATCCCAACATGACTCCTAACGATCCGCCAGTAGATTGGTTGCCCAGCCAAGAAGCAGCGTACCAAGCCAGTTTGCCAGAGAATAACCCGAGCCGCGCCTTGGTCTGGACAGAAGTGCATCAATCGATTGATCAATCGCAAGCATTGATCTCGGTTGCTGCACCAGTTTATGATAATGCCGATTTTTTGGGCACTGTCAGCGTCGATGTCAGCCTTGATCGTTTGAGTTTCTATCTCAAGGGATTAATTGTTGATCAATCGAGTTTTGCCTTTTTGATTACCCGTAATGGCGAAGTTGTGGCGGTGACCGAGGCTGGCCAGGGCGGGATTGTTCAGCAAATTTTGACCAATCAAGCCAACATGCCCAGTTCATCGATGATCAGCGATCTGCAAGCGGGCCGTGATGGAGTAACCACGGTGCGTTTGAGTGGGCGCGGATATGTAGTGGCCTATGCGGCAATTAGCGGGATTCCATGGGGCTTGGGCTTAGCTTCGCCCTTGGATGAAATTACGGCACGCACGACTGAAACCGCCAATCAAATTGCCACGATCACTAACCAAAGTCTTGGCTTGAGCATCGGTTTGGCCTTAATTGCGGTTATTTTGTTTGGCTTTGGCATGGCGCTGATTCTGCGCCGCCAATTTCTTAAACCACTGGCCGGCTTAATTGGCGCAACCAATCGAGTCGCCGACGGCGATCTCCAGCCAATTGAGGTTGAAAGCAATAATGAATTAGGTCAGTTGGCCAGCTCATTTAATAGCATGACCGCTGCTTTACAAGTTTCGCGCCAAGAAACCGAGGCCAAAGAGGCTGCACGCGAAGCCGCGATGCAGCGCCTGAGTGAAGTGGTGGTTAATCTCGAACACTCACTCGCTGAACGTCAACAGTTATCGCAACTGCTACGTGATGTTGCCTCACCAGTCATCCCAATTCTAAAAGGGGTGTTGGTGATGCCATTAATTGGTAGTTTGGATGGCGAACGGGTGCAGCAAGCCACCTCAATTCTCTTGACCCGGGTTCAACGGGAACGCGCTCGCAAAGTCTTGATTGATATTACGGGCGTGCCAATGATGGATGAACAGGCTGCCCAAGCCTTGTTAAGCATGATGAATGGCTTGCGTTTGCTGGGGGCAAGTGTAATTTTGGTTGGCGTTGGCCCCGAAGTTGCCCAAATGCTGACTACCTTGTCGGTCGATTTGAGTTCAGTCCAGACCTCAGCCGATTTGCGCACTGCCGTTGCCCAACTAAGCCGTTCGTAAAGTTGTGCATTCTACTATCAGACCCATGCATTGTGCATGGGTTCTTAATTTAATCCTAGGAGTTTCGTGTGACCTTTGATTTTACTGGGCCAATTTGGTTTTGGAAAGGGCCAGCGCCATGGTATTTCGTCACTGTGCCGCTTGAACAGAGCCAATCAATCAAGGCGGTTGCTGGGCTGGTGACCTATGGCTGGGGCGTGATTCCGGCCCAAGTGCAAATTGGCGGTACAACCTGGAGTACGTCGCTGATTCCCAAAGATGGCCTGTATCTTGTGCCGATCAAAAAGCCCATTCGTTTGGCCGAGCAGCTTAACGAAGGCGATCTGGTGAACATTCAGCTTAAGATTGGCCAGTGAGGCATCCAGATGACGCTTGTTAAACGTTCAACCACAAACTTGGTGTTAGCTGCCGATGCAGCGATCGACTTACAATTGCATACAACGGCCAGTGATGGCCAGTGGTCAGCACTTGATCTGATTCACCATTTGAAGCGTGAAGGCTTTGGCTTGGCCGCAATTACCGACCATGATCGGCCTGATATGGCGCAATCAATGCAGGATTTGGCGGTGGCTGAAGGTATGCCCTTGTTGGTAGCGACTGAAATGAGCTGTCTTTGGCGCGAACAGCTGGTCGATCTGCTGTGTTTTGGCTTTGAGCTTGGGCCAAATCCACTCATGGCGATTGCTGCCGAGCTGTATCAACGCCAGCAAACAATCATCACCAAGGCCTTTGCGTATTGTTGTGATCACGGCTATTTGACCCCTCAACATCAAGCCCAAATGGCCGAGATTCTAGCCCAACCATCGGCTCAACAACCTCATTTATTGGCAGCCTTGGTTAAGCAACAGAATCCAACCCTTGCCCCAGCCCAATTTTCGCAACTGATGCAAGCCTCAGGCTGCGATTTTGCAACCAATTCGATTGCCGCAGTTGTGGCAGCGGCCCAGCAAAGTGGTGCAATCTGTATCTTGGCCCATCCAGGCCGCAGCGATGGTTTTGTCTGTTTTGATCAAGCGCTGCTCGATGCGTTAAGGGATGAAGTGCCCTTAGATGGGATTGAGGCTGATTATCCCTTACATACTGCTGAACAAGCTGCCTTATACCGTAGCTATGCCCAACAACACTCGCTTTTAATTAGCGCTGGCTCCGATTCGCATAGCCCCAATAAACCGCCGATTCGCTATCGAGCTGCTGATTATCGCGCTTTGTTGGAACGATTGGGGATTATAGTTCAAGCTGATTGAATTTCGTGGTTAAAAAGGCTTGAGCAATTGTTCAAGTGTTTGGGTCACCTCAGTTTGCCAAATTTGGGTAAATTGCTCGGGGCTAAGTTGTTGTTGACACCACGCAAGGCTGGCTTGCCATGCTGCTTGTTCAGGTACTGAGCGCAAACGTGGCAAGCTTTGGCGTTGTTGTTCAGCAGTGCTTAGCAATTGCAAGCAGGCTGCGGCTTGATTGGCTTGCTTGCCCAAACATAGGCTATGCGCTAACCCTTCAAGACATTCGACCAAACCCCATGGCAAATCGTTGGCTTGGTACATTTGAATACTAGCCAGAAACCAGCTTTGGGCTACTTCAGGCTGGTGTTTGATCAAAGCAATTGTGCCCAAACGTGCCTTGAGCCAGGCAATTGCCCAAGCAGGCTCGTCGCGCTCGAAGATTGCCAATTGTTGCTCAAACGCATAGGCTTGGTCCAAATCACCTGCGAGAATACCCAGCCAGTTGAGGTGAATGCTGGCCCAGCGAATTGCCGAGGGTTCTTTGAGTTGTTGGGCTTGCTCAAGGCTGGCTTGAAATCGCTCGCGAGCTAGCTGATACTGGCCTTGCTCCAATGCCGAACGCCCAAGATGCCGCAAAATTTCAAGATAAATTTGTTGATATTGATGGCTTTGAGCGAGCTTGAGACTTTCGTTGAGTAATAACTCGGCATCAGCATAACGCCCTTGATCAATCGCCATTTGGCCAAGTGCTTTGGTTTGATGCACGATGCTCCACGAATGATCCAAGCGGCGTGAGGTCGCTAAGGCTGCTTCTAAAAAATGCTGAGCTTGTTTGGCTTGACCCTGCGATTGCAAAGCTGCGCCCAAGTGAAACAACGACCAAGCAATCTCCTCTTGATCATCGAGTTGGCGGAAGAGACTTAAACTTTCTTGATAGGCTCGCATGGCAAAATCGCGCTGCCCCGCCCACTCGGCCAATAAGCCAACCCCATGCAACGCTCGGGCAATTCCCTGTTGATCGTCGAGGCTGGTGGCGAGGTGCAGGCTTTGCTCGAACATGGCTTGAGCCAAATCATGCTGATGCAAATCGACTGCCAACCAACCAGCGCCCCAAAGCACCTTGGCACGGGCTTGTTGATAGGCTTCGCTATTGACCAGCGGCAAGGCCAAAGCCAACTCAATCCAGTGCAAGCCTTCCTGCCAGAGATGGCGAATTTGCCAAAATTTCCAGAGCGAACCGATCAGTTGCAGCAACGCTTCGGCTGCTTGTTGTGCCACGAGCCAGTTGAGCACATCCCAAAGGTTGCTACGCTCCCAAGTCAAGCGCTCAAGCCACAATGCTTCTTGTTGGCCGAGTTGTTGCTCGGCATGTTGGGCAAGTTGGATGTAATAATGCGCATGCCGCCAGCGCAATGCTTGAGCTTCGCTGGTTTGTTCAAGCTGCTCTAGCCCATATTCGCGAATAATTTCGAGCATGGCAAAGGTGGCGAGGCCATCGTTTGAGCTTTCTTCGCGCACTAAACTTTTATCAAGCAAATTGAGCAAAATTGTGAGAACTTGAGGTTTGGCAATTTGAGTTTGACACAGATATTCGGCGGCATCTAATGTCCAATGGTTGGCAAACAGGCTGAGGGTGCGAAAAATAGTTTGCTCGTTGGGCGTGAGCAGCGTGTAGCTCCAAGCAATTAAATTGCGCAAGGTTTGATGCCGCTCAGGCAGATCGCTATTGCCTTGATCGAATAATTCGAGCCGCCGATCGAGCCGCGCGAGCATTGCTTGGGGTGGCAGGCCACGAATTCGTGCCGCCGCCAGCTCGATCGCCAAGGGTAAGCCATCTAAACGCCGACAAATTTCGCCAACGATCGCGCGATTTTGGGCTGTTAGGCTAAATTGAGGTTGTACCATTTTGGCGCGAAGCTCGAATAATTCCACAGCAGAATAGCTGGTTTCGGTGCTAGCTTGGTGCTCAAGTGGGTGTTGTGGCACATCGAGTGGTGGCAAATCAATCAGGTGTTCAGCGTGTAATTTCAAGGCAAAGCGGCTGGTAATCAGCATTTTGAGTTTGCTGCATTGGGCGATCAATTGGCTGATAATTGGCACAACCATCATCACATGCTCAAGATTATCGAGCACCAGTAAGATCGAGCGTTGGCCAATCGCGCCGATCAATTGCTCTAAGGTTGATTGATGGGTTGGTTGGGGGATTTCCAGCGTTTGAGCGATCAGCGTCGGCAATTGTTCAGCATCGTGCAATGACGCTAAGCCAATAAAAAAGCTCCCATCACTGAAATGTGCTTGAATCTGCTGGGCAAGCTGGGTTGCAAAATGAGTTTTACCAACGCCACCTGGTCCAACAATGCTCAGCAAACGGATGCTTGGCTGGAGCAATAGCTGGCTGGCATTGGCCAATAATTCCGCGCGGCCAATTAAGGGTTGGCTTGGCTCAGGCAGCCGTTTCACTCGTGGAATTGGATTGATTGGGCTAGGTGGTTGATGGACCCGTGCGGTTTGCACAAAGAGCGCTTGCTGTTCAGCTGGAATCTGCAAAAAGCTGGCGAGCCGTTCAGCCAACTGGCGCGAAGGGCGGCGGGTACCATACTCAAGCTGACGCAACATGGCCAACGAACAGCCAACTTGTTGGGCTAACTCGGCTCTGCCAAGGCCCAATTGCTTACGAGCCTGTTTGATCCATTCTGGGAAGATTGGCCGATCATCCATCGTACAAGTCTCTATCGGTTGCGCTAACGCAGCCTGCAAAACAATTGCTAGTATACCCGAAGGCTGGTTAGCTATCGAACAACAGCCGACTATGCTGTTGAATTGCCGCTTGCAGATCGCGAAAAACCCGCACATTGCCAAGCTGGTGGCCCATACTCACAATAGCTTGGGCTGCTTCAGGCCGCACGCCGATAAATGCAACGGCTGCCCCAAGCAAGCTACTGGCATGGACAATCTGCTGAAGCATGGCTGCCCCAGCCTGATCAAGCACCGCAACCCCAGTCAAATCCAAGAGCAGAATTTTGGCTTGATAGGCATCAACCGCCTGTAAAAGCTGCGCTTGAATATCGTGTAACCGTTGCTGATCAAATGTGCCAATCAGTGGGGCAAGCAGTATGTGTTGGTGCAATGGCAAGATTGGCAAACTCAACGAACGAATCGTTGAACGTTGTTGATCATTTTCATTCAATAAACGGGCTTGCTCGGCGATCAATTGTTCCGAATTTGCCAAACTCTGGCGTAATTCCGCCGTGCTTTCAGCCACCCGTTGACTAAGTTGATCGCGCTCATCTTGCAGCGTTTTAGTTAATTCGCGGCTCCGCTGCTGAGCTAAATTCATTGCGTGAATGGCTTGGTGGGTGGTGCGTGAGCCAACATAGCCCAAGCCAATAATCATCAACAACAAGCTACTGGCCAAGCCGAATACTTCGCTATTTTGCGGCAATGTTTGTGGGATATTCTGCGTTAATAGCGCGAGCAAACCTAAGGCAGCCAAACTCGTGCCACTGGCGAACAGTAAACCGCGTGGCGATAGCGTGACAAAGGCCATCAAAATTGGTAAGAGAAAGAAAAATGGCGTAAAAGCCACCCGATTGGCCACCACTGGCGCGGCGACCAAGGCCGCGAGTGCAGCAGCAATCAATAATCCGGCGGCACGATTGGCCATTCCACGGCGGGCTAGCCAAATGGCTGCTAGCCCAAGCAGCCCAAATGGGCTGGTGAGTAAGGCAGTTTCGCGCCAGCCAGTTGCAAAAATGCTGAAAATACCAATTAATATGATACAGCAAACCAAAAAGAAGGTAATCCCAACGATAGCCTTCCCACGCCGCCGAATATTTGCGTCGGCGTGGTTGATTCGGAAAAGCCCTGCGAGTAAAGCCTTAAAACGCATAGTGCTATGGTATCCAGCTAAAATGGCCTTTGGTGATCATTATTCAGCAATCGTTGCCAAAATTAAACGATATGGTTTGCCTTGATCTGCTAAATCAATGATGACATATTTAATCAGATAGCCGCGTTGATAGTAGGAATCGGTATACCCAAGGTAGAGATTGGGAGCCGCAATGGTTTCCATTATACTGCGGGTTTTTAATTTATTTGCGTAAGCTTGATCATAAAATTGCTCAAGTTCGACGATACTTTTGCTTGATGTAAAGAGGGTCTGACTAATCGTTGTCGCATAGCCAACGTGATCTAAAACTGAGGCAATTTGCAGTTGAAAACTTGCGTCGGCAACCTCAGGGTCGTCCAGCGCATAAAACGTCACCGGCTCAGGCCAAATGATGCTTGGTAGTACCGCTACTGGAGTCGCTGTTACTGGGCGATCGGCAATCGTAGGGGTTGGTTTTTCAGGAATATCAGTCGTTAATGTTTGGATCACTAAAACTTGATCGTCATTGATCTGCATTGTGATCATTGCTATAGCAACTGGTGTTTGATCAATGGTTTTACTATGAACAATATGCGAATAGCGATCATCACCTTGGCCGCTAATCCACTCCCAGTCACGACTATTAAGTTTTGAGCTAATAGTTGCATATACCAAACTAAGTCGATCCGTGCTGATGAACACGTTTCGGCCTAGAATATTCGTATAGGGTTCTGCTGCATGCCAATTTATTAATAATTGATCAATTTTTTCATCGGAGCCAAATACATAAGCATCACCCCATGTTGGAATTTCATATGACTCGGGAATTGCAACTTCATAGCCTTCGATTGTTCGAGTTGATGTCGTTGAGGATTGAGTTGGCTTGACAGTTGGGGTTGGTTTTGTTGGAATATCAGTGGTTAAGGTTTGAATTAATAAAACCTTTGCTGGTTGATCTTTGTCATTCCCGGCAATAATCAGTGTGTCTAAAGCGACAGTTGTTCCATCAAAAACTTTAGTATAAACCAGCTGAACATAGGCCTCATCATAATTAGTAAGCATTTTCCAATCGTTTTGATTGAGATCTTGAGTCACGATTCGATAAACAGTCTCAAATTGGCGATCGCTAATAAAAACGTCACGACCAATAATAGTGCTATATGGTTGCTTTTTTACCCAAGTGGTTAAAATCTCATCAATTGCCGAATTACTGCCGATTGGATAGCGATCATCCAATCCAAAAATACGGGTTTTATACGATTCAGGAATTGCAACTTCGTAGCCTTCGACTGTGCTGACAGCTTCGGTTTGAGTTGGATTAGGGGTTGTAGTTTGACTACAGCTGGCTAAGAGCAACGCCATGATTAAAAACCAACGCTTGAACATTTGTCCTCTCCTCATAATACGTTTAATTGCAGCCATAACGAAACTCCAAGTGCTAAACTTGGAGTTTCGTTATAAGTAAAAAACTGAATAATTAGCTAGAGATTATCTTTCGTGATCAATTTTAGTTCGGTGCGAATCCAGCCGCTAAATTTCTCGCCTTTGAGTGTGCGATAGCCATAATCCATGCCGATTGCGGCCATTTGCGCACCGTATTGTTCAACGGTCGCCAACATTTTACCATCTTTGATCAAGGGTTGCACCGCTGGAATGTTATCAAAGCCCACGACTTTGATTTTATCGAGCATGTTGGCGGCTTCGAGTGCTTGAACCGCCCCAAATGCCATTGAATCGTTGGCACACATGATTCCTTGTAAGTCGGGGTATTTTTTGAGCCATGCGGCGGTGATGCTTTGGCCTTCGCTGGTTTCCCAGTGGCCACTTTCAGCAACGACTAAATTCAAGCTACCATCGGCGATGGCATCGTCGAAGCCTAAGCGGCGTTGGACGGCATTATCGGCCTCTGGATTGCCTTCGAGCACTGCGACTTTGCCGCCTGCGCCTAAGGCTTTGGCCAGCACCTCGCCCGACATTTTGGCTCCAGCACGATTATCGGGGCCAAAAAAGGCCAGATCGATGCCAGCAGCTTTTTTGGTTGCTTCATCAAGCGCAACGTCGATATTGATCACGACGATGCCAGCTTTGACCGCTTTGGCAACCGGGGCAACCAAGGCAATCGAATCGGCGGGAGCCAACACAATCACATCATATTTTTCAGTAATCAAGCGTTCAAATGAGGCAATTTGGGTGGCGAAATCGCGCTCGTCGTTAATTCCGGTGGCAGTGAAATCAAAGCGGGTTGCATTTTGGCGCGCATATTCTTCAGCGCCAGCCTGCATTTGTTGGAAGAACTCGTTGCTCAGCGATTTCATAACGAGGCCAATTTTGGGCTTGGTTGGGGTGGCAGTGCTCACTGGCGTGGCGCTGGTGGTTCCACAGCCAGCGAGTAACCCGATGGTGGTAAACGCCCCGAAACGCAGAAAATCACGGCGGGAATATCCGACGGAGTTTACCAGAACTTGCGGCTTGTTGGTTGGCTTTTCCATTGGATGATCCTTTTGCACATGGGGAACACGAAGAAGGCCTGAGACGAAATTGCTGTGTTCTCACATTAATCTTGATTAAATTCGTCAAAATTTACGAGCAAGTTAACTATCGCAATTTTACCATTTGTGTCTAGCCTCAATAGTCCCATCCTGCTCTAGGAGTATGCTTAAACCCGTTTAAGCGCTTTTTAACATATCTGCATAAAGGTTATTAAATTTTTTTGACAAATCAGTTAAGATCCTTTAATATATAACTAATCCACTGATACGGAGCTTGATAGTGTTGTTAGGTTCGTTTGCTGACTGCGTAAAAGGAGGACGCAACATCAGGATCATCGGCCTCACCGATCCTTCATGACAACGATGTGTAAAGGTGTAGGTACAGCCGCTGTTGGTTTGGTACTGCACGATTTTGGTTAAAAAATCAACCCACATGTTGAGGAGGCAACTTTGAAGCGTCTGTTTGTTTCGAGCATGTTGATCTTGGCGGTTAGTGCGTTTGCTGGCTCAAATTCATCGTTCGCCCAGTCACGCGATGTAGAAAAACCCGTCGATATTGGCGATGCCGTTGGTCTCGACCTCAATGCCCCTGCTGTTCCTGGTCAATTTGTCATCAAATTCAAGAATTCAACCTCAAAAGCTAGCCGCGCCAACAGCCTGAGTGCGTTGGGCGCAGTGCAAATCGATCGAATCGAAGCGCTTGACGCTGAAGTCGTCGAATTTGCGAGCTTGAAGAGCAACGATAGTTTGGCAATGCGCCAAGCCATGGTTGAAAGCTTGCTCAAAGATGGCAATATCGAATATGCCGAACCCAACTTTATCTATACTTCAACTTACACTCCCAACGACCCAGGTCGTAGCTCACAATGGGCATGGGGTGTAACCCAGGCATACACTGGTTGGGATATCACGCGCGGTAGCAGCAGCGTTGTCGTTGCGGTTGTTGACACTGGGATTCAAAGCACTCACCCTGATTTGGATGCCAAAATTGTCGCTGGCTACGACTACATCGATAATGACTCAACGCCAAATGATGGAAATGGCCACGGCACGCACGTCGCTGGGACGGTTGCTGCTGAAACCAACAATAGCACTGGTGGCGCAGGAACCTGCCCCAACTGTCGCTTGATGGGCGTTCGCGTGTTGAATAACAGTGGTAGCGGTACTTTGGCTGGTGTGGCCAATGGCATCACCTACGCTGCTAACAACGGCGCAAAAGTCATCAACTTGAGTCTTGGTGGCGGCGGTTCAACGGCCTTGCAAAATGCCGTCAACTACGCTTGGGGCCGTGGGGTATTCTTGGCTTGTGCCGCTGGTAACAGCAACACCTCAAGCACCACGAGCGCTTACCCAGCTGCTTATACCAACTGTTTTGCGGTTGCATCAACGACTTCAACCGATGCCCGCTCATCATTCTCAAACTATGGTACATGGGTCGAAGTAGCCGCCCCTGGTTCGAGCATCTACTCAACCTGGATTAACAGTGGCTACAACACGATCAATGGTACCTCAATGGCTACCCCTCACGTTGCCGGTTTGGCTGGCTTGTTGTCATCACAAGGTTTGACCAACAGCCAAATCAAGAGCAAAATCTGCTCAAGCTCCGACCAAATTAGCGGGACTGGCACGCGCTGGACTTGCGGTCGGATCAACATCTACAAAGCTGTTCAATAGTTCGGCTCTCATCTGACGGAATAAGTGGTCAGCCGACCGCTTGGTGTGTGGAAGTGTTCAATTGATCCTGTAAAAACCTAAGCAACCTATCAGATCAAAAGCCCATGGGACTAGCTAGACCATGGGCTTTTGGTTTTAGGCGTTTGGCTCAAATCGGCGTGGTTCAAAGCTAAAATACTGCCGAAAATCGCTTAAATCGCAGGTGTTGCCTTGTAGCAAGAGGCTTAATTCAGCCCGATTAATTGGCCCTAAGCCTGTGGTTGTGCCAATTTGCGCGATCAACTGCCCTAGCCAGTTTGACACAAACCACGGGCGTAGTTGGCGATTTTGGCTGGCGGCCAAGCGCTCAAGTAGGTGAAGAAAACTCAGTTGCTCACCGCCACCAGCTTCAATTAGGCAATTGGCGATTGTTGGATTTTCGACAGTTTGCCTGATTGCCCGAACGAGATCGCCGATCTGAATTGGTTGAACTTGATAACTGCCATCGCCCAAAATCGGGGTGATGGGCAAGCGGGCTAAACGTCGAAATAACTCCATCGAATAGCAGCCTGCCCCATAGACAAAGCTTGGGCGTAACACCACCCAAGGGATGCTTTGCTGGCTCAGGGCTTGATCAGCCAAGGCTTTGCTGCGCACAAACGCTTGTGGTGCGGCAACATTAGCTCCCAAGGCACTAATTTGGATAATTTTTTGCAGCCCGTATTGTGCTGCCGCCTTGAATAGCGCGATTGGCACACTGGTATGGACTGCTTGAAAACTGGCTTGGCGGCTTTCGCGCAACATTCCGACGCAATTAATCACCATGTCATGCTCGGCGATTTGATCGAGCCATGTTGCAGGTTTGAGCCATTCGGCTACCACATATTGCGTGGCTGAGTTGATTGGCATGGTTGGTTTGTGGCGCACCAAGCAGGTTAATTGATGGCCTGCTTGGCTCAATTCTACTGCTACATGCCGCCCAATAAAACCACTTGCTCCAGTCAGGAAAATGCGCATGGCTCACCTCAGTGCTGGTTCAACAAGACCTTGCGTCGATAGCCGCGCAACCAGCGATAGGCAATTGGCTGAATTTCATAGCAAATTTCAGGCTGCACCGAATATGCTTTGAGCCATTGAAAATCAGCGTGCTCGACATGGCGGAGTTGATGTTGCCACGCTGCTTCATCGCGCTCGATCCGCACAATATTGGCTTCGCCTGGTTTACTAATCGCGATTCCGCGTGGCGGATATTTGAGATACGCCGCAGCTTGTTCAAGGCTATCAAAGATTGAATCGCTGGTGAGTTGGGCTGGTTGTTGGTTGTTGATCTGGACAGTTGCTGCGGCAACTGAATTATTAATTGAAATACTAGTCTGCTCAACCGAGCTTTTAACAATAACTGGTGTATGATGAAAATTAAAATTGGTCACCAAATTGCCAGCCCACGCTAATAATGGCTGATCACAATCGCTACGCACAAAATACAAGCCTTGATCTATACCATATGGAGTTTTGAGATTGACATAAATTCGATAAGCAACATGCCAATAATTAAACCCTAAGGGGTGAGGCGCAAACCAGGGACGCATATGCGAAACATGGCATATCACAATATTCCAAAAACCGAAACCTTGATATTCAGTGGCAGTTAATTCGGCTGGCAGCAACGCTTGAAATTGATCAATTGGCATGCGATAGGTTAAAAGCCAGCAGCGATCGATCTGGCCTTGCATGGTAATTGGATTATGCAGGATGGGCATACTAACCTCATTTGGCTAAAAGATGGCGCAAGCGATAAAAACAGACTGCGCCTGTACCGTTGAGCAATAGCATCCATAACAGCCACGTTTGCCAACGGGCGAGTTTGATGACGCTGAGTTGTTCGGCGAGGGCCGTGGCCATGCTCAGGTTGGCAATCAACACTAACAACAAATTGCGTTGCTGGGCATAGGCTTGGTTTTTGAGCACATAGTTGAGCAGCGCAGTGATTAACAAAATCGTCTCGCCATAGCTCATGCTCACCAAACATGCCTGAATACAACTATTAATGTTGCCTCGGCTGGCGAGCAATAAAGCTGGACCAAGGACGAGCCAACCAGCGCCAGACGATAGGGTCAGCCACCAAGCAGCACCACGTTGCGACCATTGCGGGAGCGCTTGATTGAGCGAACCACCAAAGATCAACGAGCCGCCAACTGCTAAACCGCTATGTAATAACCAAGCGCGATAAGGCCATTGCTGGAATGGTTGATCAATCTGTTGGGCCAAGCTTTGTTTGGGCTGGCGTAATTGTTGAAAAAATGTTTGCATCGAACGCACCTCATATCCGAACTGATGGACTAAGCATAGACTGGCTATGTTACAAGCTCGTTACAACATGAGGCTATGGGATACTAGTTTTTTAATCAATCTCTGATAGCCTAGGGCCAGAAGCCATACTCTCGCTACGTCTTTGGATTAAATGCTGTTCCCTGACGACTAGCCCCTGATGCCTAACCCCTGATCTCGCTCTCTGTTCTAAGCATGCTAAAATGGCTCATCATTACTTCTGAGGAGCCTGCATGGATTATCGTGATTTAGGTCGAACTGGTTGGCAGATTTCGACGATTGGCTTTGGGGCATGGGCGATTGGCGGCGATGCATGGGGCAAAACCGACGATGCTACCTCGTTGGCCACAATTCACACAGCGATTGATGCTGGGGTAAATTTTATTGATACAGCTGATGTCTATGGCGATGGTCACTCCGAGCGCCTGATTGCCCAAGTATTGCGTGAACGTCCAGGCGAGATCGTCGTTGCAACCAAGGCTGGTCGCCGTTTGAATCCCCATACAGCGGCTGGTTATAATCGCGAAAACCTAACTGCCTTTGTTGAGCGTAGTTTGCATAATTTAAACACCGAAGCCCTCGATTTGCTGCAACTGCATTGCCCGCCAACCGACGTTTATTCAATGCCCGAAGTCTTCGAGGTGCTCGATAACTTGGTGCGGGCTGGCAAGGTGCGTTACTACGGCGTGAGTGTCGAGCGGGTCGATGAGGCTTTGGCCGCGATTGAATATCCCAATGTGCAAAGCGTGCAAATTATCTTCAATCTTTTTCGCTACAAACCAATTGAGCAATTTTTTGCGGCAGCCAAAGCCAAGCGAGTTGGTATTCTGGCGCGGGTTCCGTTAGCCAGCGGCTTGTTATCAGGCAAAATCAGCGCTGCAACCACTTTTGAAGCCAGCGATCATCGCAACTATAACCGCCATGGTGAATCGTTTGATCAGGGCGAAACCTTCTCAGGGGTCGATTATGCTACGGGATTGCAAGCCGTTGAGGAATTACGCGCTTTAGTGCCAATCGATGCCAGCATGGCTCAATTTGCCTTGCGCTGGATTTTGATGTTCGATGCGGTGACGACGGCGATTCCTGGGGCCAAAACGCCTGAACAAATGCGAGCCAACGCTGCTGCTGCCGAGCTAGCCCCGCTCGATGCGGCAACCATGGCCCAAGCCCAAGCGATTTATGATCGTTTGATTCGACCATTGGTGCACGAGCGCTGGTAGGATATGGTAGTTGGTTGTTGGGGATCGGGGATCGGTAGGTTTTGAGTTCTTCGTGGATTGTGCTGAATGATCCACGAAGAATATGAAGAGCCGGAACCACGAAGGACGCGAAGAGCGCGAAGCTTGCTTTTTTAGCCACGAATTGCCCGAATTTCACCAATTCTCCTTGCGTTATCCCGTAGCCTTCAGTCAATAGCTCTACAATTCTCCGCGCCTCTGGGTTAAAGCCCTGTCCTCTGATACCAATCCCCGATCCCCAACAACCGATCCCTAATTGCTAGCGTGGCCAATACAAGATAATTGCTGCGCCAACTAAGGCCAAACAGGCTCCAATTAGGCTTGGTTGATCCGGCGGATTATGATCGATCAGCCAGCCCCAAGCGAGCGAAAGCACGATAAACACCCCGCCATAGGCTGCATAAACTCGCCCAAAACTCCAAACTTGTGGTTGAAGCGTTGGTAAAACCCCATAACCAACCAACAAAATTGCCCCTAGTACCCCAAACCAAATCGAGCGATCGGCGCGAAGCCACTGCCAAACCAAATAACCGCCAGCAATTTCAGCCAAACCCGCCAAAATAAATAACAAAACTGCGCGAAATATTTGCATGAGTTATCCTTGAGTTAAATGATGTAATCCCCAAGGAGTTTAGCAGGAGCAAAAAATTGTCTCGTAACCATGCGCAAGTGGTTGCACCAAGTTCTTGAGCGTAACATACAATCGTCTTGGAGTTTGAATGTGATTGGTTATATTCTTCTTTATAACTTTGTGGGGCTTGACGGGCTAATTATACTGATCCTAACAATGCTTTATCCCCATATCTAGTATGGGAAATTATATTTAATAATGATGTATAAAATAATTTTGGCTTGTTTGCCCACTAATGCTTACTCCTTAAATATATGAGGATGGCCAATGACTACTAATAGTATTGTTAATGAACGCAGAGAATCGATTTGCCAATGCTTAATTTCATTTGGATTCCCTGAAGATACCATATATTCACCAGAGCTATTAACATTAGGTTATTTTCCTTCGAAGCAGTCGAAAAAGACACTTGCATTTTTGATACTTACGTATCAGCAAGAATGCCCTGTATCTGTACTTAAACGAGTGAGTGATCAACCTGCTGGTATAGTACGATCGCTTAGGGATAAAGGCTTTATCTTCAAATCTAATCCAAATACTCCATCAGAATTTCAATATCAGAACCAAGCTGGAATTCAGTGTCGTTGTATTGAAAGATTTGACCCTCATAAGACTAAGGTTGGAGGACGGGCTAAAGCTCTACTTTCCAAATCTTTGGCTGCAGCTATATCAGCAATTGAGGTATACAATAAACCGGATTTTAGATATAGAGAAGAAACATTTGCAATATTATTAGTTAATGCATGGGAGTTGTTATTAAAATCAAAAATAATGGCTGATAATAATAATCAGATTTCTAGTATTCAAGTTTTGGATTCCAATGGTTCTCCAAAACAGACTCGTTCCGGTAATATTATGACAATAGACATTATAAAATCTATGAATATATTGAACTCACAAGGAAAGATTAATAAATCTTGTTTGGAGAATATAACAATATTAGTAGAATTAAGAGATAATGCAATCCATTTTACTAATAAAAATACTGATTTATCCAAAAAAGTCCTAGAAATAGGAACAGCTAGTCTTAAAAATTTTGTTTCTATTATCCTTGAATGGTTTGATGAAGATCTATCAAGTTATAATTTCTTTCTAATGCCATTATCTTTTTTTCACTTGGAAGAAATACAAAGCCATCTTTTTCCCAGCGAAAAAGAACTTCAAAGATTAATATCTTTTATTTACCAAAAAGAATTAAATAATCCTTACAGCGATGAATCAAATTATAATATTACATTGGCATATGAGATTAAGTTTAAAAAATCATCTACATCAAATATTACTATAACTACAAATAAAGAAGATACAGCAGTTAAGGTTTATGTTGACGAAGATGAAAAAATTAAGAATCAATACCCAATAGATTTTAATCGTCTAAAAGAAATTCTTGCTAATAGATATATTGATTTTAAGGCTAACAAACGATATCATCATATACGAAAGAGTTTAGAGAATCAGGAAATACATGGTGAACGTTATTGCTGCATTCGATATCTCAATTCTATAACTAAAAAGGGAACTCATAAAAAATTTTATAGTACTGAAATTATTAAAGAGTTTGATAAACATTATCAAAAACGATAATTATGAACCTGCTCCTCAGGCTTTGTAAATCCAAAGTTTTTCTATCTCCAGTTGTATGAATGTTGGCTATTGGCTTTTGGATTGAGAGATCCTTGAAAATACCAAACCATGTTCCGCTAGCCCATAGCCTTCAGCCCATCGCTCGCCAACCCTCTGGGTTAAACCCTCAATCCTGATCCCTGACCTCTAGCTACTGATCCCTCGCCCGTTTGACAAATCTGAGCCTGTTGCGTATACTGCGCCTTGAATAAAAACAGTTATATCCGACTAAATTGTGTTAATGACATAATCAACTTGTTGGTGATAGATTTTGCAAGTTTTTAGCTGAACAATTGAGCTAAAACGAGCAACTGTCAGCATCAGTTATTGCCATTCAAACTGCAGGCAAAGCCTGATCGGTTAGGGAGCGTTTGTGCAATTTTCAGAGTACCCCGAACTGAAAAACCAAGTAGCCCTAGTAACAGGTGCTGCTCAAGGTATTGGGGCCGCAGTTGCCCAAGAATTATGCCGCCATGGTGCACATGTGGTGGCGCTTGATGTTCAATCGGCTGGTTTGCAGGCGTTGCAACAACGCTTAGAAACCAGCGCAGGCCAGCTTAGCACGTACACAATCGATGTGCGTAAGGCCCAAGCGGTTGAAACGTTGGTTGATGCTATCGAAAAACAGACGGGGCCGATTGGCCTGTTGGTGAATGTTGCTGGTATTTTGCGTATGGCTCCAGTCGTTGAGTTGAGCGATGAGGATTGGGCAACCAGTCTCGATGTGAATGCCACGGGCGTGTTCAATCTAACGCGGGCAGTTGCTCGGCGCATGGTTCCACGCCAAGCTGGCAGCATCGTGACGGTTGGCTCGAATGCCGCTGGCGTACCGCGCATGCAGATGGCGGCCTATGCTGCCTCGAAAGCTGCCGCAACTGCCTTCACCATGTGCTTGGGCCTTGAATTAGCACAACATAAGATTCGCTGTAATGTCGTTTCACCTGGCTCGACCGACACCGCCATGCAACGCACGTTGTGGCACGACGAAACTGGCCCGCAACGGGTGATTGCTGGCTCATTGGAAACATTTCGCTTGGGGATTCCGCTTGGGCGGATTGCCGAGCCTGCCGATATTGCCAACGCTGTTGTTTTTTTACTCTCCGAGCGTGCTCGCCACATTACAATGCACGATTTGCGCATTGATGGCGGCGCAACGCTGGGTGCTTAGATACAAGGATTTCTCGCTCATGAGCAATGCAAACGCATCGACCAAGCCCGCGCCGTATCGACTTGCTGCTCGTACCGATGCCCACCAAGCCACAATTGTGGATCTTGGCTCGGTCAAAATTGGCGGCGGCCAACCAGTCGTGATGGCTGGCCCATGCTCAGTTGAATCAGAAAGCCAATTGCTCAACACGGCCTATGCAGTGGCCGAAGCCGGAGCACATATGCTGCGCGGCGGGGCTTTCAAACCACGCACATCACCCTATGCCTTCCGTGGCTTGGGCGAAGCAGGCTTGAAGATTTTGGCTAAAGCTCGCGCCGAAACTGGCTTGCCAATTATTACCGAAGCGCTCAATACCGCCGATTTAGATTTGGTGGCTGAATACACCGATGTGATTCAAATTGGCGCACGCAATATGCAAAATTTTGCCTTGCTCGAAGCTGCTGGTCGCACTGGCCGCCCAGTTATGGTCAAACGTGGCCCAGCTGGCACGATTGAAGAATGGCTATTGGCCGCCGAATATGTGTTAGCCACCGGCAATCCCAACGTGATTTTGTGTGAGCGTGGCATTCGCACCTTTGAAAATGCTACCCGCAACACGCTCGATTTGAATGCTGTGGCCATGGCCAAACATCGCAGCCATCTGCCTGTGATCGTTGATCCCAGCCATGGCACTGGCAAATGGTACTTGGTTGCGCCTTTGGCCTTGGCTGGCTTGGCGGTTGGTGGCGATGGCTTGATGATCGAAGTCCACCATGATCCTGATCATGCTAGCTCCGATGGCCCACAATCGTTGAACCACGAACATTTTGCTGATTTGATGGAAAAAATCAATCAACAATACGCCCAGCCAGTTGCGCGGGAAGTGGGTTTGAACTAAGCCAAGGCTGTGTAGCAGGCAATTAAGGATGACGATCATGAGCAGTTTTGAACAAGAACGGCTACGCGAATCGGCGTGGCAATTGCTAGACAACTATCAAGCAGAATCGGCCTTTTTCTTTGCATCGCCCAACCATACCTTGTTAGGGCAATTAAGCTATGTTGATTTGATCAGCCAAACCGCCTTACCTGAGCTTGAGCAACGAGTCAACGAGGCACTGCAACGGGCTGAACGTGGTGGTGAGGTTAATCCGGTGGTGGTGGGCGCATTGCCTTTTGCTCCTGATGCGGCGGCCTATTTGGCACTACCTTCGCGGGTAGTTTGGGCTGGCCCATTGCACGCCGAAGCCCAACCCTATTGGCATAATCAACGTTTGCCACATTGCAGCATCGAACCAATGCCAGCGCCCGAACACTACAAACAGGGTGTGGCGCAAGCCTTAGCCAAAATGCAGGCTGGCGATTTGCAAAAAGTTGTGCTCTCACGCGCATTGCAATTGACTGCTGAAGCACCGCTTGATGTGAATTTGATTTTGGCCAATTTGGCGCGTAATAACAAAACTGGCTATACCTTTGCTGTGCCGTTGCCAACTCGCCGTGCTTTGGTTGGGGCTAGCCCTGAGTTGTTACTGGCACGTAATGGTAACCAAGTGATCGCCAATCCCTTAGCTGGCTCGATTCCCCGCAGCAGTGACCCTGAAGAAGATGCGCGGCGGGCAGCAGGCTTGCTCGAATCGCCCAAAGATTTGCATGAACATAAGGTTGTGATCGAGGCGGTTGCGGCGGCCTTAGCGCCATTCTGTCTGAGCCTCGAAGTGCCGCAACCAACCGTCATTTCCACCGCGACGATGTGGCATCTCTCGACAACCTTGGTTGGTGAATTAAATCCTGATGCACCTTCGTCTTTGGGCTTGGCATTGGCCTTGCACCCAACTCCGGCGGTCTGTGGTACGCCTACCGAGGTCGCCCGTGCCGCCATCCGCGAAATCGAGCCGTTTGATCGGGGCTTTTTCACGGGTATGGTTGGTTGGTGCAACGCCCAAGGCGATGGCGAATGGATTGTCACGATTCGTTGTGCCGAAGTTGTTGATCAATCGTTGCGTTTATTTGCTGGCGCTGGGGTGGTGCTTGGCTCAACTCCTGAAGCTGAATTGGCCGAAACTGGGGCAAAATTCCGCACGATGTTGTTGGCGATGGGCATCGATAGCGAAGGCGAGGTGGCCTAATGGCTGAGCTGACGCTTGGCCTTGAGGGCACAACTGCTTGGCCCGCCGAGTTTGCCGAACGCTATCGCAACGCTGGCTATTGGGTTGATCAGACCTTTGGCGAAGCGCTACGCGAGTGGGCGCAACGCTCGGGTGAGGCTACCGCTGTGGTATGTGGCGAACGCCGTTGGAGCTACCGCGAGCTGGATCAACGAGTTGATCGCTTGGCAGCAGGCTTGCAACAGCTTGGCATCCAACCAAAACAACGGGTGGTGGTGCAATTGCCCAATTGCGCCGAATGGTTTGTGGTCTGTTTTGCGCTCTTTCGGGTTGGCGCAATTCCGTTGATGGCGTTGCCAGCCCATCGTTTGGCTGAAATTGGCTATTTTTGCCAGCATAGCGAAGCGGTGGCCTATGTGATTGCCGATAAAATTGGCAGTTTCGATTATCGCAATTTGGCAGCTGAGGTCAAAGCGGTTGCGCCAACCTTGGAACATGTATTGGTGGTTGGCGAGGCTGGGTCGTTTACTGCTTTGGCTGATGTCGATGCCGAGCCAAGCGAATTTCCAACGCTTGACCCCGCCGAAGTGGCTTTGTTCCAGCTTTCGGGCGGCAGCACGGGCGTGCCCAAATTGATTGCCCGCACCCACGATGATTATTTGTATTCGGTGCGAGCTAGTGCTGAAATCTGCGAGTTGGATGCCAGCAGCGTCTATTTGTGCGTCTTGCCGATGGCTCATAACTTTCCGATGAGTTCGCCTGGAACCTTGGGAACGTTGGTGGCGGGCGGCACGGTGGTGCTTGCGCCGCAACCTAGCCCCGATGTGGCTTTTCCCTTGATTGCTCGCGAAGGCGTAACGATTACTGGTATGGTTCCGCCGCTAGCATTGCTGTGGCTCGATGCTGCGGCGAATCGCAAGGCCGAATTATCCAGCCTTAAGCAAATTTTGGTTGGTGGTGCGCCCTTTGGTGCTGATACCGCTCGCCGCGTGCATCCAGAGCTTGGTTGCCAATTGCAACAAGTCTATGGTATGGCTGAGGGCTTGGTTAATTACACGCGGCTTGATGATCCGACTGAGCTGATTTGCCATACCCAAGGCCGCCCAATTTCGCCTTTAGATGAGGTGCGAATTGTCGATGATGAAGATAATGATTTGCCGCTGGGTGAGCTTGGCCACCTGATTACCCGTGGCCCCTACACGATTCGCGGCTATTATCGCGCTGCTGAACATAATCAACGCGCTTTTACCAGCGACGGTTTTTATCGTACTGGCGATTTGGCCCGCTTGAACGCCGCTGGCTATGTTTCAGTCGAAGGCCGTGCCAAAGATCAAATCAATCGTGGTGGCGAAAAAGTTGCTGCCGAAGAAATCGAGCAACATCTGCTCAATCACCCAGCGATTCACGATGTGGCGCTGGTGGGCTTGCCCGACCGATTTTTGGGCGAGCGCACTTGTGCGGTGATTGTCAGCAACGGCGTGACTATCAACCGCCGCGAGGTGGTGCAATTTTTGCGCAGCCGGGGGCTTGCCGAATACAAATTGCCAGATCGGGTCGAAATCGTGGAGAGTTTGCCCAAAACTGGGGTTGGCAAGATCAACAAACGGCTGTTACGTGAGCAATTAAGTGCTGGTCGTGTGCCAGCCTAGAAGGATAGATTATGGCCTTACCATCAATTGCGGCTTATGCAATTCCAACTGAATTACCAACTAACCGCGCCACTTGGGCGGCTGAGCCACAGCGGGCAGCGTTGTTGATTCACGATTTGCAAAATTATTTTATCGATGCTTTTCCTGCTGGCGAGGAGCCAATTAGCAGCGTGTTGCGTTCGATTGCCAGCTTGCGCGGTCACGCGCATGCCCTGGGCATTCCGGTGTTTTATTCGGCCCAACCAGGCGACCAAGCGCCCGAAGATCGCGGCTTGTTGAGCACATTTTGGGGCAAAGGCTTGAGCACTGGCACGCCACCGGAGATTGTCGCGCCGCTTGCACCGCAGGCTGGCGATCAGGTAATTACCAAATGGCGTTATAGCGCGTTTCAACGCACGCCGTTGCGCGAATTGTTGCGTGAAGCAGGCCGCGATCAATTAATTGTGTGTGGAGTTTATGCCCATCTCGGCTGTTTGTTGACCGCCTGCGATGCCTTTATGCAAGATATTCAGCCATTTTTTGTGGCCGATGCTGTCGCCGATTTTACGCTTGACGAGCATCGCATGGCTTTGCACTATGCCGCTGGCCGTTGTGCTGTGGTCACCACGACCGAACAATTGGTACGCGAATTGGGCTACAACCAATTACGCAGCGAGTTGCACGATTTGCTTGATGATGTTGAAAGCATCGGCGCTGATGATAATTTGCTCGATTGGGGCTTGGATTCAGTGCGCTTGATGACCTTGGCCGAGCGCTGGCGGGCAGCAGGCTGTGAAGTTGGTTTTGCTGAATTGGCCGAAACCCCAACTTTAGCCGAATGGTGGCAACGCCGTTTTGCCGCCCAAAATTTGGAGCAAACTCATGGCTAAGCTGGCGCTATCGGCGGCACAACATGGCATTTGGCTGGGTCAACAGCTCGATCCGAGTAGTCCGCTGTATAACACAGCCGAATATGTGGCGCTGCGCGGTGCAGTTGAGCTTGCTAATTTGACCGCTGCGATTGAGCAGGCCTTTGCTGAAGCCGCAACCCTGCATTTGCGTTTCGGGCTTGAGCATGATCAGCCGTATGCGCTGGTTGAACCACAGCCAATTAACTTGACCGTGCATGATTTGCGCGATCTTCCTGATGCTGAAGCGCGAGCTTTGGCTTGGATGCAGCACGATTTGGGCAATGTGGTCGATCTGGCAACCGGCCCGCTGTTCAACACGGCGATTTTGCAACTTGCCGATGATCAGGTGTGGTGGTATTTGCGGGCGCATCACATTGCCTTAGATGGCTATAGTTTTGCTTTGCTCACCAAGCGTGTCGCCGAAATCTACTCAGCATTGCAAACCAAGGCCTCGCTCAGCCCAAGCTTTGGCGAATTGGCCCCAGTAATTGCTGAAGATCACGCCTATCAAGCCTCAATTCAGGCCAGCCTTGATCGCGAATTTTGGGTCAATCGCTTTGCTGATAATCCGCAAGTGGTGAGTTTAACTCAGCAAACCGCCCTATCGCAGCCGCGTAGCATGCGCTTGAGCACTGCTTTAGCTAGTGACTTGATCGAGCGATTAACAGCAATCGCCAAGCCCAGCCGTAGCACATGGCCCGATGCCTTGATGGCGGTGGTGGCGACCTATCTCGCCCGCTGGAATAACAGCGAGAGCGTAGTTTTGGGTATGCCCTTGATGAGCCGTTTGGGTTCGGTGGCGTTGCGTGTGCCGTGTATGGCCATGAATATTGTGCCGCTCTGCCTCAAGGTTGCTACCGAGCATGATTTAGTCCAATTGACTGCGGTAGTAGCAGCCGAACGCAATGCCTTCCGCAAGCATGGCCGTTATCGCTATGAGCAGTTGCGCCGCGATTTGGGCTTTGTTGGCGCTGGGCGGCGTTTATTCGGGCCTGTCGTCAATATTATGCCCTTCGATCATCCGCTGAATTTCGGTGATTGCCAAGCCCAGAGTACCACGCTCACTGCTGGCCCAGTCGAGGATTTGGCCTTCAACGTGATTTTGCGTGGCAACCAACTGTATTTGACGCTTGAGGCCAATCCGGCTTGCTACAGCCAAGCCGCGCTTGAATATCATTTTGCAGCAATTCAACAACTATTAAATGATTGGCTGGACAATCCAAGCATACCTGTGGCTGAGCAGCAGGTTTTGCCAGCGCCGCTTGTGCTTGATGGTGGCGAGTTGCGCTTGCCGCTGACCAGCGTGATCGAGCAAATTTTGGAGAATGCCAAACAACAGCCACACGCCTTGGCTTTGGTTACCGACACTGAGCAACTGAGCTATGCCGAGTTGGCGAGCCACGTCCATGCTTGGGCGGGCCAATTGGTGCAGCGTGGGGTAGCTGCTGGCAGCGTGGTTGGGGTGGCCTTGCCGCGTAGCCGCGAGGCGATTGTGGCGATCTTAGCGACGCTTTGTTGTGGTGCGGCCTATCTACCACTCGACCCGCAATGGCCGCAAAGCCGCTTGGCGGGTGTTGTGGCGCAAGCTCAACCAGTGCTAGTTTTGGCGCAGCAAGCTTTTGATCTGCCCAATTTGTTGTTGGTCGCGCAGTTGAGCAAGGCCAATGCATGGTTCGAGGCCCGAGTCGATTTGGCCCAACCAGCCTACATCATGTATACCTCTGGCTCGACTGGCGAGCCAAAAGGTGTGGTGATTAGCCATCAGGCTTTGGCGGGTTTTGTGCAGGCAGCGGCTGAGCGTTACGCAATCGGCGCAGCTGATCGGGTATTGCAATTTGCCCCATTGGCTTTTGATGCTAGCGTTGAAGAAATTTTTATGACGCTCTGTCAAGGTGCGACCTTGGTGTTGCGCAACGATGCCATGCTCGAATCGTTACAGCGCTTTGTAGCGGCTTGCCAAGCGCATGCGATTAGTGTGCTCGATTTGCCAACCGCCTTTTGGCATGAATTAGCCGATAGCGTGGCTCAAGGCGCGGTGCAGTTGCCCGAATGCTTGCGGGTGGTAATTATTGGTGGCGAGGCGGCTCTGCCAGAGCGGGTTCGTGGCTGGTTGAACGTGGTTGCGCCGAATGTGCGTTTATTCAACACCTATGGCCCAACCGAGGCGACCGTGGTGGCAACCGTGGCCGAATTGAGTAACCCCGATCAACCAATTACGATTGGTCGGCCATTGGTAGGGGTGCAAGCAGCCATTTTGGGCAGCGACCAGCAGCCAATTTTTGCAGGCGATGTTGGCGATTTGTATCTGCTGGGCAATGGCTTGGCAACAGGTTATTATCAACGCCCCGATTTGGATGCGCTGAATTTTGGTCAACTTAGCCAATTGCTGAATGCGCCTCGTGGCTATCGCACTGGCGATCGGGTGCGTTTGCTTGATGGTCAGTTGCAGTTTGTAGGTCGCAGCGACGATGAATTCAAAATTAGCGGCCAGCGCGTCACGCCTGCCGAAATTGAATCGGTCTTTTTGCGGCATACGGCGGTGCGCGAAGTAGCAGTGATTGGTCAGCAGCTTGGCAATGCGAGTAAGCGCTTGTTTGCAGCGGTTGTTGTCAGCGATGCCAATTTGAGCGTGACTGAATTGCGCAATCACGCCAGCCAACATCTGCCAGCGGCGGTAATTCCGGCGGCGATCACGATTGTTGAACGTTTGCCGCGCAATAGTGCAGGCAAGATCGATCGCAAGGCTGTAGCGGCCTTAGCGCCAGCACCAGTGATGGTGAATGCTGCGACCAACGATACGCCAGCATTAATTCGCCAAGTTTGGGCCGAAGTTTTGGGCCAAACTGAATTCAACGACGAAGCCGATTTCTTCGCCTTGGGTGGTCAATCGCTGCAAACGATTCAGGTTGCTAATCGTTTGGGTATGGCCTTGGGCCGCGAAGTAACCGCTGCCTTTATCTTCCGCTATCCCACGATTGCGAGCTTGAGCCAAGCGCTCGACCCTGAATTTGAGCAGACTTCTGAGGCCGCGCCACAATTTTTGAGCGATGCCAATTTGTCTGAGCAGATTGTGCCCAAACAACTCAATGCCCAGCCACGGCCAATCCAAACCGTACTATTGACTGGGGCAACTGGCTTTGTCGGGGCGCATCTGTTGGCCGAATTGCTCAATACAACCACCACCAACGTGATTTGTGTGGTGCGAGCTGGCTCGAATGCAGCAGCCTTTGAGCGGTTGCAAGCAAGTTTGCACCACTACGAATTGCCAACCGAGCAGCTTGCCGAGCGGGTTGAAGCTTGGCAGGGTGATTTGGCTCAGCCCCAATTTGGGCTTGACGGTCAGCAATGGCAAAGCTTGATCGAACGCTGCGATTTGATTTATCACAATGCGGCGATGGTCAGTGTGGTTCGTGAATATAGCAGTTTGCGGGCGGTCAACGTCAACGCTACCAGCGAAATTTTACGTTTGGCAGCGGTACGTTGCACACCTGTGCATTACGTTTCAACCTTGGCAGTTTCGCCACCGCAAAGCGTGATGCATCGCGTGCCCGAAGATTTTGTGGCGGCGCATGCTGGGCTACGCGATGGTTATAGCCAAAGCAAATGGGTCGCCGAACGCTTGCTCGAACAAGCGGCTACCCGTGGTTTGCCCGTCGCCGTCTATCGTTTAGGGCGGGTGGTTGGCCCCAATCAAAGCAATTTTGTCAATCAAGATGATTTATTCTGGCGGATTGTCCAAGCAGGTGTGCCGCGTGGCTTATTGCCCAGCCTGCCTGTCGAGGAAATCTGGAATCCAGTTGATTTTGCTGCACAGACAATCGTGCAATTTAGCCGTAATCATCGCGGGGTGCGCGTGTATAACCTTGCGCCCAGCGAGCCAATCAGCTTTGCCCAACTTTTGGGCTGGGTTGGTGATTATGGCTATGGCGTGCAATTGTGCAGAGTTGAGCAATGGTATCAAGCGTTGCGTAACGCCGACGATGCGATGAGTCAGGCAACCCTGACCTTCTTTGAGCGCCAGGCTGATGGCGGGGAACTGCCCAGCACAATTGGTACGATTGAAAACAAACGCTTGCTGCAAACGTTGGCAGCGCATGGTATTGCCGTGCCTGTGATCGATCGCGAGCGCTTCTTTGGCTATCTTAAGCGGTGTATTCGAACGGGTTTATTGCCCGCGCCCGATTTACGCCAGACTAGTATTGGTATTCGCTAAAATTTTTAGCATACAAAGGAATTACACCAATGACATCCCTTTCAGTTCGTTTTCGTTCGTTATTGGCCTTACTCGCGCTTGTGACCTTGGCTGCTTGTGGCTCGACCACGGCTCCAACCGCAACCACTGCCCCGGCGGCAACCGAAGCTTCTGCGGCAACTACGGCTCCGGCAGCAACCGAAGCCCCAGCTGCGACCGAGGCTCCGGCAGCAACCGAAGCGCCAACCGCCGAAGCAACTACAGAAACCAGTGCTAGCGGCACTCGCAGCATTGAAACTCGCTATGGCACGGTCGAAGTGCCAGCAACTCCTGCTCGGTTGGTGACGCTTGATGAAGGCGCATTGGATACCGCCGTGGCCTTGGGTATTATCCCAGTTGGTGGCATTAGCTCACGTTTGAGCGAAGGCGTTGCTCCCTACATCGCCGATAAAGTGCCTGGGATTGCGATTGTTGGTAACCCTGGCGAAATCAACTTCGAAGCAGTAATTGCTGCTACCCCCGACTTGATTTTGACCCACAACCGCATCGACGAAGAAACCTACAAAAAATTGAGCGCAATTGCTCCAACCATCGTGCCAACCAACGGCATTGGCGCTTGGAAAGATGCCGCTGGCGAATATGCCGCAGCCTTGGGCAAAACCAGCGAACTCGAAGCATGGTTGAAAGAATTCGATGCGAAAGTTGCTGATGCCAAAACCAAATTAGCAATCAAAGAAGGCACGACTGGCGCGGTTATCCGCTGGATGCCCCAAGGCCCATTGGTGATGGGTCGCTTGTTGCCAGCAGTTGTCTTGATCGAAGAATTGGGCTTGAGCTTGCCCCAAGTGGCGATTGATTTGGGCACTGATGCACCACACACCGATGTTTTGAGCTTGGAACAATTGGCAACCGTTGATACCGACTGGTTGTTTGTGGCCACGTTCAATGCTGAAGGCGATGGCGCTTTGGCAACCGCCCGCGAACAAGCAGCGTTTGGCCAATTGAAGGCTGAAAAATCCAAGCAAGTTGTGGCGGTTAGCGCTCAACTCTGGAGCAGCGCGTTTGGTCCATTGGCTGCCGATGCCATCTTGAGCGATATTATCGCTGGCGTTCCTGCGGCACAATAGGCTATTGGGGGTTGGTTGTTGGGGGTCGGGGATCGGTTTGATCTGTGATCTCCAGCAGCTTAAACTCAAAAGTTAAGGATCAGGAGAACGGGAACCGCGAAGCACGCGAAGAACACGAAGGTTGGGGATCGGGATAATACACAAAACTATTTGGATCAATAGGTTAACTTGGGTAAGCCTAATTATTCTGTTGATCCAAATAGTTGCTATGTTCTATGTTCTCCCGAACCCCTACTTAAATTGGGAAAAACGATAATGGCTACAACTTTGCTCTCGCGACGCATGCTCATTGGAGTGCTGGCAGCCTTTGGCTTGCTGGCAATTGTTATTTTATTGAGCCTTGGGGTTGGCTCGGATAATGCAATTGGCTTGGCCCAAGTCTTTGCTGTGCTCCAAGGCTCTGGTGATGATCAAGCCCGTTTGACGGTGCTCGATTTGCGCGTACCACGCACGATTATTGGCGTTTTGGTCGGCGTGGCGCTTGGCTCGGCTGGGGCATTATTGCAGGCGGCTGCCCGTAATCCCTTGGCTGAGCCAGGTTTGTTGGGGGTCAGCGCAGGTTCGGCGACTGCCGTGGTCGTATCGATTGCGCTCGGAGCCAGCCTGAATAATTTACAAGTTGGCGTTGCCATTTTTGGGGCGTTGGTTGGCTGTACCGTCGCGCTCGGCGTTGCCCGCATGAGTGGCCTCGGCGATGATCCAATTCGCTTAGTGCTGGCGGGCGCAGCCTTGAGCAGCATGCTGGCGGCGGTTTCCTCAGTAATTTTGCTGACCGATCAACGCACCGCCGATGAGGTGCGTTTTTGGACGATTGGCGCAATTGCTGGCCGTAATTTGAGCAGCATCACTTCCGCAATTCCCGTATTATTGCTGGGTTTGGCGGTTGCCTTGTTGCTAGCGCGGCCATTAGCGGCCTTGGCACTGGGCGAAAAAGTTGCCAGCGGGCTTGGTCAACGCCCCAAATTAGTCCGAACAGGCGTGATGATTAGCGTCGCCTTATTGGTTGGTTCGGCCACGGCGATGGCTGGGCCAATTGGCTTTGTCGGGTTGGTGGTGCCGATTGCGGCCCGCGCGATGGTGGGGCCAGATATTCGGCGAGCGTTAATATTGGCGGTGCTGCTTGGCCCAAGTTTTGTGCTGTTGGCCGATGTGCTTTCGCGGATTGTTGCGCGACCAACCGAAACCCCACTGGGTGTGATTTCAGCATTAATTGGTGCACCAATTTTGGTGCTGATTGTGCGCAGCCAACGCTTACCAGCGCTCTAGGAGAATGGCATGGATCGACTTTCGCTGACCCCAACCACGAGTGTTGCTCACGAGCTAAACCTAGCCCAGCCATTTACCGTCCAACCAACTGGCTTATGGTTGCTACGCGTTGGCCGTTTGAGCCTGCTGTTGGATCGACGGGCTTGGCTGGCGAGTTTGCTTTTGCTGCTTGCGACGGTAGTTTTGGTTGGCCTGAGCCTCGGCAGTGGTACGGTCAAAATCGCCCCACTTGATGCCTTGGCAGCCTTGTTTAATCAAGGCGAAACCAAAAATATCTTTATTGTGCGCGATTTACGGCTGACTCGCGTTTTGGCAGGTGGCATGGCTGGCGCTGCTTTGGGCATGGCTGGCTGTTTGTTGCAAACGCTCAGTCGCAATCGACTGGCCAACCCCGATACGATTGGGATCGATAATGCTGCGACGGCTTTTGCGGTTGCCTCGGTCGTGGGAGTTAGTACAACCCTCGCGCCTTCAGGCATGGCCTTGATCGGTGCAATTACTATGCTTTCCTTAACCTTTGCCTTGAGTGGTGGGGCTGGCACCCGCGGTTATCGTTTCTTAATCACAGGGCTGGGCTTGGGCGCAATCTGTGGAGCTGCCACTAATTTGATGCTAGCACGTGCCCCAATTGATGCTGCCAATGATGCTTTTCCTTGGACAATTGGCAGCTTGAACGATCGTTCGGGAATTACCGTAAGCTTGCTGGCTTGGGGCGTGGTGATATTGCTACCGCTGGCTGCGATCGTGGGTAAACGCCTTAATTTGGTGCGCTTGCCCGATGCAGTTGCCCAAAGTTTAGGGGTGCGAGTCAATCGTTTGCGCTTCTTCACGATTTTGTTGGCGGGGAGCTTGACCGGCCTTGCGGTTGCGGTTGCTGGGCCAGTTGGCATGATTGGCTTGGCTGCACCTGAGTTGGGTCGGCGCTTGGCTGGCCCGCGCACTGTGCCGATTGTGCCTTCAGCCTTGGCTGGCGCATGCTTTACCATGCTGGCTGATTTGCTTGGGCGCACTTTGTTCAGCCCAACTGAAATTCCAGTGGGCATTGTAACAGCCTTAGTTGGCGGCCCTTACTTATTATGGTTCCTGTTGCGAACCCCGCGAGGCAAACAATTATGAGTGTTTCTCCCCTAGCGGCGTTGCAAACCCAAAATTTGGTCTTGGGCTATCAACGCACAACGATTATTGATCAGCTGAATGCCTCGATTCCCCATGGCCAGGTTACGGCGATTATTGGTCCAAACGGCTGTGGTAAATCAACCTTGCTGGCGGGTTTAGCCAAATTGCATCCAGCCAAGCAAGGCCAAATTTTGCTCGATGGCCAGGATATTGCCCGTCTTTCGCCGCGTGAGATGGCCCAAGCTTTGGCCTTGCTGCCCCAAGATGGCGTGGCTCCCGATGGTATGACTGTGGCCGATTTGGTGCGTTTTGGTCGGCATCCCCATACTGGCCTGTTGCGTCAGTGGTCAAAAGAAGATCAACATGCCGTGGTGACTGCAATCGCGACTGCTGATTTGATGGAGATGGCTGATCGACCCTTGACGACGCTTTCGGGTGGTCAACGCCAACGCGCTTGGATCGCCATGGCTCTCGCTCAATCAACGCCATTGCTGCTGCTCGATGAGCCGACCGCTGCGCTTGATCTTGGGCATCAAATCGAGGTATTTGAGCTGATTCGCCAATTGTCGGCTGAAGGCAAAACCGTGGTGATGGTGGTGCATGATTTGGCAAGTGCTTGTCGCTATGCCGACCATCTGATCGCCATGTGTGCTGGCTCGATCATCGCTGCTGGTGCGCCAAACGCCGTGGTTACCCCCGAATTAATTCATCAACTCTATGGTGTGCACTGTCGATTAATCCCCGACCCAATTAGCGGTACGCCGATTATTGTTGGGGTGCAGAAAAGTCAAAAGTCAGAAGGCAAAAATCAAAAGGGCTAGGCTTAACGCAGAGGCGCAGAGTTAGGCGAGGAGTCAGTAGTCAGGATTCAGGGTCTAGCGGTCAAGATTCAGCCATTTGGTACAGCAGAATAATTAGTGAAATTCGTGGCTAAAAACAGCCTTCGTGTTCTTCGTGTCCTTCGTGGATCAATTAACTAAAATACATAAGGAGCATTTCATGCAATCACAGGCAACAATTCCAACCGCGCTTGGTTCGAGCTACATCAAAAAATTATGCAAGCACTACGCCCACAAAATCAAAGTCGAATACGACGATCAGCAAGGTATGGCCTATTTTGCAATGGGCACATGTGCCATGCAAGCCGAAGCTGAACAGTTGATTTTTGTGATTGATGCCGAAACCAGCGAGGCTGTTGCCACCATTCAACACATTATGAACGAACATTTTGAGCAATTTGCTTTCCGCGAAAAACTCAAAGTTGAATGGCAAGCACTCGACGCTGAGTAAATAACGCAGAGGCGCAGAGCGGAGAACATAGCGACTATGGGCTATTGAACCACCACCAGCTGTTTCGGTAGCCCATAGTTTTTTGTGGTTTAATTAAAACTGGCTCACTGAATCCTGAATCCCGAATCCTAGCTCCTTCATCGATATTCGTCGTTAAAAATAGCAAATTCGTTCTTGATATATTCCCATATTGGTATATAATAAATATATGGCACGTGCAGCAACAACAACTGATGTTTTCAATGCGATCGCAGAACCTGGTCGGCGGCAAATTCTTGACCTACTTGTTCATGGCGAATTAGCAGTCAACGAGCTGGTGGAGCAGCTTGGGCTGGCTCAGCCACAGGTTTCCAAACGGCTTCACGTATTGCGTGAAGTTGGGTTGGTACTGGTGCGTGATGATGGGCGGCAGCGTTACTATCGCTTGAATGGTCGCGCCCTCAAACCAATTCACGATTGGATTCGCCGCTATGAACAAATGTGGAATGAGCGGTTTGATGCTTTGGATGAATTACTCGAAGAACTGAATCATGAGGAGGATTAACCATGGCAACCTTGGTAAATAAGCATTCGGCAGTTGTAACGTTACCAACCGATACCCAAATTCAAATTAATCGTGATTTTAATGTGCCTAAAGAGTTGGTGTATCGCGCTTGGACGACTCCTGAGTTGGTCAAACGTTGGTGGTCGGCTGGTCATGGCACGGTCACAATTGCCGATATTGATCTTCAGGTTGGTGGAATGTGGCGTTGGGTAACGGTGACTGAAACGAGCTTTGAGGTGGCTTTTCATGGAGTTTATCAGCAGCTCGCTCCTAATGAATTGATTGTTTGTACCGAAGTCTACGAGGCCATGCCCGATGGTGAAGCACTCAATACGATAACTTTTAGCGAACGTGATGGTGGCTGTAGCCTGACCCTGCTAGTTCAACATAGCTGTCAAGAGCATCGCGATGGTCATGTGAATTCGGGTATGGAAGCGGGCATGCAAAGCGCACTCGATATGTTGGAAAGTGCTGCCTTGGAACTGCTCGAAGCATCAACAATCAAGGCCTAAATCCAAAATCCGTTGATTGAGCTAGATACTAGCGAAAGGATACCATTGATGGCAACTGTGATGACCGCTCCATCAAAGCCAATCGTGTGGACAAGCCGGATTTTGCGGGGTTTGGCAGCGGCGTTTCTGCTGTTTGATGGTGGTTTCAAGCTGTTTAATCCTGCGCCTGTGGCCGAATCGTTTGCGGCACTCGGCTACCCCGATGGAATTGCCTTGAGCTTGGGGATTTTGCTGCTGGTTTGTACGGTTTTGGCGATCATTCCGCGCACAGCAGTGTTGGGAACGGTGCTGCTGACAGGCTACTTTGGTGGCGCTATTGCCAGCCATGTGCGCGTGGGCGACCCGCTCTTTTCGCTGGTGTTTCCACTGATTCTTGGCGGCATGCTGTGGGGTGGTTTGTACCTGAGCGATGCTAGGCTACGGGCGGTTTTTCCGCTGCGAGCGCACGATTAATTGTTGACTAGTTGGTGATAATAAATTGGGTTGCCTTACTAGCGATTAAGTCCTTAGCAGGGCAACCCAATTCAAGGATATCGTTCTAACACCTCACCCAAACGATCTATTTGGTTGGATGCACAACCTGTGAGCATTCCCAACAGCAACCCTATTCCCCACAGCGTTTTGTTCAATCGCTGCTTCATTGATCATTGCTCCCCTTCAAACTGCGCCCAACGAAAAGGTAGGGGAAGTTGTAATTGCTGCATCTGTTGATAAAGATCGGTTTGGCGAAATGTACTAACCCAAGCGCTTAGAAAATCCCAAGGGCCTGTTAAGTATTGCTTTTGGATGTCTGTTTGATAGCGTTGAGCACTAAAATGCTCATAAAGCTGCCTATATTCCTGCATATGCTGAACTACAAGGCTACTGCGTTCCTCAAGATTCGTATTAGGTTTTCGAATATACGTCAGGTATTCTTCAGTCCAAAATCTACATTCGATTGCATCAAAGGCACTATCACGTAGCCAGATCGAGAATGTTGGGGCAAGCTGACTGGGTTCGGTTGGGGCAGGCTCGTCGCCAAGGCTGGCACAAAAAACCACAGGATCGTCACCTTGATCGCGCCGAAGATAATAGATAACATACCCTTGATGTTGAGTGAATGGGATAATCAATGGGTCAGCTAACCAAGGCATTAGTCCATCTTCTTGCATATATCTGGCTGTTCTGTGTGCCTCATCAAGCCGATCGATAGCGGCATAATCACCATCAAACCAACGGTGGGTGTTGGTGTTGCCAAAGGTTTGTAAAAAGGCACGATAACAGGCTGGCAAACGATATCCACGAGCTTGCTCAAGTTCAGCTATGACTACCTCATCAACCCCGGCAACCGTCTCGACTACGTTTGCTTCGACCATAAAACTGGCTAATTCCTGCATATAGGTTGGGTACATTTGAGGTACTCCCAATCTCTCGATCAAGCTATGTCATCAATTCAATTATAAAGGCAGAAAGAGGAGGGCAAGGATTCAGGGGTCAGCGGCCAGGGGGCACGAATCAGCGTTGTGGCACAGCAGAAGAATTAGTGCAATTCGTGTAATTCGTGGCGAAACAACCTATCTTCGTGGCCTTCGCGTCCTTCGCGGTTTCGTTCCTCGCTCTGGATGGAGCGGGTTCGGGTGATTTGACAAGGGATACAATCTGCGGTAGAATCCCCGAGCTGTCAACGCATGACGGGTTTCGCCAGTCACGACACACCAACCTGAATCGAATCGCCCACATCGGCTCATTTGACACGAACGAGCAGCGGTGGTAGAATCCTCAGGCTGTTGACCGACAGCATCGATGTTTGCTCAACATCACACATTTGACGAATTGCTCCGCTCCGATGCTCTTCTGACATCAGCGGATTTTTTATCGCCAAAATCGCACCTTTCCAACTGATGGGTGCTGCGTCCGCAGCACATTCC